>NZ_JANJXQ010000172.1 GCF_024708915.1 Thiobacillus sp.
TCGAGCGCGCCGGTCGGCTCGTCGCACAGCAGCACCGCCGGGTTCTTGGCGATGGCACGGGCGATTGCGACCCGCTGCTGCTCGCCGCCGGAAAGCTGCGCCGGAAAATGGTCGAGCCGCTTGCCCAGTCCCACCAGCGCCAGCGCGTCTTCGGGGCGCATTGGCGAGGTGGCGATCTCGGTCACCGCGGCGACGTTCTCGCGCGCGGTGAGACTCGGAATCAGGTTGTAGAACTGGAACACGAAACCGACGTGCTCGCGGCGGAAGCGGGTGAGATCGGCCTCGGAAGCGCCGGTCAGCTTGTGGTCGAGGTAATAGACCTCGCCGCCGGAGGGCGCGTCGAGCCCGCCGAGGATGTTGAGCAGCGTCGACTTGCCGCTGCCCGAGGCGCCGAGCAGCACCACCAGTTCGCCGCGATAGAGCGTGAGGTCGATGCCGCGCAGGGCATGCACCTCGACCTCGCCCATACGGTAGACCTTGGTGAGGCCGCGGGCAACGAAAACGGCGGGGTTGTTGTTAGCGGCAGGCATGCGGTTCATGATGCCACGGCTGATGGAGACGGTGTAGGCGCCATGCGTGTAGGCGGGCCGCAAGGGTAGCCGCAGCCTCCACGCTATTGTAGGAGGGCCGCCCCGGCCCGATTTTCGCACCATGGCAATCACCACGGCATCGGGCCGGGGCGGCCCTGCTACAGGGGGCGTTGCTGCGTGGGCAGATACTTTGCGAACCAGGCTGCCGCCCGGCTCGCCACCGCCTCCAGCGTACCGGGCTCCTCGAACAGGTGGGTGGCGCCGGGGACGATCACCATTTCCTTCCTGCAGCGCAGCTGGTCGTACGCCAGCTGATTGAGGTCGATCACGCCGTCGTCGTAGCCGCCCACCAGCAGCAGGGTCGGCGCGCTCACTTTCTGCAGGGCCAGTTCGCCGGCCAGATCGGGGCGCCCGCCGCGGGAGACCACGGCGCGTGCCGCCTCGCCCAGTGCGGCGGCGGCTTCGAGCGCGGCGGCGGCCCCGGTGCTGGCACCGAAGAAGCCGAGCGGCAGATTCCGGGTGGATTCCTGCGCGCCGACCCAGCGCGCCGCGTCGAGCAGGCGCCGCGTCAAGAGGCCGATATCGAAGCGGCGGGAATAGTCGCGGTCCTCCTCCGGCGTCAGCAGGTCCATCAGCAGGGTGCCAACACCGGCCTCGCGCAGCACGCCGGCGACGTAATTGTTGCGCGGCGAGTGGCGCGACGAGCCGCTGCCATGGGCGAACAGCACCAGCCCGACGGCGCCGTCGGGAATTTCCAGCATGCCTTCGACGGTGGCATTGCCGGCCGGGATGTGGACCAGGGTGGAATCGCTCATGGCCGGCCCTCGCGGTGCATGGCAACGGGGATGCGGCGGTTGCCGAAGGGATGACTGAACGCGCCGAAGCGGCCGGCGATGGCGCTGGCGCAGTGCGGGCAATGGCCGTCCGGCGTAAGGTCGTAGCGGTCGATGCGGTACCAGTCACGCACGATCAGCGGCGCGTGGCACGATGGGCAGAAGGTCGTGCCGCCGGTGGTGTCATGCACGTTCCCGGTGTAGACATAGTGGAGGCCCGCCTTCAGCGCGATCTCGCGCGCCCGCGTGAGGGTCGAGGCCGGCGTCGGCGGCACGTCCCGCATCTTCCAGTCAGGATGGAAGGCCGAGAAGTGCAGCGGCACGCCGGGTCCGAGTTCGCGCATGATCCACCGGCTCATCGCCGCAAGCTCGGCGTCGGAATCGTTGCGGCCGGGGATCAGGAGCGTGGTGATCTCGAACCACGTATCCGTCTCGCGCTTCAGGTAGGTCAGCGTATCGAGCACCGGCTGCAGGTGGGCGCCGGTCAACTCGACATAGAAGTCGTCGCTGAAGGCCTTGAGGTCGACGTTGGCAGCGTCCATTTTGGCGAAGAATTCGCGGCGCGGTTCCTCGGTGATATAGCCTGCGGTGACCGCCACGGTCTTGAGGCCTCGCGCATGACAGGCGTCGGCGACGTCCATCGCGTATTCGGCGAAGATCACCGGGTCGTTGTAGGTGAAGGCCACGCTTCTGCAGCCGCTCTTTTCGGCGGCCACGGCGATCTCGTCCGGCGCAGCCCGGTCCATCAGCGTGTCGGTCTCGCGCGACTTGGAAATGTCCCAGTTCTGGCAGAACTTACAGGCGAGATTGCAGCCGGCGGTGCCGAAGGAAAACACCGAGCTGCCGGGGTAGAAGTGGTTGAGCGGCTTCTTCTCGATCGGGTCGACGCAGAAACCGGACGAGCGGCCGTAGGTGGTGAGCACCATCTTGCCGCCTTCCATCCTGCGCACGAAGCACAGCCCGCGCTGCCCCTCGTGCAGCTTGCAGAAGCGCGGGCACAGGTTGCACTCGATGCGGCCGTCCGGCAGCACCTGCCACCAGCGCGCCGGGTGTTGCGATTCAGGAATGCTCATGCGGCCGCCTCCTTCCACTTGCTGACGCCGTAGCGCGACAGACGCACGCCTTCGGACCAGAAATCCGCGGGCAGGCCCGCCTTGCGCTTGAGCTGGGCGAGAAACGCGGCTGGCTCGGGCAGCTGTTCCCACACCTGCGGCAGAAAGGTGCTGCGGTAATGGGCATATTCGAACACCACGCCGTCGACATGCGGCCGCAACGCCGCCAGCGCGTCCGCCTCGCTCGCCGCCGCCAGCGGTTCGGCCGGCGTCAGCAGCGACACCTCGACCCGGATTTCCTCGAACTCGCCGCGGCCCAGCGGCATGAAGCGCGGGTCGCGGAATGCTGCCGCCGCCGCATTCTCGCGCACGTCGATTTCCAGCGGGCGGTGGGCCTCCAGGGTGCCGATGCAGCCGCGCAGCTCGCCGTGCCGGGTCAGGGTGACGAAGCAGGCGCCCGGCTCCATCAGCCAGCCGGCCTGGGCGGGGGATGCCGCCTCGTGCCCCAGCCTGGAGGCGATCTCGGCGCGCGCCAGCCTGAGCAGGGTGGCGCCCTTTTCCGCGTCCGGCTGGTCCGCATCGGTCCCGGCCTCGAAGGCGAACGCGGCGTAGCCGACTACCCGCTCGGGGTCGCCTGCGGTGTCGCTGGAATTGCGCACGTCCAGCACGACCGGATGCAGGCCGTGCCTGCGCGCTGCCAGCAGCAGGCCGTTGATCGGCGTGGCGCCGCAAGCCTGCTCGTGGTTGAGGTGCGAATCCAGCGCCAGGATCGCATCGACGGTTGCGCCGTCCGCCTTGCGGGCGGCCGCATCGGGCAGGAAATGCGACAGGTCGGAGCTGATCACGATCAGCGTCTCGTCGCCGCCCCACACCCTCTCCAGCACCTCCGCGACCTCGGCCGCGGTCGCCTCGCCCACTGCCAGCGGCAGCAGCAGGAAATCGCCCAGCACCTGCTGCAGGAAAGGCAGCTGCACTTCCAGCGAATGCTCCATCCGGTGCGCCGCAGCGCTTGCGCTTATTTGCGGCAGATCGGCGAGGCGCTGCATGCCCGCGCGATCCAGCCGGATTTCGCCGAGCGGGGTGGCAAAGCGCTCCGCCTCGGGCAAGGCCAGCCCGCGCACAGGGACACGGTGGGTGGGGCCGAGCAGCACCACCCGGCGGATACGGCCGCGCCCATCGCCCAGGCGCGCATAGGCGCTGGCGGCGACGGCGCCGGAATACACATAGCCGGCATGCGGCACGATCAAGGCTTTGGGCCGGCTTGGCGGTGCAGCCGGTCCGGCTTCGGCCAGCATGTCGTCGAGCATTTGCCTGAGCAAAGCCGGCCGGTCCGGGTAGAAAAGGCCTGCGACGGCGGCGGGACGGGTGGTAGGCATGGACAATCCCCTCGACAACTGCCTTGGTAGATGTGGGAGATTCAGCCCGATTTCAAGTCGGGCAGCGTTTCCGCCGATAATGACGGGCAGAAAAAAGACGGGAATCTGTCGTTATAAAAGCTTCAGCAATGAGGAGAAGTATGGATTCATCCAAAGCTGTCGACGAAGGCGCGTTGCTGAAGGCGATCCTGCAGGAATCGGCCACCGAGGTGATGGTGTTCGACGCGGACACCCTGCAGATCGTCCAGGCCAATCCGTCCGCAGCGAACAACCTGCAATATCCGCTCACGGCCTTGCAAAAGCTGACACCGCTGGACCTGCTGGCGCCCGAGGACGAACAGTCGTTCCACACCCTGCTTGCCCTGCTGCAAAGCGGGAAGAAGCGCCGCATCGCGCTGCATGCGCAGTGCTGCCGCCGCGACGGCAGCCGCTATCCGGTCGAGGCCCGGCTATCCTGCGCGACTCATCGCGGCCAGCCGGTTTTCATCTGCATGGCCGACGACATCAGCCAGCGCGAAGCAGCGCGGCAGGCGCTGGCGCACTCGGCCTCCGACCTGCGCGCGATCGTGGCGCACATTCCCGGCATGGCCTATCAGGTGCTGCGCAGGCACGACGGCACCACCTCGCTGCGCTACGTCAGCGAGCAATCCGCCCAGCTGCTCGGCATCAAGGCGGCCGCCCTGCGCGCCAACCCGGAACGCTTCGCCGGGCTGATCCTGGAGGAAGACAAGGCCGATTACCTGGCCCGGCTGGCCGCGGCGGGCGGCAGCCACATGACCTTCAACTGGGAAGGCCGCATCTGGATGGAAGCCTGGAAGGACGTGAAATGGGTCAACCTCCGCGTCAGCCGGCGCGAAGCGCCGGACGGCCTGATCTGGGACGGCATCATGCTGAACGTGACGCACAGCAAGCAGGCCGAAGCGGAAATCCGGCGTTCCCGGGCGCAGCTGAGTGCGCTGGCCGCGCACGTCGAAGCGGTCAAGGAACAGGAGCGCCTGCACCTTGCCCGCGAGGTGCACGACGACCTCGGCGGCAATCTAACCGCGATCAAGATCGGCCTCTCCTGGCTGAAGCGGCATCTGCCGCCCGGCGAGGCCGGCCTGATCGAACGCACCGCCTATCTGGACAACGTGGTCGACCAGACCATCGAAGCAACGCACCGCATCGCCTCCAACCTGCGCCCCGCCATGCTGGATTTCGGCATCGTGTCGGCCATCGGCTGGCAGCTGCAGCGGTTCAGCCACAACACCGACATCGCCCATGAATTCAGCGCCCCCGACGCCGCCATCCCGCTCGATCCGGAGCTTGCCATCGCCGTGTTCCGCATCGTCCAGGAAGCGCTGACCAATGTGGCCAAGCACGCCCGCGCCAGCAAGGTCAAAGTCAGCCTGGTCCGCGACCGCGACAGCCTGCGGGTAAGCGTCGCCGACGACGGCCAGGGCATCCAGACGGTCCGCGGCGAAAACGGCAAGCGTGGCTTCGGCGTCCTCGGCATGCGCGAACGCGCCGCGGCGCTGGGCGGCGAACTCAGCGTGCTGCCCGCGCGGCGGCGCGGCACCCAGGTCAGCCTGCGCATCCCCCTGCCCGACGCTCCGCCCGACACGCCGAAATGACGGCATAATCCCCTTGTTCCGCCTAATAAAATCCGAAAAACCGTTCAAACCGTGGCCACCGTCAAACCCTACCGCATCCTCATCGTCGACGACCACGCCATCGTCCGCGAAGGGCTCAAGCAAATCCTCGCCGAAGTCGACGACATCGAAGTCGCCGGCGAGGCCGACTGCGCGAGGAACGCCCTGCAGATGGCCCGGCGGGAGCCCTGGGACCTGGTGCTGATGGACATTTCCATGCCCGACCGCAGCGGCCTGGAAACCCTGGAACTGCTGAAGAACGAACATCCCGGCATCAGGGTGCTGATGCTGTCGATGCACCGGGAGACCCAGTACGCGGTGCGCGCGCTGAAGACCGGCGCGGCCGGCTACCTCAACAAGCAAAGCGCGCCGGATCAGCTGATCGACGCCATCCGCCTGGTCGCCTCGGGCAAGAAGTACATCAGCGCCGAAGTCGCCCAGGAACTCGCCAGCGAAATCAGCGGCGAACGCGCCGGCCTGCCGCACGAAGGCCTCTCCAACCGCGAATACCAGACCCTGTGCATGATCGCCTCCGGGCTGACCGTCAGCCTCATCGCTGACCAGCTGGCGCTGTCGGTCAAGACCATCAGCATGTACCGCGCCCGCCTGCTGAAGAAAATGCAGCTCAAAAACAACGCCGAACTGACGCATTACGCGATCAAGCAGGGACTGCTCGATTGAGATTCCAGACGCAAGGTTCGATATACAAGGAAAAGCGTGCCGCCCGAATCCCGCATCTTGAATCCGTCTTCGGAAATGCCGGGGTTTTCCCGCCTTAATCCACCCTTTATCCCCCTTCCACCCGCCTTAACATGCGAGGCAGAGCGTGAGTGTTGCCGGTTCGCCGGCTTTGCAAATCACGGCCTGCCCCTTGCGGGCATAGCGAATTGCCCTTTCCGGGTTTGAGTGCCGACATGGCCGAGCCAACCGTCAAAATCAATCTTGCCAATCCGACCGAAGTCGCGCGCGAAACCTTGCGCCGCCTTGCGCTGCGCCGGATCGCGCCGACCCCGGACAACTACCAGACGCTGTACGAGGAAATCACCGGCGCGCCCGGCGTGGCGGCGACGACGGCCATCACCGCCACCGCCGCCAGCGCGCTGTCCGGCCTGGTCATGGACCTCAGCCTGCACCATCCCGAGCTGGCGGGCCCGGTGGAAATACTCGACCAGGCCATCCGCAAGAGCGACTGGGCGCAATGCCGCAAGCAGTTGAGCCAGATTGCGCTGCAGCTCAAGCAGCGGACGGACGGCAGCGGCGGCGAAGAAGACCTGACCCTGCTGCGCGACCTGCTCGCCAAAACCCTGGAATTCGGCCTCATCCCCCAGCTGTCGCACCACCCCGCGCTGGCGGACCGGGCGCAACAGCTGGCCTCCGCCGTGCGCGACGCCGGCAGCGCCAGCGCCCTGCGCAATACCGCAGCCAGCCTGAAATCGCTGTGGATCGACGTCGATCAGCATGCCTCGCACCTCCACGACCAGCAGGAAACGTTCCGGCGCATTCTGCTGCTGCTGGTGGAAAACATCGGCGAACTGCTCGACGACGACACCTGGCTGCGCGGCCAACTCGACATGGTGCAGGAAATCGTCGCCGGCCCGCTCAGGCTGCAGTCGCTGCAGGAAGCGGAAAAACGGCTCAAGGAAGTGATCTACAAGCAAAGCCTGGTCAAGCACGGCCTGCGCGAAGCCACCGCCACACTGAAAGCCACCATGACCACCTTCGTCAGCCGCATGCGCGACGCCGTGGCGGCCAACGACGAGTACCAGGGAAAAATCGCCTCCCACATCGAACGCATCGGCAGCACCGAAGACGTGCGGGAGCTGAACCGCATTCTTGAAAATCTGCTGGAAGAAACCCGCACCGCGCAGTCCGATACCCGCCGCGCCCACGACCAGCTTATCCAGGAGCGCGACGCCGCCCTGCAGGCGGAAGGCCGCATCCGCCAGCTGGAAACCCAGCTCGCCGAAATGAGCGCCCTGGTGCGCGAAGACCCGCTCACCCGCAGCCTCAACCGGCGCGGCCTCGACGACGAATTCGCGCGCGAAGCCTCGCGCGCCGACCGCTATGCCTCGCCGTTCTGCATCGCCGTGCTGGACGTCGACAACTTCAAGGCGCTCAACGACAAACGCGGCCACCAGACCGGCGACGAGGCGCTGATCCACCTAGTCAAGGTCGCCAAGGAAGAACTGCGCCTCACCGACCACATCGCGCGCATGGGCGGCGAGGAATTTCTCATCCTGCTGCCCAACACACCGCTCGACGAGGCCATGGGAATCGTCACCCGGCTGCAGCGCAGCCTCACCAAGAAATACTTCCTCGACAACAACGAGCGCGTGCTGATCACCTTCAGCGCCGGCGTCGCCGCGCGCGCCCCTGGCGAATCGCAGGAAGCCGCCATCGCCCGCGCCGACAGCGCCATGTACCAAGCCAAGCACGCCGGCAAGAACCGCGTTTGCCGGGCGGCACAAGCCCCCATGCAGGCTGCGGAATGAAGATCATGCAGATTTTTGCAACAGCAGCCTTAACTTTCTCCAACCCCCGACGATTCCTCTCACAACGGCGGTTCATGCAGCCCCAGCGGGCAAACCAACGTTGACGGCACCAGCCGGAACCCTCGACTAAAAAAGGAGAAACAACATGGCAGCAGTAATCAACACCAACATCGCTTCGCTCAACGCGCAGCGCAACCTGAATACCTCGCAGTCCGCGCTCAATACCGCGATTCAGCGCTTGTCTTCCGGCCTGCGCATCAACAGCGCCAAGGACGACGCAGCCGGCATGGCGATTGCCGACCGGATGACGGCGCAAATTCGCGGCATGAACGTGGCGGCGCGCAACGCCAACGACGGCATCTCGCTGGCGCAAACCGCCGAAGGCGACCTTCAGCAAATCGGCAACAACCTGCAGCGTATGCGCGAACTGGCGGTGCAATCGGCCAACGCGTCCAACAGCGCCGGTGACCGCGCAGCACTGCAGAGCGAAATCGCCCAGTTGCGGGGAGAAATCGACCGTGTGGCCGGCAGCTCGTCATTTAACGGTGTGAAGCTGCTCGATGGCTCCTTCAATGCACAAACCTTTCAAGTCGGTGCCAATAACACCCTCAACGACCGCATCACCGTCGACTCCATCGGCAACGCACGCACCGCCAACCTGGGGCAAACCTATGGCGCGTCGGTCACCACCTCCACTTTGACCGCATCGACCGGCATCACGGCCGCGGGCCAATTCACGATCGGGGTGAATGGCGGCACGGCAGTCGACATTTTTTCAGCCTCGGGCGGCGCCGCCATCGGCGGCAGCGCAAAAGCGATCGCCGCTGCGATCAACAACTCGAACATCACCGGCGTCACCGCGACTGCCAACGCCACAACCGCAACTGGAACTTATGCATCAACGCCGATCACGGCTAACGGCACGGCAATACTCACCATCAACGGCACGGCCATTAACGTAGGGCTGACTACGGCTGGCATTGGCGCAACGAACGTGAATGCCACCGTCCAGGCGATTCAAGCGAATAGCGCGGCAACCGGCGTGACGGCGAGTCTTGAAGCGGGCAACACCATCAAGCTATCCGCAGCCGACGGCAGGAATATTGACGTCGGCTTCGCGGCCGGAACCGCCACGGGTGCGGCCCTGGCGGATATCGGCTTGGGCGGTGTTGCGGCCACGACATGGGGCTCCTACAGCCTGAATTATGTCGGCACCGGCAACGTGGTCGTCGGGGGTACTGCCGCAGCCGGTGTTAAAGGCGTCGCCGACGGAACCACGGCTTCTGCCGCAACCGGTACTGCAGTGAGCGCACTTGATATCTCCACGGCAGCGGGTGCGCAAGCGGCGCTGGCCTCAATTGACTCGGCGCTGACGACCATCAATAGCGCACGCGCATCACTGGGCGCGATGCAGAACCGCTTCACCTCGGTGGTCACCAGCCTGCAAACGAGCGCAGAAAACCTGTCCGCTTCGCGCAGCCGGATCGAAGACGCCGATTTTGCAGCCGAAACTGCCTCGCTGACCCGCGGCCAGATTCTGCAGCAGGCCGGTACCGCGATGCTGGCGCAGGCCAACTCGCTGCCGAACAACGTGCTCTCGCTGCTGCGCGGCTAAGTTTGGAAAGTGCAGCACAACGGGCGCCTTTGGGTTTAGTCAAACCCGGCGCCCGGGCGAAGCGGCGGAGCAAGGAGTTTCCTTGTTCCGCCTTTGCCGCTTGATCTAGGGGAATCATCATGTCCATTGGAAAAGTCGATTCAGTTGATCTTGCCGCGCTGCGGCAGGCCCCCACACCCGCCCCCGTCACCCCCGCGCAGCGCGCCACGCTCGACAATCCCGTTTTCGCGCCCGCGCAGCCCGCCACCCAGGAAGCGGTTGCAGCCGCCGTGCAGTCGGCCAATGCGTACGTGCAGTCGGTCTCATCCAGCATCCAGTTTTCGCTCGACCAGGACAGCGGACGCACCGTCGTCAAGATGGTCGACACCGCAACCGAGGAGGTGCTGCGCCAATTTCCCAGCGAGGAAATGCTGGCCATTTCCAAATCCATAGACCGCATGCAGGGTCTGTTGATCAACCGCGAAGCCTGAGGAGACGAACATGGTTGCAGCCGCCGGAATCGGATCGGGACTCGACGTCAACGGCATCGTCGAACAGTTGATGGCGGCCGAACGCAGGCCGCTTGCCGCCTTGACCAGGCAGGAGGCGGTTTACACCCAGAAACTGTCCGCTTTCGGCCAGCTGCGCGGCACGCTCGCCGGCTTTCAGAGCGCCCTGCAGGATCTCGGCAGCGGCAGCAAATTCCAGGCGCTGAGCGCCGTCTCGTCCGATACCAAGGTGTTGAGCGCCAGCGCCGGTGGCAAGGCCACACCGGCCAGTTACAAGGTCGAAATCACCCAGCTCGCGCAGCAGCAGAAGCTGGCCTCTGCCGGCTACACCACCACCGATGCGGTCGTCGGCTCGGGTACGCTGACCGTCCAGTTCGGCGCTTACGACAGCGCCACCAACACCTTTACAGCCAATGCCGGCAAGACAACCCAAAGCATCACCATCGATCCGGCCAACAATACGCTCGCCGGCGTGCGCGATGCGATCAATGCTGCCAACGCCGGCGTCACCGCGACCATCGTCAACGACGGCAGCGCCGCCGGCAATAAGCTGGTCATCACCTCGACCGACAGCGGCGTGGCCAACAGCCTGAAAATCACCATCGCCGATGCCGACGGCAACCACCTCGATGGTAGTGGACTGTCCGCGCTAGCCTACGATCCCACGGCGGTCGCGGGCAGCGGCAAGAACATCGGTCAGGTCGCCGCGGCACAGGATGCCCTGTTGAAGATCGACGGCATTGCAGTCAAACAGTCCACCAACACGGTGAAGGACGCCATCGACGGCGTGACGCTGAATCTCGCCCAGACCAACATCGGGCAGCCGCTGACACTGATGGTGAGCCGCGACACCAGGACCATCACCGATGCCATCCAGTCTTTCGTCAGCGCCTACAACGGTGCCAGCAGCACCCTCAAGAGCCTCACTGCCTTCAATGGTCCCGGTGCGCAAAACGGTATCCTGCTGGGCGATGCGACTGCGCGCGCGATCCAGGTGGAAATGCGCAACCTGCTGAATATCTCGGTCGACAGCGGCGGCACGCTCACCACGCTGTCACAGATCGGCGTCAGCTTTACCCGCGACGGCACGCTGGCGCTCGACAACACCAAGCTCAACACCGCCATCGACAAGAATTTCGATGACATCGCGGCGTTATTCGCCAAGGCAGGTAAGGCCACCGATAGCTTGGTCAGCTACAGCGCCAGCAGCGCGAAGACCCAGCCCGGCAACTATGCCGTCAACGTCAGTCAACTGGCGACGCAGGGTAGCACGCAAGGCAGCCAGGCCGCGGCGCTGACCGTGACGGCCGGGGTGAACGACGCGCTCACCCTGACCGTCGACGGCAAGGCGGTCAGTGTGACCCTTGCCGCTGCCACCTACGCCAACGCCGATGCGCTGGCCGCCGAAATCCAGAGCAAGGTGAATGGTGCCACCGGCACCGCCGGCAGCGTGCTGGTGACGCAAAACACCGGCGTACTCAGCATCGCCTCGGCGCTCTACGGCAGCATCTCGCAGGCCGCCGTTACCGGTGGTAGCGCCAAGGACAGCCTGTTCGGCGGCGCCCCCGTCGTCACCGCCGGCGTCGACATCGCCGGCTCGATCAATGGCGCCACGGCAAGCGGCAGCGGGCAGACGCTGACCGGTGCCGCCGGCGACGCCAGCGAAGGCCTGGCGCTGCGCATCGCCGGCGGCGCGCTCGGTGCCCGTGGCAACGCGGCGTTCAGCCAGGGCTATGCGTCGCGGATCAGCCAGTACATCGACTCCGTGCTCGGCGACGACGGCAGCCTCAAGGCGCGCACCAACGGCATCGACACCAGCATCAAGCTCCTGGACCAGCGCCAGGAACAGCTGGAAGCGCGACTGGCGCAGATCGAGAAACGCTACCGCGCGCAGTTTTCCGCGCTCGACACCATGCTCAGCAGCATGAATAGCACCAGCGCTTTTCTGACCCAGCAGCTCGCCAACCTGCCCGGCAGCAGCCAGAACAAGTAAACAAGGAGAAAGACGTGTACACCAATACGAGAAGCGCCGCGCATGCCTACGCCAGTGTCGGCCTGGAAACCGGCGTCGCCGCGGCCAGCCCGCACCAGCTCATCGTCATGCTGTACGAAGGCGCCGAACTGGCGGTGCGGATGGCGATCAAGCATATGAACGAGGGCAATGTCGCCAAAAAATGCGCGGCCATCAGCAAGGCCAGCAACATCATCCTGGACGGCCTGCGTGCCGCGCTCGATCCGCAGCAGGGCAGCGACATCGCGCTGCAGCTGGATGCGCTGTACGACTATATGAACCAGCGCCTGATGCTCGCCCACGTCAACAACCAGCCCGCCCCGCTGGAAGAAGTGCTGGGCCTGCTGCACGAACTGCACGGCGCCTGGCAGCAGATCGGCGCCAGCGGGCAGCCCGCCGCTTCCGCCAGACAACACGTTGCAGCCTGAACCGAACCGGAGCCCATGATGACCAGCAACGAAATGCTCACTACCTACGAATCGCTCTCCGCACTCACCGGCACCATGCTGGACGCCGCCAGCCAGGGCGAATGGGATCACCTGGCCGCGCTGGAGCAGCGCTGCCAGGGCTACGTCGGCAGCCTGATGCAGGCCGCGCCGGTGCCGCTGAACGAAACCGAACAGCGCGCCAAGGTGGCGATCATCCGCACCATCCTGCAGAACGACGCCAAGATCCGCGCGCTCACCGAGCCGCGCCTGCACGAACTGCAGCAGCGCCTGAGCATGGCGCGCGCCGGCCAGCGCAGCGTCGACGCTTACGGAGCGCAGCGGGCGTAAGGCCCGTCCCGCATGTATCCGGCCCAGGCCCTGTCCCGCATTCTGGCCGTCCAGCCCGTGCTGGACGCGGTCGAGCGCGACCAGGCCGCGCCACGCGCGGCGTTCGAGCACCTGAAAATCGGCCAGACGCTCGCCGGCCTGGTGAGGAGCCAGGCAAAAGGCATTTCGCTGGTCGAAATCGACGGCCAGACCGTCGCCATGCGCCTGCCCCAGCCGGCCGCCGCCGGCGACACCCTGCGCCTGCGCTTTGCCGGCCACATGCCGCAGCCGGTGTTCCTGCTCGAAGCCCCCGAAACCGCGGCCAGCGATGCGCCGCAACTGAGCCAGACCGCGCGCATGCTGAGCGAGCTGATGCAGCGCCTGCCGCAGCACAACGCCCTGCCCACCCTCGTCCCGCCCGGCCCCCTGCTCGACCAGCCGCCCGCGCTGCCGGCCGAACTGGCGCTCGCCCTGCGTACCGCGCTGGTGCGCAGCGGCCTGTTTTACGAGTCGCACCTGGCCAGCTGGGCGGCGGGCCAGGACAGCCTCGACGGCCTGCTGCAGGAGCCGCAGAACCGGCTGGCGGCGGCCGACGCCGCGCGCGCCGCCGGCGGGTTGCCGGCGCTGCCCGACAGCGGCGAAGCGGCCGCGCAGAAGCCGCTCAACCCGATGCACGCCCTGCTGTCGCAGCAGTTGCAGGTGCTGGAGTCGCCCCAATTCGTCTGGCGCGGCGAGGTGTGGCCGGGACAGACGCTGGAATGGCAGCTGCGCCAGGAGACGGACCCCGCGCAGGACCATTCGACCGCCGCCGCCGACGAGGCCGATGCAGGCTGGGAATCCAGGCTCAGGCTGACGCTGCCGCAACTCGGCAGCGTGACCGTGCATATCAAGCTCGATGCGCAGCAGGCTTTCAGCATCAGGATGGTGCCGGAACAGCCCGCAACCGAACCCCTGCTGCAGCAACACCAGGGCGTGCTGGCCGACCGCTTGCGCGCGGCGGGCTGCACCCTCCACACCCTCACGGTGCAGCACGATGCCGGCACCTGACATGCAGCGCGCCGCTGCTGCGCTCGCCTACCGCAACGGCGACGGTGCGCCGCGCGTGGTCGCCAAGGGGCGGGGCATCGTGGCCGACAGCATTATCGAAAAGGCCCGCGCCTCGGGCGTCTACGTCCACGAATCGCGCGAATTGCTGGCCTTACTGATGCAGATCGACCTCGACAGCCACATCCCGCCGCAGCTGTATGTCGCAGTGGCCGAACTACTGGCCTGGCTCTACCATCTGGAAGCCGCCGACAGGCAGGACTTGCCGAACAATCACGTCTAAGCAGAATGTCTTTTTCAGCCCCGCAACACGACTCGACCCATCCCGATCGCGACAAGGCACTGGCGCCTTACGCCGTCCACTCGCGCGCGGAGATTCTTTTCCTGCTACGCGCGATCCAGAAACGCAAGCTGCTGGTCAATCTCGATCTGCCGCGCAGCCGGCAGATCGTCGTCACCTCGGTGCTTGCGGTCGACGAGGCCCGCAACCTGCTGATTCTGGACAGCGCCCGCGGCGACGCGCTCAACCAGGAACTGATGTCTGGCACGGGTGCGGAGTTCATCACCCAGCTCGATGGCGTCTCCATCTCGTTTTCCAGCGGCCCGGTTGCTGCGTGCGAGTACGAAAACCTGGCGGCCCTGCGTATCGCCCTTCCCCCATCGCTGGTGCGCCTGCAGCGCAGGGAGCATTTCCGGGTGCCCATGCCCATTGCCAACCCGGTCAGATGCCTCGTGCCGTCCCTGGCGGACGCGACCGCGGAGCCGATCGCAACCTGCATCGTGGACATCAGCTGCGGCGGCGTGGCGATCGCCGAAAACAGCGGGCGCCTCGGCTGCGACACCGGCAGAATGCTGCCCGACTGCCGTCTGCTGCTGCCCGAAGCGGTCACCGTCGTCACTTCGCTGGAAGTCCGCAATGCTGCACAGATCCGCCTGCAGAACGGCGTCACCCAGACCCGCCTGGGTTGCCGCTTTCTGGATTTGCCCAACGACATGGCCACCAGGCTGCAGCGCTTTGTCATGGATATCGAGCGCGCGCGGCGAAACAGCCTGTAGCGCGCCACCCCACATGAATGATTCAAGGAGACTCCGCCATGCAAACGATCCAGCAGGAAATTGACGAAAGAACCAATCTGACCAGTTCCAACAAGCTGGAACTGTTGCTATTTCGCCTGGGCGACGATGCGAATCTCGATCGCAACGAACTGTTCGGAATCAACGTGTTCAAGATACGCGAAATCATCCCGATGCCGACCATTACCGCCATGGCCGGAGCGCATCCCCACATGATGGGCGTGGTCGATCTGCGCGGCCAGATCATTCCGGTCATCGATTTGCCGGCGGTGACGGGATGCACCCCGAAAACCGGGCTGAACATTCTGCTGATTACCGAATATGCCCGCAGCACCCAGGCCTTCGCCGTCGAATCGGTGGAGGACATCGTGCGCCTCGACTGGCGCCAGGTGCTGTCCGCCGAGGGCAATGCCGCCGGCGGAATGGTCACCAGCCTCGCCCGCCTGGACGGCGACAACAGCGACCGTCTGGCGCAGGTGCTGGACGTGGAGACCATCCTGCGCCAAGTCATGCCGTCGAGCGAGCCGGTGGTCGACCCCGCCAGCATCGGCCCCATGGTGGACATCAAGCCCGGCACCGTCATCCTGGCGGCGGACGATTCGGTGATCGCGCGCACCATGATCGAACAGGGGCTGGAAGCGATGGGCCTGCCCTACCTCATGTGCAAGACTGGCAAGGAGGCCTGGGACCAGTTGCAGGCCATCTCCGCCAAGGCGCAAGACGAGGGCAAGACCGTGCACGACCGGATCGCCCTGGTGCTGACCGACCTGGAAATGCCCGAGATGGACGGCTTTACCCTGACCCGCAACATCAAGCAGGATCCGCGCTTCAGCGCCATCCCGGTGGTCATCCACTCCTCGCTGACCGGTTCGACCAACGAAGCGCACGTCAAGAAAGTCGGCGCCGACGCCTACGTGGCGAAGTTCGTCGCGGAGGACCTGGCCGACGCTCTGCGGCAGGCGCTGAGCACGGTGCATTGAGATACAAGTTGCAACCCGGATTGTCCAATAGCCCCTCTCCCGCAGGCGGGGGAGGGGTTGGGGTGGGGGAAACGGGCTGATCCAGCCTTGTTACCGGTGGACGCTCCCTCTCCCCGGCCCTCTCCCGCCTGCGAGAGAGGGAGAAAACCAGCCTGTGCGCCAGGCTTGATACCCAATGGACAATCCGGGTTCATGATGCAAGTTGCAAGAAAGCACGGGCGAAGCACGCACCCGCACGCTTCGCCCGAGCCTTGCAACTTGAAGCTCCCGCCCCGCGGGTGCGCTCTGCTTACACGCCCATGTTCATGATTTCCTGATAGGCGGACACCAGCTTGTTGCGCACCTGCACGGTCTGCTGGAAGGCGATGCTGGATTTCTGCATGGAGATCATCGCGTCGGAAAGACTGACGCTGCTGTCGCCCATGGCGAACCGTTCGGCCAGCTGCTGCGACTGCAGCTGCGCACTGTTGACCTGGTCCAGAGATGATTTCAGGACCGACTGGAAATTGACCTGATTCGCGGTCTTGTCGGTTTGCAGCGGGCTTTCGCCCGCTGGCGTTGCGCGTGCCGCCGCGGCCTTCAGCTGCGCCACCATCGCTTCAATCCGGCCGGTATCGATCATGCCTACGCTCATCGTGCCCTCCTTCACTCATCCAGCCGCCTGCACAGGCGGTTTTTCACGTGCCCACCTTATCAGTCCGGCGCCAAGCCATAAGCCCGATAAGCACCTGAAACCGGCTTCTATTCCCCCGATTGAAACCCGCGGCAGTGCCGATAATTCGATCACATAGCGACACTCCCATGGGGCAACACGAATGAACACGGCAATCGGAAACCGGGCGGCCCATGACGCCGGCACGACGGAGGCAAAAACAATATGGCAGTAGCAGGTGAAATCGCGGTTCCGCCCAATGTCCTGGAATTCACCCGGACCGCCAGCGGACGGAAAATCATGCTGATGCTGGGCGTGGCCGCGGTCGTTGCGGTCATGGGCGCGGTCTGGATGTGGGGGCAGCAGCCCGAGTATCGCGTGCTGTTCTCGAATTTCAGCGACCGCGACGGCGGCGCCATCGTCGCCGAGCTGGAAAAAATGAACATCCCCTACAAATACGCCGAAGGCGGCGGCGCCGTGCTGGTGCCCGCCGAGCGGGTGCACGATGCACGGCTGAAACTGGCCTCGCAAGGCCTGCCCAAGGGCGGCAACGTCGGCTTCGAGCTGATGGAAAAACAGCGCCTCGGGTCGTCGCAGTTTATCGAGCAGGTCAATTTTCAGCGCGCCATGGAAGGCGAGCTGGCGCGCTCGATCGAATCCGTTTCTGCGGTGCAGGCGGCGCGCGTGCACCTGGCCATGCCCAAGGACTCGATCTTCGTTTCCGAGCAGAAACAACCCACCGCTTCGGTGCTGCTCAATCTGCATCCCGGCCGCGTGCTCGATCCGCAGCAGGTCAGCGCCATCGTCCACCTGGTCGCCAGCAGCGTGCCCGGGCTGCCGACCAAGAACGTGACCGTGGTCGACCAGAACGGCAGCCTGCTTTCCGACACCAGCAAGGCAGCCAGCCTCAACGGCATGGATCCCAGCCAGACCAAATACGTCCAGGAGCTGCAGCAAAACGTCGTCAAGCGGATCGAATCCATCATCACCCCGATCGTCGGCCCCAACAATGTGCGCGCCGAAGCGACCGCCGACGTCGATTTCTCCCGCAGCGAGCAGGCCGTGGAGTCCTACAAGCCGAACCAGACGCCCGACGCCATGGCCATCCGCAGCCAGCAGACCAGCGAATCGCTGAACGGCACGGCCAATCCTGCCGGTGTGCCGGGCGCGCTCAGCAACCAGCCGCCGGCGCCGGCTACCGCGCCGATCGTTGCGCCCGGGCAGAAGCCTGCCGCGCCTGCCGTAGCCGCCGCAGCCGCGCCGGTCGCCAACACGCGCAAGGATGCCACCGTCAACTATGAAGTCGACAAGACCATCCAGTACGTCCAGCAGGGCGGCGGCGGCCTGAAACGGCTGTCGGTCGCGGTGGTCGTCAATTACAGGAAGACCGTCGACAAGTCCGGCAACAGCGTCATGCAGCCGTTGAGCGAGGCCGAGACAACCCAGATCACCAACCTGGTCAAGGAAGCCATGGGCTACAACCAGGAAAGGGGCGACACCCTCAACGTGGTGAACAGCCCCTTCGCCAGCACGGAACAACAAGCGCTTCCCGAGCCGCCCTTCTGGAAGCAGCCCGAATATGTCGAATACATCGAGATTGCCAAGGTGGCGGGCAAGTATCTGCTGATTGCGGTGGCGCTCGTCGTTCTGTACCTGAAGGCGGCCAAGCCTTTGCTGAAAAAGCTTACCGAACTCCGCGCGCTGCCCGCGCCCGACCACGATGCGCTGCAGCATGCGGCCGGCGGCGGGCTGAAGGCGCTTCCGCCCGGCCAGCGCAGCTACCAGGAAAACCTGTCGCGGGCGCAAAAAATGGCCAGCGAGGACCCGCGCGTGGTCGCCAACATCGTGAAAACCTGGGTAGCCAGCCATGAGTGAAAACGGCATCACCAAGGGGGCGATTCTGATGCTTGCGCTGGGCGAGGAAGGCGCGTCGGAGGTGATGAAATATCTCGGCCCACGCGAAGTGCAGAAGCTCGGCGAAGCCATGACCACCATGAAGTCCATCCCCCAGGAAGAGGTGGAGAACGTGCTCGACGACTTCAACAACGTGGCCGATCAGAATTCCTCGCTGGGCCTGGACTCGAACGACTATATCCGCACCGTTCTCAGGCGGGCGCTGGGCGACGACAAGGCCACGTCGCTGCTGAACCGGATTCTGGGCGGCGGCGGCGATGCCAGCGGCATCGAAAGCCTGAAATGGATGGACGCCGAATCGGTAGCCGACCTCATCCACAACGAGCATCCGCAGACCATCGCGACCATCCTGGTGCACCTGGAGCGCGACCAGGCCTGCGAGGTGCTGGCCTGCTTCACGGACCGCCTGCGCAACGACGTATTGCTGCGCATCGCCACGCTCTCCGGCGTGCAGCCGACAGCGCTGCGCGAACTCAACGACGTGCTGACCAAGCTGCTGTCCGGCAGCGACATCCTGAAGAAGCAGCCGATGGGCGGCACCCGTGCGGCGGCCGACATCCTGAACTTCATGAGCGGGGAAAACGAGGCTTCCGCCATGGAATACCTGAAAAGTTACGACCCCGACATGGCGCAGAAGATCATGGACGAAATGTTCGTGTTCGAGAACATCATGGAAATCGAGGATCGCGGCATCCAGCTGCTGCTGCGCGAAGTCCAGTCGGATTCGCTCATCGTCGCGCTCAAGGGCGCGTCGGAGGACATGCGCGAGAAGATCTTCAAGAACATGTCGCAGCGTGCCGCTGAAATGATGCGGGAAGACCTGGAGTCGAAAGGGCCGGTGCGCCTGTCCGAGGTTGAAGCGCAGCAGAAGGAAATCCTGATGATCGTCCGCCGCCTGGCCGACGAAGGCCAGCTCTCGCTGGGCGCGAAAGGGGAAGAGACCTATGTCTAGTTGCGTCATTCCCAGCGCCGATCAGCCGGCTTGCCAGCCTTGGGAGATGGCCAGCTTCGACGTCGATCCGCATCCCGTAAAAAATGCGGATTACGCAGGCATCGCCCTGCCGACGATCGAGCAGATCACCGAAATCCAGGAGCAGGCCAGGCAGGAAGGCCATGCCGCCGGCCGGGCCGAAGGCTATGCCCAAGGCCAGCGGGAGGCCGCGCTCGAAGCGGCCAGACTGCGCGGCCTGGCCGATGCCTTCAGCGCCGAGGTCGGCAAGGCGGACGAAACGATCTCCCGCCAGGTGCTCGACCTGGCGGTCGATCTTGCGCACGCCATGCTGAAAACCGCCCTGGCCGTACAGCCCGAACGGGTCATCCCGATCGTCAAGGAAGCGGTCCGCTATCTGCCGGTGCTGCATCAGCCGGCCCTGCTGTTCCTGAATCCGGCGGATGCGCAGCTGGTCAAGAACAGGATCGGCGACGAACTCGCGAAAACCGGCTGGCAGCTGGCCGACGATGCCGAACTTGAACGCGGCAGCTGCCGCGTGGAAACCGCCAGCAATCAGATCGATGCCACCTTGCCCACGCGTTGGCAACGCCTCGCCGCCGCGCTGGGCAATCAATCGGATTGGCTGGCACCCTGATGGACGCGCAGCCCCACAGCAGCCGCTGGAAAGCCTATCTGCAGGATTGCGGCGAACTGCTGGCGATCGCCGAGCCGATGCAGGTGTCCGGCCGCATCACGCGCGTGGCCGGGCTGGTGATGGAGGCGGTCGGCCTGAAGCTGCCGGTGGGCAGCGCCTGCACCGTCCCCCTGCCCAACGGTTCGCACCTGGAAGCCGAGGTGGTGGGGTTCGACGGCAACCGTCTTTTCCTGATGCCGCAAAGCGACGTCGAGGGCATCGTGCCCGGCGCCCGCGTGTTCCCGGTCGAAGTCATCCCCACCCTGCCCGGCCTGGGCCAGGTGAACCATCCGCGCCGCCGCCCGAGCGACCGCACCCGCCACCTGCCGGTCGGCGACGCCCTGCTCGGACGGGTGCTCGACAGCGGCGGGCGTCCGCTCGACGGCCTCGGCCCGCTGCACACCTCCGCCACCGCCCCGCTCAACAATCGCGCCGCCAACCCGCTGGGGCGCGCACCGATCACCGACATCCTCGACGTCGGTGTGCGCGCGATCAACAGCATGCTGACGGTGGGACGCGGCCAGCGCATGGGCCTGTTCGCCGGCTCCGGCGTCGGCAAGAGCGTGCTGCTCGGCATGATGGCGCGCTACACCAGCGCGGACGTCATCGTGGTCGGTCTGATCGGCGAACGCGGCCGCGAGGTCAAGGAATTCATCGAGCAGATTCTCGGCGAGGAAGGCCTGGCGCGCGCTGCGGTGGTGGCGGCGCCGGCCGACACCCCGCCGCTGATGCGGCTGCAGGGCGCAGCGTATGCCACTTCGATCGCCGAGCATTTCCGCGACCAGGGCAGGAACGTGCTGCTGATCATGGATTCGCTCACCCGCTACGCCATGGCGCAGCGCGAGATCGCGCTGGCGATCGGCGAGCCGCCCGCCACCAAGGGCTATCCGCCGTCGGTGTTCGCCAAGCTGCCGGCGCTGGTCGAGCGCGCCGGCAACGGCAAGCCGGGCGGCGGCTCCATCACCGCCTTCTACACCGTGCTGACCGAGGGCGACGACCAGCAGGACCCGATCGCCGATTCCGCGCGCGCCATCCTCGACGGCCACATCGTGCTGGATCGTTCCCTCGCCGAGAGCGGCCACTACCCGGCCATCAACATCGAGCAATCGATCAGCCGCGCCATGCACGGCATCGCCACACCGGAACACCAGCAGCTGGCGCGCCGACTGAAGAAACTGTATTCGCGCTACGAACGCAGCCGCGACCTGATCAACGTCGGCGCCTATGCGGCTGGTTCCGATCCGCTGCTGGACGAAGCCATCAAATTGCAGGCGGGCATCGAGGCCTTTCTGCAGCAAGGCATGCTTGAGCGCTCCGGCGTCGAGGAAAGCCTCGCCGGGCTCGAAGCCTTGTTCCAATAAACCCACCGGACGATAACGCACACCGAATGGCCACCCCCTCCGCACTCAATACGCTGATCGATCTCGCCCACAAGGAGACCGACGCGGCCGCCAAGCAGCTGGGCACCGCGCTGCGTGCCGGCGAAGAAGCGGATCAGAAACTCGATCTGCTGATGCAATACCGCGACGACTATGCCGCGCGCCGCCAGGCCGACCTGAGTTCGGGGATCAGCGCGACGCATTTCAACAATTTCCAGGTGTTCATGCAGAAGCTCGACCACGCCATTACCGGCCAGCAGAAGGTCGTCGGCGAAGCCAGGCAGCGGATTGCCCAGGCGCGCGCCGTCTGGCAGTCCTGCGAGCAGAAGAAAATGTCCTTCGTCACGCTGGCCGACCGCGCAAGCAAGGAAGACCTGCGCCGCGAGTTGTGGCGCGACCAGAAACAGAACGACGAGCATGCCGCCAGACGCGCGCTGCACAAGAGCAACCCCTCCTGAAACAGGACCGCCCCTTATGAACGCGACCCCCATGAACATCAATCCGGCCAATCCTGCCCAGGCGCAATCCAGCGCAGCCAAGCCGCAGGATTCCGCCGCGCCGGAGGTGCCGTTCAGCCAGGTGCTGTCGAGCGAAATCGCGCAGCATCGGAAAAACGACACCGCCGGGGAAGGCACCGATGCCGCCACGGACGCCGCGCCCGAGACCTCCGTGCAGACAGAAGCCGGCGCGGATTCCGCAGCCGAGACTGTGCCAGGCGAGAAACCCGCACACGTGGCACTGGCGGAGGACAGCGCGCTCGCGCCCGAAACCTTGCTGGCACTGGCGATCAACCCGGATCTGCTGAAGCCAGCCGCGGCCGCAACAGAAGGCGTCGCCACGGAACAGCCAGTCCTGGATGCCCGCAAAGGGCGGACGCCGCCGAAAGCGCAGTCCGGCCAGCTTGCCGACGATGCGCGCGGCGTCCGCAAGGCCGACCCCGCCCGCTCCGGCAAAGCCGATTTTCAAGCCGCCACTGCCGCTGCCGCGACGGCTGCCACAGCCAGCGCCTTTTCGGGCCAGCCGGCCGCCGCCCGGCAGTCCGACGCCATGAAGGGCGGTGAATTCCTGCCCGACCTCATGAGCCATCCGGCCCTGCGCGCCGCCCCGCAGGCAGCGCTTGAAAGCATGCCCGCGCTCAATGAGCTTGCGTCCCCCAAACTGGCCCCGACGGTAGGCACCACGGCCTGGGGCCAGGCGCTCGGCGAAAAGCTTGTGTGGATGACGGCGGGCGCCCAGCAAACCGCCTCGCTCACCCTCAACCCGCCCAACTTGGGGCCGCTGCAGATTGTCCTCAACGTGTCTAACGACCAGGCCACGGCCAGCTTCTTCTCGGCGCAGCCCGAAGTACGCCAGGCGCTGGAAGCCGCCATGCCCAAACTGCGGGAAATGATGGACGAGGCCGGCATCCAGTTGGGGCAGGCGACGGTCAGCGCAGACACGCCGCGGCAGAACGACACCTCCGGCCAGCCCGGACAACGGATCGCCTCCCGCTTTGCCGCGCCGGACGAGGCCGCCTCTGCCGGCCTGCAGGCAGTCCAGCCGCCGGCCCCGCAATCCGGACGCGGCCTGATCGACACCTTCGCCTGACCCAGAGCATCCGCCGGCATTGAACGATATGCGTCCCTTTTCTCCCTCTTTTCCCGGCATCGAAGGCAGCGCTTTGTTTCGATAATGGGCACCATCTGCACGACATTGCCCATATAGAGGAATTGTATCGATGGCCGTACCTGCCGCACCCGCCCTCCCCGCCGAGCCGACGGCAGCCGCTCCCGCCAGGAAGCCCGGAAAAAGACGGCTCGCCATCCTCGCCGCCGTCGTGGTTCTGCTGGGCGGCGGCGGCGCGGGCGCCTGGTTTCTCAGCCAGGGCAACGCATCCAAAGAGGCCCCGGCGCCGAAGGCACCGGTTTTCCTGCCGCTCGAAACCTTCACCATCAACCTGCAGGGCGATGGGCATTATCTGCAGATCGATATCACGCTGCAGGTCGCCGACCAGGCCCAAGTCGACATCATCAAAGCCTACATGCCGCGCGTCCGCAGCCGCTTGCTGTCGCTGCTCTCCAGCAAGCAGGCCGAGGAGCTGGCCAGCACGGAAGACAAGAAAAAACTCGCGCAGGAAATCCTGGCGCAGGTAAAGCTGCCGTTCGATCCGAAGGGCAAGCCCCAGCAAGTAGACGATGTCCTGTTCACTTCATTCGTGATCCAGTAAACCGCTCATGGCCGACAATTTTCTTTCGCAGGATGAAGTCGACGCGCTGCTGAAAGGCGTGACCGGCGAAGCCGACGATGCACCGGCCGAAGCGGAGAACCATGCGGGCGCGCGTCCCTACAATCTGGCGACGCAGGAGCGCATCGTGCGCGGCCGCATGCCCACGCTCGAAATCATCAACGAGCGTTTCGCGCGCCAACTGCGGATCGGCCTCTACAACTTTCTGCGGCGCGGAGTGGAAATCTCGGTCGGCCCGGTCAGGGTCTCGAAATACAGCGAATTCATCCGCAACCTGGTGGTGCCAACCAACCTCAACCTGGTGCAGTTCAAGCCGCTGCGCGGCACGACGTTGATGATCTTCAACCCCGACCTGGTCTTTCTCATGGTCGACAACCTGTTCGGCGGCGACGGGCGCTTCCACACCCGCGTCGAAGGCCGGGATTTCACGCAGACCGAACACCGCATCATCCAGCGCATCCTCAATATCGTATTCGAGGCCTACTCGAAATCGTGGGAGCCGGTCTACCCGATCGAGTTCGAGTACATCCGCTCGGAAATGAACACCCAGTTCGCCAATATCGCCACGCCCAACGAAGTGGTGGTGGCCGTCACCTTTGCCATCGAGCTTGGCCAGGTCAGCGGCGAAATGCATTTCTGCATTCCGTATTCGACGATCGAGCCGATCAAGGATCTGCTCACCAGCAGCCTGCAGGCGGAAAACCTGGAAGTGGACAAGCGCTGGGTTCGTCTGATGCGGCAGCAGATCCAGCTGGCGGAGGTCGAGATCGTCGCCGACCTGGGTACCGCACAGGTCAGCCTGCGCGACATCGTCGACATGAAAGTGGGCGACGTCATTCCGCTTGACATTCCGCAAACCGTCGAAGCCAAGGTGGACGGCGTCCCGGTGATGGAATGCGCGTACGGAAAATTCAACGGTCAATACACCTTGCGCGTCGAGAAGCTTTTGTCGAACAGCCAGAACGATGCGCAAACAGGAGATCAGCATGCCTGAAGATACCACCCAAACCATAGACGAAAACGACTGGGCGGCCGCGATGGCCGAACAGGCGCCGACTGCGGCACCGAGCCCGGAAATTTTCCAGGAGCTGTCCGGAACCGCCGCATCCGGCGGGCTGGCCAAGGACATCGATTTCATTCTCGATATTCCGGTGCTGCTGACGGTGGAACTGGGACGCACCAAGATTGCGATCAAGAACCTGCTGCAGCTGGCACAGGGTTCGGTGGTCGAACTCGACGGCCTGGCGGGCGAGCCGATGGACGTGCTGGTCAACGGCTGCCTGATCGCACAAGGCGAAGTGGTGGTGGTGAACGACAAGTTCGGCGTACGCCTGACCGACATCATCACCCCCGCCGAGCGGATCCGGAAACTCAACAAGTGATGCGCCGCCCGCTCGCGACCTGCCTGCTGCTCGCGCTGCCGGCCCTGGCGCAGGCACAGGCGGCCGACGCCCCGGCGGTCTCCGCTGCCGGCAGCCTGCTGCAGGTGTTCGTCGGGCTGGTGGCGGTGCTGCTGCTGATCGCCGCCACGGCCTGGGTTGCCAAGCGCTTCGGCATCGCCCGCGGCGGTTCGTCCAGCCTGCTTCAGGTGGTCGGCAGCGCCTCGGTCGGCGCACGCGAGCGCGTCGTGGTGGTCGAGGTGGGCGAATCCTGGCTGGTGGTGGGCGTGGCCCCCGGCAGCGTCAATGCCCTGACGACGCTGCCGAAAGGCACGCTGCAGCCGCCGGCCTCCCCGATTTCCGGCGCGCCGTTTGCCGCGCGCCTGCAACAGCTGGTCGAAAAACGCCGTGAAAAATAAGCCGCTTCGCCGCCTGGCGCATGCCGGCATCGTGCTCGCCGCCCTGCTGCTGCCGTCGCTGGCGCTGGCCCAAGGCGCGGGCCTGCCCGCCTTCACCAGCACCCCGACAGCGGGCGGCGGCCAGAACTACACCCTCAGCCTGCAAACCCTGCTGCTGCTGACCTCGCTGTCGTTCCTGCCGGCCGCGCTGTTGATGATGACCAGCTTCACCCGCATCATCATCGTGCTGTCGCTGCTGCGCCATGCGCTCGGCACCCAGTCGTCGCCGCCCAACCAGGTGCTGATCGGGCTCGCGCTGTTCCTCACGCTGTTCGTGATGAGCCCGACCCTGGACAAGATCTACGTCGAGGCCTACCAGCCGCTTGCCGAGAACCGTATCCAGCTGAGCGAAGCCATGGACAAGGGCGCGGTGCCGCTGCGCGCCTTCATGCTGAAGCAGACGCGCGAGAGCGATCTCGCCCTGTTCGTGAAGATGTCGGGCTCGGCGGCGCCGAAAACCGCCGCCGACATTCCGATGCGCGTACTGATACCGGCCTACATCACCAGCGAACTGAAGACCGCCTTCCAGATCGGCTTTGCGGTATTCATTCCTTTCCTCATCATCGACATGGTGGTCGCCAGCATCCTGATGGCGATGGGGATGATGATGGTGTCGCCCGCCATTGTCGCCCTGCCGTTCAAGATCATCCTGTTCGTGCTGGTCGACGGCTGGAATCTGCTGCTGGGCTCGCTGGCGCAAAGCTTTTTCTGACGGAGACCCGCCATGACGCCGGAAAGCGTAATGACCATCGGCCGCATCGCACTGGAGACAACCATCCTGGTGGCGTCCCCCGTGCTGCTGGTCACCCTGGCGGTCGGCCTGATCGTCGCCGTGTTCCAGGCGGCCACCCAGATCAACGACGCCAGCCTCTCCTTCATTCCCAAGGTCGTCGCGGTGCTCGTCACCTTCGCCATCGCCGGGCCGTGGATGCTGACGGTGATGACCGACTACATGCGGCGCGTGCTGACCGGCCTGCCCGGCATCATCGGCTAGCCCGAATGCCTCATCGATTGCCGCGCGTCCTCGCTGCCCGGCGGATCCGGTGCGCCTTGACGTTTGCGCACACCACGGCATCGGGCCGGGGGCGGCTCTCCTACACGGGACGACAGGCTTCACCTGTAGGAGCGGCGCCCCGCCGCGATGGTGGGCCGATGCGGATACCACGGCATAAGCTTCCGTGATCAGCTTCACCGATGCCCAGCTCAATGCCTGGCTGATCGGCTTCATCTGGCCGCTCACCCGCATCCTCGGCCTGCTCATGGTGACGCCGGTGTTCGGCCATCGCGCCGTGCCTGCGCGCGTCAAGATCGGGCTCGGCATCTTCATCACGCTGATCGTCTCCCCCACCCTGCCACCGATGCCCGATGTGGGGCTGGGCTCATGGCACGGCCTGTTCATCCTGGTTCAGCAATTTCTCATCGGCCTCGCGATCGGCTTCGTCATGCGCATCGCGTTTGCCGCGGTCGACGCCGCGGGCGAAATCGTCGGCCTGCAGATGGGCCTGGGGTTCGCGTCCTTCTTCGACCCGCAAAGCGCCGGCCAGACGCTGGTGCTCTCGCGGTTTTTCAATATGCTGGCGGTATTGGTGTTTCTGGCGGTGAACGCCCACCTGTTGCTGCTCGGCGTGCTGGTCGACAGTTTCCAGAGCCTGCCGATCAGCCCGCAGCCGCTCTCGGCCGCGGGTTTCCACAACGTCGCCGCGTTCGGCTCCACCGTGTTTGCCGTCGGCCTGCAGCTGGCGCTGCCGCTGATCGCCATCCTGCTGATGACCAACCTGGCACTCGGCATCCTCACCCGCTCGGCGCCCCAGCTCAATATCTTCGCGATCGGCTTCCCCATCACCCTGGGCGTCGGCCTGATCGTACTGGATATCACCCTGCCCTACTTTGCGCCCCAGTTCGAACAGTTGATCCAGAACGGGATCAAGGCAAGCGCCATGGTGATCCAGACGCTGCGGCCGCAATGAGATGAAAGTTACAAGTCACAAGTTGCAAGGAGAACCTGGCAACTTGTGACTTGAGTCTTGAGCCTGTCAGAACCCGAGGCTGTCGAGCAGGTCGTCGACCTGGCCCTGATCGGCGACCACATCGCTCTTGCTCGCCGGATTGATCTGCGGGCCGTTGAGCAGGCCGCTGCCGGATTCCCGCCTCACCTCGGCCGGTGCATAGTCGATCAGCAGCTGCACCAGCTGCTGTTCCAGCCCATGCGCGAGTTCGGTCACCCTGCGGATGACCTGGCCGGTGAGATCCTGGAAATCCTGCGCCATCATGATGTCGAGCAGTTGCTGCTTGGTGGCGCCGGTGTCGTTGCGCATGTCGACCAGGCACTGCATGGTCAACGTCGCCATGTCGCGATAATTGGCTTCCGAAAAGGGGGCTTTCAGCGCGGCATACCAGCCATTCAGTATCTCGTCGGCTCCCGCATCGATCCGCTCCTGCAGGGGAATCGCCGTGTCGGTGGCGTTCAGCACGCGCTGCGCGGCCTGTTCGGTCATGCGCGCCACATAATTGAGGCGTTCGCGGACGTCGGGAATTTCGTGCGTCGCCTTTTCCACCACCTTGTCGAGCCCCAGCTCGCGCAGGCTGTCGTGCAGGGAACGGGTGATCTGGCCGACCCGCGCCAGCATCTCGTCCTGCTCGCACACCCCGCCATGCGGTTCCGCACGGGCTTCGGCACGCAGCGGGTCGGCGGGTGCGGCCGCGGCGGAGCCGGCGAATAACGTATCCACGTCAGGCTCCCGCTTTTTCAAGTTTTTCGAATATTTTCGCGAGCTTTTCGTCGAGGGTGGCGGCGGTGAAAGGCTTGACCACATAGCCGCTGGCACCCGCCTGCGCCGCAGCGATGATGTTTTCCTTCTTGGCTTCGGCCGTCACCATCAGGACGGGCAGCTTGGACAGCGCGGCATCGGCACGAATGGTCTGCAGCATGGTGAGTCCGTCCATGTTGGGCATGTTCCAGTCGGACACCACGAAATCGAAATTTCCGGCCCGCAGCTTGGCCAGGCCATCGACGCCATCTTCCGCTTCCTCGACGTTGGAATAACCCAGTTCCTTGAGCAGATTGCGCACGATGCGGCGCATCGTGGAAAAGTCGTCAACAACCAGAAATTTCGTGTTTGGGTCGGCCATACATAACTCCACTGATGCGGTTTGATTGCTACTGGGTTAATCGGCAGGTCGGCGTCGAACTTGAGCCGGAAAGCCGCTGCGTGCGGAGGATCAAACCCGCATCGCACGATTGCCGTGTGCCGCAAAAAACGCCAGCACCCGCCCCGGCAATTCGTGCAGGGGGGCAACATCATGGGTGGCGCCGATCGCGATGGCTTCCTTGGGCATGCCGAATACCACGCACGAGGCTTCGTCTTGCGCCAGGTTGTAGGCCCCCGCCTTTTTCATTTCCAGCATTCCCGCCGCGCCATCCTTGCCCATGCCGGTAAGGATGACGCCGACCGCGTTCTTGCCCGCAGCGACCGCGGCCGAGTTGAACAGGACATCGACGGAGGGGCGGTGGCGGTTGACCGGCACCCCCTGGTCGAGCCTGGTCATGTAGTTGGCGCCGCTGCGGACCAGCTGCAGGTGCGAATGGCCCGGCGCGAGATAAGCGTGGCCCGGCAGCACGCGCTCGCCGCCTTCGGCTTCCTTGACCGAGATCCTGCACAGTTTGTCGAGCCGGTTGGCGAACGAGCGCGTGAAGCCTTCCGGCATGTGCTGGGTGATCAGGATGCCGGGGCAGTCCGGCGGCAGCTGTATCAGAAAGTCCTTGATCGCCTCGGTGCCGCCGGTGGACGCGCCGATGATGATCAGCTTTTCGCTGCTGGTAAGCGGATTGCGTACCGAAGCCAGGGCGGGGCTGGCCGGCTGGCCCTGCGTGCCGGGCAGCGTGCGCGGCTTGATTCTTGCGCGCGCGGCGATGCGAATTTTCTCCGCGATCAGCTCGGTGTACTCAAGCATGCCGCTCTGGATCGAGACCTTGGGCTTGGTCACGAAATCCACCGCGCCCATCTCCAGCGCGCGCATGGTGATTTCCGAACCCCGCTCGGTCAGCGACGACACCATGACCACCGGCATCGGGCGCAGCCGCATCAGCTTCTCGAGAAACTCCAGGCCGTCCATTTTCGGCATTTCCACGTCCAGCGTGAGGACGTCCGGATTGGTTTGCTTGATCAGATCGCGCGCCACCAGGGGATCGGGAGCGACGCCCACCACTTCCATGTCGGGCTGGCTATTGATGATTTCCTTCATCACGCCGCGAATCAGCGCCGAATCGTCGACGATCAGAACCTTGATTTTCATGATGCTAGTGTTGTGACTCAGAAATAGGGAAACATAATGAAACGGATGGGTTTTTTCGCATGGCAAGGCGCGAGGAGAGCGTGGTTGTTGCCGATTTATCGGCTTTACAACCACGGCCTACCCCTTGCGGGTGGGCGACATAGCCGGCTCTATGGCAACGACGAGCAACGCCGCCATGCGAAAAAAGACGCCGTTTCATGTTGCGATATTTC
>NZ_JANJXQ010000261.1 GCF_024708915.1 Thiobacillus sp.
TTCGCCGGCGCGCGCGGCTTCGACCGCGGCGTTCAAGGCGAGGATGTTGGTCTGGAACGCAATGCCGTCGATGACGCCGATGATGTCGGCAATCTTCTTCGAGCTTTCCTTGATCGAGGCCATGGTGTCGACGACCTGGCCTACGACCTGGCCGCCCTTGACCGCGACGTCGGCGGTGGAGACGACAAGCTGGTTGGCCTGGCGGGCGTTCTCGGCGTTCTGCCGGACGGTGCTGGTCAGCTCTTCCATCGAACTGGCGGTCTCTTCCAGCGACGAGGCCTGTGATTCGGTACGGCCGGACAGGTCGGCGTTGCCGGTGGCAATCTCGCGGGTAGCGACGGCAATGGTCTCGGTGGCATGGCGGATATCGCCGACCGTACCGGTCAGATTTTCACGCATCGCATTGATGGCAAACAGCAGGCTGGACGTGTCGCCACGCTCCAGGGCGACCGATCTTGAGAAATCGCCGTCGGAGATCGCACGGGCAATTTCCACCGCATAGGCAGGCTCGCCACCCAACTGCTTCATGATGTAGCGGACCAGCCAGAACACGATCGCGCCCGCCGCGATCAGCGCCACCACCAACAGCACCAGGGTGATCGTCAGCATGCGCTGGCTGAATGCGGCCATGTCGGCCTTGGTCTGCTCGACCTGTTCGCTCTTGGCCTTGTTCATTGCCATCAGGCGCTCGCGGATCTGGCGCCACACCGGGGTCTCTTCCTGGCTGATGGCCGCGATGGCGGCAGCCTGGTCGGTGCTTGCCAGCGAAATCACCTTGGCCTGGAGCGGAATCTGCTGTTCGCGCAGGGCGATGACTTCTTCCACCACTTTGAGGTCGGCCGGATTGGCGGCCGCCAGGGTATGCGCGTTGTCGCTGGCCTTCTTGAATTCAGCGGACGAAGACTCGAGGTTCTTGTAGGCCGCCTGATTGCTCGAATCCATGACGATGTTGCGCAGGGCCTGACCCATTTGCAGGCCGTGTGCGTACAGGCTGGTCGTCGCCTGGGCAAACGCCAGATCCTGCTCGAGGAACTGCTCGAAGCGGTTCTTGTTGCTCTGCATGCCGGTCAGCGCCACGCCGATCGCGATACTGAAGAGCACGAAGACCATTCCCATGCTCAACATGATTTTCGACTTGAGTTTCATTTCTGTAAAAACCTTCTGGTTTGGTTTCAGTTGATTACGATGACGCCGGGCGCATCTGCTTTCAGATACGCCTGCCTGACCGCGGATTCCAGGCACTGCATGCGACGCGGCAGAACAATCGGGAACAGGAAATCGCCGTCCGGCATCCCGTGAATACGGTCCTACTGGAGAAATCGGCTCGAATCCGGATATCTTGATGCGTACGAAGGAACCATCCGTCCATGCAGAGCGGATCGATTACGCCTGCGGACGGAGGTCGGCGGGGATGCTCAGAACGCTTCCCACTCGTCGCGGCTGCCGGCTGCCGCCAGCTTCTTCGGGCGGATGGCAGGCATCGTTCCGGTCGATGCGCCATCGGTCTTTTCGGGGAGGCGGCTCGCCGCACCCTTCGGCACCGGCAGCGCCGTCCGCTGACCGCTCGCACCCTCCAGCCTGAATACGCTCACCGCTTCGGCAAGCTTCGCCGCCTGATCCTGCAGGCTCTCGGCCGCCGCCGCCGCCTGCTCCACCAGGGCAGCGTTCTGCTGCGTCATCTCGTCCATCTGACCAACCGCCTGGTTGACCTGATCGATGCCCGCGCTCTGCTCCTGGCTCGCAGTCGCGGTGCCGCTGATGATGTCGGCAACCAGCTCAACCGAGGTCACGATGTCGTCCATCGCTTCGCCGGCTTCGTCCACCAGCTTGCGGCCCGCCTCGACCTGCTCCACCGAATCCTGGATC
>NZ_JANJXQ010000029.1 GCF_024708915.1 Thiobacillus sp.
AACACGCGCAGATAGACCCCTTCCTTGCGTGCTTTCGCGCGCAACTGGGTCATGTTTTCCACCGTGATGCCACGGTATTCGGCCACAACAACCGTCTGGGCACCCGCAACCTGCGCGGACACCTCGGCAACGACGGCTTTCTTTTCTTCCAGATTCAGACTCAAGGTCCAACCTCCTTCTCAGTTACGGAGCGCTGCCCGCTCCGGCTGGCGGCCTTGACAGGAAAATCCTGCTGGGGAACGCCATCTGCGTAGGGCAGCTTTCAGTGAGGCGTGAGGCGAAAAGCGTGAGGAACACGCTCGCGCACCAACGACCTTCCTTCCAACCAATTAAGCGTGCTGGAGGCTGATTTGTCCGGGGTTCACACATCACCCCTTACGCCTCACGCCTCTCGAACGACGCCCCTACGGTCTTTGACAACCCGCCAGCCAAACCTGCCGGCTGACGGCCCAAAGTTCATTCAGGCACCCCTTGCAGAGATGCCCGCAACCAGAAATCACGCGCCGACGCTAGCCTGATCGACGCGCACGCCCACACCCATGGTGCTCGACACCGACAGGCGCTTGAAATAGATACCCTTGGAGCTGGTGGGCTTGGCACGCTGCAGCGCGTCCAGCAGCGCCGCCAGGTTCTCCTTCAGATCATCGATACTGAACGAGGCGCGGCCGATGGTGCAGTGCACAATGCCGCCCTTGTCGGTGCGATACTGCACCTGACCGGCCTTGGCGTTCTTTACCGCACCCACCACGTCAGGCGACACCGTGCCCACTTTCGGGTTCGGCATCAGGCCGCGCGGGCCCAGGATCTGACCGAGCTGGCCGACGACGCGCATGGCATCGGGGGTGGCGATCACCACGTCGAAATCCATCTTGCCGGCCTTGATGTCGGCCGCGAGATCATCGAAACCAACGATGTCCGCCCCGGCATCACGCGCCTTCTGCGCGTTATCGCCCTGGGCAAACACAGCCACGCGTACCGTCTTGCCGATCCCTTTCGGCAGCACCACCGCACCACGCACCATCTGGTCGGATTTACGGGCGTCAACGCCAAGATTAATCGCGACGTCGACCGACTCGTCGAATTTGGCGGTTGCGGTCTCCTTGACCAGCTGCAGCGCATCGGCCACCGGATAATTACGGTTGCGATCGATCTTCTCTTTGAGTGCGCGCAAGCGCTTGGATGTATTAGCCATCTTAGACTCCCTCCACGATGATGCCCATGGAACGGGCCGTACCGGCAATGGTGCGTACTGCCGCGTCCATGTCGGCCGCTGTCAGGTCAGGCTCCTTGGTCTTGGCGATTTCTTCGAGCTGCGCGCGGGTGATCGTCCCCACTTTATCCAGGTTCGGCTTGGCGCTCCCCTTGTCGAGCTTGATCGCCTTCTTGATCAGCACCGTCGCGGGCGGCGTCTTCATGATGAAGGTGAAGCTCTTGTCCGCAAATGCGGTAATCACCACCGGGATCGGCAGACCGGGCTCCATACCCTGCGTCTTGGCATTGAACGCCTTGCAGAATTCCATGATGTTCAGGCCGCGCTGACCGAGCGCGGGACCGATGGGGGGCGACGGGTTTGCTTTGCCCGCCGGCACTTGCAGCTTGATATAGCCGACAATCTTCTTTGCCATGATGGCTCCTAATGAGTGAGTACCAACGCGCTTTGGGTCGCCCTACTCGCGCTCCTCTCCGGAAAAACCGGATGCCGCACTCCGGCGTCGATGCCGGAGCTCAGCCTTTTTCGACCTGACCGAACCCCAGTTCGACGGGCGTCGCCCGGCCAAAAATCATCACCGACACGCGCAATTTGCTCTTGTCGTAATTCACTTCTTCCACGTTACCGTTGAAGTCGGTAAACGGCCCATCGATGACCCGGACCACCTCGCCCACCTCGAACAGAATCTTCGGCTTGGGCTTCTCTACCCCCTCGCGCATCTGATCGAGGATGGACTGCACTTCTTTCTCGGAAATAGGCGCGGGCTTGGTTGCGGTTCCGCCAACAAATCCGGTGACCTTTGGCGTGCTCTTCACCAGATGCCAGGTATCGTCGTCCATCTCCATCTGCACCAGGACATAGCCGGGAAAGAACTTGCGCTCGGCGGTCTTTTTCTGACCGCCTTTCATTTCCACCACTTCTTCCACCGGCACCAGGATTTCGCCGAAGCGATCCTTCATGCCCGCACGTTCGATACGCTCAACCAGATTGCGCGCGACGCTTTTCTCGAAGCCGGAGTAGGCATGAACCACATACCACCGCATACTCAACTCCCCTGTCCCATGGCCAACTTGACCAGCCACATCAAAATGCCGTCCACCGCCCACAGAAAGAGCGCCATCACGACCACAAACGCCATCACCACGCCCGTCATCTGGATGGTTTCCTTGCGGGTTGGCCAGACAACCTTTCTGGCCTCGTCACGCGCTTCGAGAGCGAAACGGAAAAACTGCCTGCCCGGACCCGACATTCCGGCAACGACGCCCGCCAGCACGATACCCGCCAGCACGGACAACACCCGCACCACAGTTGGCGCGTCCGCAAAAAAATAAAAGCCGGCCACCCCTGCGATGACCAGCAACACTGCTACCAGCAGCTTGAGTTTGTCAGCCATGAATGCTGTGCGCCTTACGGCTTATCCTGTGGCAGGCCAAGAGGGTCTCGAACCCCCAACCTTCGGTTTTGGAGACCGACGCTCTACCAATTGAGCTATTGGCCTGTATTCTTAAAGGCCGGACCCCGCGCACATTCCGCACGCCAGGCCCGCCTTGTAGCAAACCCGCCCGCCTTACTCTTCGATCTTGGCCACGACGCCTGCACCGACGGTGCGGCCGCCTTCGCGGATGGCGAAGCGCAAGCCTTCGTCCATGGCGATCGGCTGGATCAGCGAAACCTTGATGCTGACGTTGTCGCCAGGCATCACCATTTCGGTGCCCGCCGGCAGCTCAATGCTGCCCGTGACGTCGGTGGTGCGGAAATAGAACTGCGGACGGTAGCCGTTGAAGAACGGAGTATGACGACCGCCTTCGTCTTTCGACAGCACGTAGATCTCGGCGCTGAACTTGGTGTGCGGCTTGATCGAGCCAGGCTTGGCCAGAACCTGGCCACGCTGGACTTCTTCACGCTTGGTGCCACGCAAGAGGACGCCGACGTTGTCGCCAGCCTGACCCTGGTCGAGCAGCTTCCTGAACATCTCAACGCCGGTGCAGGTGGTCTTGACGGTCGGGACGATGCCGACAATCTCGATCTCTTCGCCAACCTTGATGACGCCGCGCTCGACACGGCCAGTGACGACGGTGCCGCGGCCAGAGATGGAGAAGACGTCTTCAACAGGCATCAGGAAGGGACGGTCGATGGCGCGCTCGGGCTCGGGGATGTAGTTGTCCAGGGCGTCGGCCAGCTTCATGATGCTGGGCTCGCCAATGTCGCTCTGGTCGCCTTCGAGAGCCTTCAGCGCACTCCCGACGATGATGGGGGTGTCGTCGCCCGGAAAGTCGTACTTGGACAGCAGTTCGCGGACTTCCATCTCGACGAGCTCAAGCAGTTCCGCGTCGTCAACCATGTCGGCCTTGTTCATGTAGACGATGATGTAGGGCACGCCAACCTGACGCGCAAGCAGAATGTGCTCGCGGGTCTGCGGCATGGGACCGTCGGCGGAGGAAACGACCAGGATGGCGCCGTCCATCTGCGCGGCGCCGGTGATCATGTTCTTGACGTAGTCGGCGTGGCCAGGGCAGTCAACGTGGGCGTAGTGACGCTTCTCGGTCTCGTACTCGACGTGGGAGGTGTTGATGGTGATGCCGCGCGCCTTCTCTTCCGGCGAGTTGTCGATCTCGTCGTACTTCTTGGCAGCACCGCCAAATTTCTTCGACAGAATGGTGGTGATCGCCGCGGTCAAGGTGG
>NZ_JANJXQ010000061.1 GCF_024708915.1 Thiobacillus sp.
ACGAACCGGGCATCTTCGACATGATCCTCGACTCGTTGCTGAGTCCGCACGACCCCTGGATGGTGCTGGCGGATTTCCGCAGCTATGTCGATGCGCAGGAAAGGGTGGCGCAGGCCTGGCAGGATCAGGAACGCTGGACGCGCATGAGTATCCTCAATACCGTATCGAGCGGATTCTTTTCGACCGATCGCACCATGCGCGAATACAACGACGAGATCTGGAGGCTGAAATAGGCCGTATGCCCGCCGTGCGGAACAGCCGCTCCGCTTGCGGCTTGATCGAATCGCATCATGTCGAAGCCGGCCGTAGCAGCCCGCATCGCCGGCTTCGCGCCCTTGGTCGGCCAACCCAAACTGGGGCATAATCAACCCGTCTCCGGCCGATTGTTTCCCAGGTATTGAAACCGTGACCGACCCCGCATTTCCCCGCTTGCTTTCCCCCACGTAACCGAGTCGTCGACTGATTGTTTGAATGAGGAATTTGACCGTGATCTCTGGAATGAAGACGAAATTCTTTTTCTTGATTGGAGCCATTGCCCTGGTTTCTTCCGGGGCGGCGCAGGCTGCATTGACCACCGAGGAACTGACCCGGCTGAAGACGTCCGGCCTTGGCGAGGATGTCATCCGCTTCATGGTTGAAAACGATTACGGCAACGTCGACAGGGTGGTGCGGCTCAAGGAGGCGGGTTTTGCCGACGAGACGGTATCGTCGGTCATCAGGAACGACCTCAAGGCAGGAGGGGAAGCGAAGCTGCCGGCGCCCCAGCCGAAGAAAGTCGAGCAGGCTCAGCCCGTAGCCGAGCCGGTAGCCGAAGCGGCAGCGACCATGCAGACTTCGGCAAAGGTGAGGATCGAGCAGTACTGGGTGCATGGAGAACCGGTCGTTCAGAATAGCCAGGACATTCAAAACGCCACGATTTCGGTATTGCAGGACCGGCGCTTGAAGATCGAATGGGACGACAAGGGTTCGACCCCGGGCAGATTCTTCCGCGGCAAGCCATTTGCCAGCCCATTCTATTGGGATTTGGACAAGAGCGATGGCTTGTACAGCGTGAACCCGAAGGACAACTCATTCGTCCTGAGAACGGGGTACTCGCATCGGGGCCAGCCCACTGCAGGAAAATCTCACTACTGGGTCGTGCATTTGACCCCCCAAAGCCCTGATTTGGCGAAGAAAATCCGGGAATTGTTGGCGGAATAAGTCGAACGGGCCGACTCTCCACGGCGTATCCCGCCGGCTGATGCGAATCAGCCCGGTTTGATCGAGACCGTTCAATTCCATTGCAGGCCCGCACTCGCGGCCGGCACCGTCAAGGAAGTCGTGGCGTTGCTGCCGCAGGAGCCCGCACGTGGCTGCTGCAACGCCTGAATCAATGCCAACAAAAAAGCCGGAGATCCCGGCTTTTTTGCTGGCTGGGCGTTGTGGCCTACGCCGCCTGTACCGGGATCGCCTGGCGGGTGTCCAGGATGCGGTTGTCCGCGTCGACGTACACCAGTTCCGGCGCGTAGCGCGCCAGTTCCAGTTCGTTGTAGGCCGAGTAGGTGGCGATGATGACGAGGTCGCCCGGATTGGCCTTGTGCGCGGCCGCGCCGTTCACCGAAATGATGCCGGAATCGCGCGCGGCGCGGATGGCATAGGTGGTGAAGCGCTCACCGTTGGTGACGTTGTAGATCTGGATCTGCTCGTATTCGTGGATGTTGGCCGCGTCCAGCAGGGTCTCGTCGATCGCGCACGAGCCTTCGTAATGCAGCTCGGAATGCGTGACGGTAGCCCGGTGCAGCTTGGACTTGAGCATCGTTCTTTGCATGACGGTGCCCTCAATAAGAAAGGGGTCACATTATACCCAAAGGGCACAAGTAAAACTTCAGAGTGGATTGCCCAAGGCAATCTCGATGTTGTCGATCAGCCGGGTTTTCCCCAGTCGGGCTGCGCCCAGCACGGCCATGTGACGGCTGTCGACTGTCGGTGCCTGCAGGGTTGCGGCATCGCGCAGTTCGATGTAGTCGACGCGCCAGCCCGCCATGGCGAGGTGGCGCCGGGCGGTCGTGGCGAGTGCCGCGAAATCACGTTCGCCTGCCCGGACGGCGGCCGCGATGGCGGCGAGTTCGCGCTGCAGTTGCGGTGCCTGCATGCGCTCGGCTTCAGACAGGTAGCCGTTCCTTGAGCTCATCGCCAGCCCGTCGGCTTCGCGCAGGGTGTCGACGCCGACGATGTCGATCGGCAGGTTGAACTGGTTCACCAAATCCTGAATCACTCGCAGCTGCTGGAAATCCTTTTTGCCGAATACCGCCACGCGCGGCTGCACCAGGTTGAACAATTTCAGCACCACGGTCGCGACGCCGCTGAAATGGCCGGGGCGGAAGGCGCCGCAGAGATCGTTCGCCAGGCTGTCGGGCGGCTGCACGGTGAAGGTCTGCGGTACCGGGTATATCTCGGCGACATCGGGCGCGAACACGATATCGCAGCCGGCGGCAGCGAGCTTGTCGCTGTCGGCGGCAAGCGTGCGCGGATAGCGTTCGAAGTCCTCGCCGGCGCCGAACTGCAGCGGGTTGACGAAAATACTCGCGACCACCGGGCTGCCGTGCCGTTTCGCCTGTTCGACCAGCGACAAGTGCCCCGCGTGCAGGTTGCCCATGGTCGGCACCAGCGCGGTGCCGGTTTCGCCGGCGAGCGCGGCGCGCAGTTCGGCGGCGGTATGAAAAACCTGCATCAGAACGCGTGTTCGGCGGCGGGGAAGCTGCCGTCCTTCACCGCGGCGACGTAAGCGCGCGCCGCCGCTTCGATGCCGTCGCTGCCGGCCAGAAAGTTCTTCGAGAATTTCGGCGCGCGCGGGTAGAGGCCCAGCATGTCGTACAGCACCAGCACCTGGCCGGAGCAGTCGGCTCCCGCGCCGATGCCGATGGTCGGGATGGCGAGTGCGTCGGTGACGATTTTGGCCAGCGCGGCGGGCACCATTTCCAGCACGATCATCCCGGCGCCGGCGGCTTCCAGCGCGCGCGCGTCAGCGATCAGTTGCGCCGCGGCGGCGTCCTCGCGTCCCTGCACCCGGTAGCCGCCGAGCTGGTTGACCGACTGCGGCAGCAGACCGAGGTGCGCGCATACCGGAATGCCGCGCCGGGTGAGGAAGGCGACGGTGTCGACCATCACCGCGCCGCCTTCGAGCTTGACCATGTGCGCGCCCGCCGCCATCAGCCGTGCACTGGCTGAAAACGCGTGTTCGGGCGATGGCTGGTAGCTGCCGAACGGCAGGTCGGCGACGATGTAGGCGCGCCCGCTGCCGGCGGCGACGCAGCGTGTGTGGTAGGTCATCTCGGCAAGTTTTACCGGCAGCGTCGAGGCGTGGCCCTGCACCACCATGCCGAGCGAGTCGCCGACCAGCAGCACCTCGACGCCGGCGGCATCGAGCACGCGCGCGAAGCTGGCGTCGTAGCAGGTGAGTACGGCGATCTTTTCATCGTTGCCGTGCATGGTTTTGAGGGTGGAAAGCGTGATTGCCATATTCGATTTACGCTGCCCGGCTGAAAAATTCGCGCGGGCCGCGCATCTTGCTCATGCGTTCCAGCAGCAGCTCGAAATCGGCTTCGCTTTCCGCGAAATTGAGGTTGCTGGTGTTGACGATAAGCAGCGGCGCGTCTTCGTAGCGGTGGAAAAACTCACTGTAGCTGTTGGCCAGGCGCTGCAGGTAGCCCGCATCCATGCCGCGCTCGAAATCAAGGCCGCGGCGCTTGACGCGTTCGTGCAGCGCCTCGATCGGCGCCTGCAGGTAGATCACCAGGTCGGGCGTCGGCGCCTGCGGCGCAAGATCGGCGTAGACCTTCTGGTACAGCTCGAATTCGTCGTCGTCCAGGTTCAGGCGCGCGAACAGCATGTCCTTGTCGACCAGGAAATCCGACACCGTTCCAGCGCGGAACAGGTCGCCCTGCGCCAGGTCGCGCAGCTGACGTGTGCGGTCGAACAGGAAATGCAGCTGCGTTGGCAGCGCGTAGCGCTTCGGCTCCTGGTAGAAGCGCGGCAGGAAGGGATTGTCGTCGGCGTTTTCCAGCAGGATGTCGGCACCCAGGCGCTCGGCCAGCTTGCGGGCGAGGCTGGTCTTGCCGGCGCCGATCGGGCCTTCGACCACGACGTAGCGGTAACGGGACAGCGTCATGCGTTGACCGTGGCAGTGGGAGGAGGAAGCCGGGTTACATTCTGGCCTGCGCAGCCGGCGAGCCAGTCGACGGCTCGGCCGCGACCGGGGATCGTCGTGTCGGGCGCGATTTCCAGCAGCGGCAGCAGTACGAAAGCCCGCTCGTGCATGCGCGGATGTGGCAGCGACAAGCCTGCTTCGTGAAAGTGGGCGCCGTTGTATAGCAGCAGGTCGAGATCGAGGGTGCGCGGGGCGTTGCGGAAACCGCGCTCGCGGCCGTGGCGGTGTTCAAGGTCGAGCAGCGCGGCAAGCAACGCGCGCGGCGCAAGGGCCGTCTCGACCTGCGCCACAGCGTTGATGAAATCGGGCTGGTCGACGTAGCCCACAGGCGCCGAGGCGTACAGGCTGGAACGCGCGACGAGGCGCGTGGCGGGCAGGCGGTCGAGCTCGGCCAGCGCGTATTCGACCTGCGCGGCCGGGTCGTTGAGATTGGCGCCGAGGCCAACGGTCGCCGTCACATTCATACGGGCTGCGTCTCGGCGCCGGATTCGCCCGGCTTTCTGCGCTTGCGGCGGCGGCGCGGTTTGGGCGAGCTGTCGGCCAGCAGCATGGCGGCGCGTTCGTCCTCACCGACTTCCTGGAAGCGCGTCCACCATTCGCCGAGTTCGGCATCGACCTCGCCGGATTCGGCGCGCAGCAGCAGGAAGTCGTAGGCGGCGCGGAAGCGCGGATGCTCCAGCAGGCGGTACGGGCGCTGGCCGCCGCGCTGCTCGAAACGCGGCTGCAGCGCCCAGATTTCCTTCATCATGCCGTCGTAGCGGCGCGGGATGGCGAGCTGGCCGCGCTGCGCGTCGAGCACTTCGTCCATCGCCAGGAACAGCGCGGGTTGCGGCTTTTCGCCGGCCGCTTCGAGCGCGCGCCAGCGCTGCAATACCTGCGGCCACAACAGGGTGCCGAACAGAAATGCCGGCGAGGCCGGCTTGTCCTGCGCGATACGTGCGTCGGTGGTTTTCAGCGCGGCGGTGATGAAGCGCTCGCCGGTAGGGTCGTCCAGTATCGTATCGAGCAGCGGCAGCATGCCGTGGTGCAGGCC
>NZ_JANJXQ010000267.1 GCF_024708915.1 Thiobacillus sp.
CGCTTGTCGAGTTTCCGCTGCAGGGTGCGGCGGTGCATTTTCAGGGCGCGCGCGGTGGCCGAGATGTTGCCGTCGTGCTCGTTCAGCACTTTCTGGATGTGCTCCCATTCCAGCCGGGCCACCGACAGCGGCTCGGGGCTGACTTCCAGCGCCGCATCGTCGGGCCGGTCGCGCAGCAGCGCGGCGAGGATTTCGTCGGCATCCGCCGGCTTGGCCAGGTAATGCCGGGCGCCCAGCCGTACCGCTGCGACCGCGGTGGCGATGCTGGCATAGCCGGTGAGCACGACGATGGCGGGAGCGGGGGTGCGCGCGGCAAGCTGCGAAACGACTTTCAGCCCCGAATCGCCGGGCAGTTTCAGATCGACGACCGCATGGCTGGGGGCGAACGCTTCCGCGGCGGCCTCGGCGGCAATGGCATCGTGCGCCATGGCGACGTCGAAGCCGCGCTTGCCCATGGCGCGCGACAAGGCGGCGGCAAAATCGGTGTCGTCCTCGACGATCAGAAGTCTCATGCTCATGTCGTTTGATCCCAGGGTAACGTGATGCGCACGCGGGTGCCGCCACCATCGCGCTCGGCGAGGACGAGCGCGCCGCCCAGCCGTTCCAGTGTGGCGTGGGTAAGCGCCAGCCCCATGCCCCAGCCGCGCCCCGGCTTGTTGCTGAACTGTACGCGCCCGGCCTGCGCCTTGTGTTCGGGGGAAAAGCCGGGGCCGCGGTCGGCGATCTCGATCACCAGCACGCCGCCGTCCGTTGCTGCGCTGAATTCAACTGCACCGGGCGAGGCGTCGGCCGCATTGTTCAGCACATTCAGGATCGCCTGTTCGAGCCCGTCGGGGGGGCTGAAGCTGCGGCCGATGGGGGGCAGCGCGCCCAGCAGCTGCGCCTCCGGGCGCAACACTTGCCAGCGCTCGATCAGCGCGCCAAGCCAGGCGTCGAGCGGCTGTGCCGCCGGCGTGCTGTCCTGCGCGCGGGCGGCGAGCTGGGTGAGGATGCGCTTGCACGCCTGCGCCTGCCGTTCGAGCAGGCGGCAGTCGTTGCCGATGTCGGGGTCGTTGGCGAACTCGCTGGCGAGTTCGTGCGCGGTGGTCTGGATGGTGGCGAGCGGGGTGGCGAGTTCGTGCGCCGCCAGCGCGGCCTGGGTGCCGAGCGCAACGATGCGTTCGTCGCGCAACTGTTTTTCGCGCAGGGCGGACAGTTCCTGATCGCGTGCGCGCAGCCCGGCGTGCATGCGGGTGACGAAAAACGCAATCAAGCCCGCGCTGACGAGGAAATTAAACCACATGCCGCCGAGGTGCATGCCGTGGGCTGCAACCGGATCGGATATCTCCAGCGGCCGGTAAAAAAACAGCAGCAGCGTATAGAACCCGCCCGCCACCGCCGCCAGCAGCCATACCCAGCGCGGACGCAGGCTGATGGCGGCGATGACGATCGGCACCAGCATCAGCGAGACGAAGGGATTGGTGGCGCCGCCGCTGAAGTACACCAGCATCGCAAACATGGAAAGGTCGGCCAGCAGATGCGCCAGAAACTCCATCTGGGTGGCGGGAATATCCTGCCGCAGCCGCCAGGCGGTAGCCACAACGAACAGCCCCATCAGCGCCAGCACCGAAGCCATCGGCAGCAGCGGCAGCGGAATGTGGAGGCCCCAGTGCAGCCAGGCGATGCCCGCCGCCCAGCCGGCAAGCAGCGATACGCGCACCGCCAGCAGCCGTCCCAGCAGGGCATGCGCGGGCAGCGTGGACGACAGCGTGAAATCGGTTGCGGACGGCATGGCGGCATTGTAAGCCGTGCATTGCGATGCGCCGCGGGGTGCGACAATTTGTCCGCTTGCG
>NZ_JANJXQ010000128.1 GCF_024708915.1 Thiobacillus sp.
TTTCCTGCTTGCGCCGAAACAGGGTTTCGATTCCGAGTTCGAAACCGCCCTCATCGATCGAGAAATGGATGTCGGGATGGCCTGATGAGGCCAGGTGCAGAATTTCATTGATGGCGAGACCTCGCAACCGATCCATGGACCGCGGACAAGCGCCCTTTTCCAGCAGCACGGCAAGGTCGCCACGCTCAAGCTGCTCGATCAAGTGCATAAGCAGCGAGGCTCTCAGCGTATTGTCGGTGACGCGAACCATCATCATGATCAAGCGCCTCCTCGAATAACCGAGAGCAACTCAAGGCACACGCCCGCAATAGGGTTGTCCGGGTTCAGCAGCCATGGAATCGGCAGAAACTCACCTTGGCCACCAATGTTGTGCTGGATGGCGAGCTCCAGGCCCCCCAGCGTTTCCTGACTGCCTTCTTCCAGGATCAAGGTGCGCCACTCATTGGGGTCGTCAAGGCCAGACCGGCACACGTCCGCTTCAAACTGCCCGCTTGCCATCGCAAGCACCCACCAGGCAGCCTGGCGGCTTTGCGCGTTCTCTTTCAAATCAAGCGGGCCATCCTTGGGGAATCCCATGCAATACCCCATGGGCATGCCGGGTGCAGGCTCATAGCAGGAGCCAAGGCCAGCGGAGACGAGCACTTGCTGAATCAAGGTCATCAACCGGTCAGGCCCTCCACTCTCAGTTGAGATTGGGGGGAGACTGACTGTGGAATGAGGAGCCGGTGAACTCACTTTTTGGCTGCGCTCACCGGGTTCTGTAGCGGCCGGAATGGAGGGTGTGGCCGTCCCAGGCAATCGTGAATCGGGGGGAATTGGCTCTGACGGTTTCCCCTGTTCCTGGCCGCCAGACTCTGCTGTGGATTGAGTCTGGGTGCCGCCGACAGAAGGTTCGACCGGGCGCTGGGGCTTGCATATCCGCTGCAAACCTTCCAGAGTCATGTCGGGAAAGCGCTCCATGGCAGTGAGCATCTTGCCGATGTCCCGCTCGTTCACTTCCAGCCGGACAGACATGCTGGCTTCGCATCGACCCAGAAATAGATCTGAGCTAAATGCATGGGCATCTTCCGAAACCATGCCAGCTATGGCCTTTGCGGTTGGCGTGACCACCTCGGCGTAGAAAGCGCTTTCCTCGATATCGTGATGATTGGCCAGCTTCAACAACAGGTTCAGCCGTGGCTGGATGGTTCGCACGGATAAACCGGATAGCCACGGGCCAACATCGGCAATCTTTTCGACTGCAAATCGGTACATACTGAGTGTGCGCAGATCAGTCTGGAGGCCGAATTTCTTGATCTCGGCTTCAAACTCCCTGAAGGTCAACGCTGCCCCGCGTTCATCCTCGATCTGACGTTTGATTTCCAGCGTCCCGTTGGCACGATCCCAGAAGGTCATGTCGTTTCGCTGGGTGTTTTCGGCCATGTGGGCCAGCAGAACGGAAGCCTCGCCTCGCCAGGCTTTGATGATGACGCGGGTTTCGCGAAACTTCGGATCCGCGGTTTCTTCCCACAACTCCCGGATAGCCTGCAGGCGGGTATTGCCACCCGCGTACAGGATGTAATGGGTTTCTCCCGGCCGCTTGGTAACGGTCAATGGTTGAAGGATTCCGTTGGCCCGGATGCTCTCCTTCAGTTCAGCGTAGGCATCGTTGTTCGCCTTGCGAGGATTTCGCTCATAGAAGTGGACGGCGGTTACGGGAAGACTCGCCCACGAATCATCCACTTCAGTGTCATGCTTGAGGCCGCTTCCGCTGTTTGGCGCCGGGACGTTCAGGCTGTTGGACACCTCCAGTTTCAGGCGCTCTCGTACTGTTCGCTTTTCCGAATCGGACTTTGGGGTAAACCCATGCTTGGCAGCCAAGTCCACCATCTTGATCGAACTCGGAATGTTCATGAGTGGTGGCTTTTTCTTTCCGCCCGCCATCATGCTTCAGCTCCGTTACGTCCTATGTCTTGTGCTGCCTCCGATCCGGCGTAATGCCCTGCGAGGCTCGGCACCAACTCCCAGAGGAGAGCGTGCATGGTTTCATAGGCAGATGGCATCGTGCCCTTGCGCGACGGCTCGTGCCGGTGCGCGGGGACGCAAAGGGTGGCTGATTCCTTGTAGGACTTGGCGTCAGGAACTACCGTATCGAGGACCGTGACCCGTCCGCCAAGCTTGATGAAGTCCTGTCTGATCGACTCCGCGATGATTCTCGCGTCTGCAGTCCGGTCCTGCATCGAAATGACTGCTTTGACCGGCCCTACCCTGTATTTCGAGTTTGGGGAGGGCTCAAGCCGCGCCAGCAGTTCCATCGTGCCCGTTTTGAACTCACGAGCTGACAGAATTTCCGGCTTGATTGGCGAAATAATCTGCGTAGCAGCTAGTGCGGCGGTGTCCTGCAGTGGGCCTACGGTTCCCTGCGTGTCGATTAAGACGCAGTCGTAATAGTCTTCGGATACTGCGGGGGAATTCAGGGCATTGCCAAGTCGCTCGCCTCGGTCAATACGATGTAGAAGCCAGGTTTGGAGGCTGCCATCTGGATCATCCGACCGGATTACATCGAGCCCATCAATTACCGTCTGAGAGATGCAATCCTCTGTGACATACCCGGTGGTGATGACTTTTGTGAGGCCAAACGGAGCTTCGCGCTTAATACGGTAATATTTCGATAGCGCTGGCTGCACATCAGCGTCGACAAGCAGGACTCTCAGCCCCATGTCCGCCATGAGTGCACCAAGATTTGCAGCTAGTGTGGTCTTACCGACCCCGCCCTTCGTACTCAGTACAGTGAACTTGATCATATCCCTCCCCAGGTTAACGAGGGACATGGACATAACCAGTCTGGATGCTGCGGAACCCGCAGCAGGCTTGAGTTAGCGCGTTACTCCAAAGAGTGGTATATCAGAAACCGCTAATATACATTATGCGAAGTAGACGGGGCGAAGAGGCAATCCGTTTCGCCTCGGGAACCCGCATTCTGTCGTCGGCCAAACCGCCCGTTTCGGGGTCGGCGCCTGGCCGGATTTCTCGCCCTTCGGTGGGGGTACGTCATAGGCTGTGTTTCAATCATGACCCGCCTGTCCTTCACCCAACATGCCCAGAACCAGTCCGTGGATCATGCTTTCCTCGTCAGCCGGGATGCGCAACACCGGTTTGGCCGTCCGCTCGTTGAGCCAGGTATCGTGACGCAAGTTGGCTTCGTGGTCGAGGCGAAATCCCATGAAGCCCAAGGGTTCGCAGATCGCGGCGCGAACCTGCGCGGCGTGTTCGCCGATGCCGCCGCTGAACACCAGCGCGTCGACGCCTCCCGCCTTGGCCGCATAGGCGCCGATGGTGGCGCGCACCTGCCTGCTGAAATAATCCACCGCAAAGCGGGCGGCGGGTGTGGTGCTGACCAGAAGTTGGGCCATGTCGCTGCTTTCGCCGTCCGACAGGGCGAGCAGTCCCATGCGGCGGTAGACCAGGTCGCCCAGTTCGTCATCGCCGAGACGCCGGGCCAGTTCCAGCATGACGCCGGGGTCGAGGTCGCCGCTGCGCGTGCCCATGGGGATGCCGCCCGCCGGGGTGTAGCCCATGCTGGTATCCACGGATTGAAGGTTTTCCAGCAGGCACAGGCTGGCCCCGTTGCCGAGATGCGCTACCACCACCCGGCCGTGGGCGGCATCGCCGAGCAGTCCCGGTAACTGCCGCGCGACATGGGCGTAATTGAGTCCGTGAAAGCCATAGCGGCGCAGGCCGAGCGATTGCGGAATCGGCAGACGCCGGGAGAAATCCGGCAGGGTGGCGTGAAAAGCAGTGTCGAAGCAGGCGATTTGCGGCACGTCGAAGCGTTCCCTGCACAAATCCACACCCAGCAGATTGCCTGGTAGATGCAGCGGCGCGAGCGCGACGACGGATTCCAGGCGGGTTCGTTCGGTGTCGTCGATCAGGCGGGCCGCCGCGGTGATTTCACCGCCGTGTACCAGACGGTGGCCCACCGCCGCCGGCGTCTCCGCGCCCAGCTCGCGCATCAGGGCGGCGAACGCGGCGCGGTGATCGGGCAAGCGGCCCTGGCCGATATGCTCGAAACGGAAATCCCGCCTGCCGCCGCCCGCCGTGAACAGGCTGGCCTTGAGCGAGGACGAGCCGCTGTTGACGACGAGAATGGACATCAATAAGGCCACTTCCAGTCGCGGATCTCCGGCATGTCTTCCCCGTAACGCTCGATATATTGCTTGTGCTCGACCAGGCGGTCGCGCATGGTCTGCTTGATATGGGCGGCACGGGCCTGCATCTTCGGCACCCGATGCATCACGTCCACGACCAGGTGAAAGCGGTCCAGATCGTTCAGCACCACCATGTCGAAAGGCGTGGTGGTGGTGCCCTCCTCCTTGTAGCCGCGCACATGCAGGTTGTCGTGGTTGGTGCGCCGGTAGGTCAGGCGGTGGATCAGCCAGGGATAGCCGTGATAGGCAAAGATGACGGGTTTGTCCACGGTGAACAGGGCGTCGAAATCCCTGTCCGGCAGGCCGTGCGGATGCTCCTCTTTCGGCTGCAGGGTCATCAGGTCCACCACATTGACTACGCGCACCTTCAATTCAGGGACGAGCCGGCGCAGCAGGTCGACCGCAGCCAGGGTTTCCAGCGTCGGCACATCGCCGCAGCAGGCCATCACCACATCCGGCTCACCGCCTTCGTCGCTGCTCGCCCATTCCCAGATGCCGATGCCGCTGCTGCAGTGCTTCACTGCCGCATCCATCGTCAGCCACTGCGGCGCTGACTGCTTGCCGGCGACGATCACGTTGATGTCGTTGCGGCTTCTCAGGCAGTGATCCGTCACCGACAGCAGGGTATTGGCGTCGGGCGGCAGATAGACGCGGATGATGTCCGCCTTCTTGTTCACCACGTGGTCGATGAAGCCGGGGTCCTGATGGGAAAAGCCATTGTGGTCCTGGCGCCAGACGTGCGAAGTAAGCAGGTAGTTGAGCGAGGCGATCGGCCGCCGCCAGGGGATTTCCATGCTGGTGACCTTGAGCCACTTGGCGTGCTGATTGAACATGGAATCCACGAGGTGGATGAAGGCTTCGTAGCAGGAAAAGAAACCGTGCCGCCCGGTCAGCAGATAGCCTTCGAGCCAGCCCTGGCAGGTATGCTCGGAAAGAATTTCCATGACCCGGCCATCCGCTGCGAGGTGGTCGTCGTAGTCGAAGCGTTCCGCCACCCAGGTGCGGTCGGTGACCTCGAACAGGGCATCGAGGCGGTTGGACGCGGTTTCGTCCGGGCCAAAGACGCGGAAGGTCTCCATGTTGCCGGCCATCACGTCGCGCAGAAAGCCCCCCAGTACGCGCGTGGCCCCGGCGTCGGCATGGCCCGGCCGATCCACCGTCACCGCGTAATTGCGGAAATCCGGCAGGCGCAATTCGCGCAACAGGATGCCGCCATTGGCGTGCGGATTCGCCCCCATGCGGCGCGCCCCCTTGGGCGCCAGCGCCGCCAGCTGCGGAATCAGGGCGCCGTGCGCGTCGAACAACTCGTCCGGACGGTAGCTTTGCATCCAGGATTCCAGCAATTTCACGTGTTCGGGCTTGCTCGCCAGCTCGGACAGCGGTACCTGGTGCGAACGCCAGAATCCCTCGGTCTTCAGCCCATCCACTTCCTTTGGCCCGGTCCAGCCTTTGGGGGTGCGCAGGATGATCATAGGCCAGCGCGGCCGCGTCATGTCGCCCTCTTCCCGTGCCCTGCGCTGAATTTCCCTGATTTCGGCCAGTACCGTGTCGACCGTGGCGGCCATTTTCTGATGCATGGTTTCGGGGTCGTCGCCTTCGACTAAATAAGGCGTGTAGCCATAACCGATAAACAGTTTTTCCAGTTCGTCAGGGCTGATGCGCGCCAGCACTGCCGGGTTGGCGATCTTGTAGCCGTTGAGATGCAGAATCGGCAGCACCGCGCCATCGGTTCCCGGATTGAGGAATTTGTTGGAATGCCAGGCCGCCGCCAGCGGTCCGGTTTCCGCCTCGCCATCACCCACCACGCAGCAGGCGATCAGATCAGGGTTGTCGAATACCGCGCCGTAGGCGTGAGACACGGCATAGCCCAGTTCCCCGCCTTCGTGGATCGAGCCCGGCGTTTCCGGGGCAACGTGACTGGGGATGCCACCGGGAAAGGAAAACTGCCGGAACAGACGCCCCATCCCTGCCGCATCTTGGGAAACGTTGGGATAAAACTCGCTGTAACTGCCTTCCAGCCAGGTGTTGGCCACCATCGCCGGCCCGCCGTGGCCGGGGCCGGCAAGGTAGATCATGTTCAGATCGTCGCGCTGGATGACCCGGTTCATGTGCGCATAGATGAAATTGAGGCCGGGCGTGGTGCCCCAATGGCCCAGCAGGCGCGGCTTGATGTGTTCCAGGGCGAGCGGCTGTTTCAGCAGCGGATTGTCGAGCAGATAGATCTGTCCGACGGAAAGGTAGTTGGCGGCGCGCCAGTAGGCATCGATCTGCCCCAAGGCTTCGGCGGAAAGCGGATTCGCTTGCATCGTGTACTCCTTCGTGCGCTGGATATGGCCGAGAAACCGCCTGGCGGCGTGACCTCAAGCCCGGGGCGCCGCCGCTTTCGCGCACGACGGGGCTGCTTGATACGAGAAAAACAGGCTGTGCGACTGCCTCGTCGAGAGACGAGAGGGAACTCGACCCGGCTTGCCCACTGTTCAACGCCTGAGCAATCTGCGCCCGAACTGCCACGCGCCCCAGACGAGGCCGAGCCCGCGGCCCAGACGTTTCGGGCGCAACGCGGCGACCGCGAGCACGGCGCCCGCCAGCCAGGCGGGGTGGTGTCCGACGTAACGCAGCGCGGCCACGCCCTGGTCCGCCAACGCCAGCGGCGCACGCCAGGGCTCCATATTTTGCGCCAGCGCAGTACGCTGAGCGGCAGCCTGCGCCACCAGGCGTTCACGGCGTTCGGCCAGCCGGGCTGATTTTCCGTTCATGAGGGATGGCTGAGCTGCTGCCGGTCTTTGGATAATTCAGCCAGGCTTGCAGCGAACAACTTCGGTTTGGTTTTCAACTTGTGCCGCGCAACGCCCAGCACCGCCGCGCCGCCCGCCAGGAAAATTCCGGCAAGCCCGCCCAACGCCAGAAGCCGGTGGCTATCCCAGAACGCGGCCGCCACCAGGATCGTCAGCAGCAGCACGCCCATGCCCAGACAGAACAGCGCGACCAGCAGCATCGCCAGTACGGACAACAGCCGCTCCCGCTCTTCCTCAAGGTCCACGGACAGCAGCTCGAGCCGGGTATGGACAATGGCGATCAGGCTTGCGGCAAGTCCTTTCAGCGAGTCGAACAGTCCTTTGCTTCCTCCTGGCGTAGCTTCGCTCATGACCGGTCGGCTAGCGGCGGCCCATGAGGAAACCGATCAACAGTCCGAGGCCACCCGAGACGCCGATCGCTTTCCAGGGATTCTCGTGGACATAGACGTCGGTCGCCTTGGCGGCCGCCTTGGCCCGCACGAGCAGCGCCGCTTCGGCATCGGCCATCCTGGCCTTCGCCTCGGCGAGCGACGCCTCCGCTTTGGCGCGTACCGCTGCCAGCGCCTCGCCGCCCTGGTTGGCCGTGGCCTTGACCAGCGCCTCTGCATCCGATATCGCCGCCTTGAAATCGGCGATCAACTGCGCTTTGGCCACGTCGGGGGAATCGGTTTCGCCAATTGCATTTCGAGTGCTCATTTATTTCTCCACAAGATGTTGCTGCGATAAAAAGTGCTGCCCTTGAAGGCAAGGCAAATGTACCCCATTTCTGTATAGATCAATACCGCCGCCGTGTCTGAAACCGCAAACGGCCATGCATCCAAGGCCAGATCGGCAGGCTTCGCATTCCTGTATGCGGGCCAGAGGGTTGCTATATTGAAAGGCGAACACGGAAACATGCCGGCAGGCTTGGGCATCAGGGATGCAACTCGATTCGCTACGGAGGAACCGCAATGGCTGGAAAGACAAGGATACCCGCGATGCAGCAAGACCGCTCAGACATGGCATGGCAGCACAATTCCGAACACGAGGAACGCCTGAGCATGATTCGCGAGGCCGCCTATTACCGGTTCATGCGGCGGGGTTATGCCCATGGCTTCGATCTTGAAGACTGGCTTGCCGCCGAGGCGGAACTGTTTGCAGGACATCCCGAACCCGGCGCGATTGCAACGGCCGTGCCGCCTGAATCCGGAATGCAGCAGCGCAGCAGCCACAGCCCGAGGGAAGACGAGACGTTGAAGCGGATCATCAAGAAGCATCCGCAAAGGGACATCCCGCAGATTGAAGGCATCGATCCGCAGGAAGCACCGTTGCGGGAATGAAATCGGCGCGCCTGGCGTTCGGAATCAATGCAGCTCTTCATCCTGATCGTGATGGAAGACCAGTTCCCCCAGTTCGACCCCGACCGGCTTGCCCAACGGCTTGCCGTGCACATCCACCGCCTGAAACAGCCAGCGTCCATCTGACAGCCAGCAGTAGCCGAACTGCTCCTGGTAAAAACATTCCTTGGGTTCCATGCGTCCTGCCTTTCTGCTGCGGTGTTGTTCTTTTTGAGTCTGGCAGATTATTAAAACGATGCCAGCATCCAGTTGTTCGACGAGCAAGCTCGCGCCGGTTGTCTTCGATCCGTCCAGCCAGACTTTGCCTATAGCCGGCCGGCATGTCGGGCGCGAGACCCGAAAACCTTCTGCTATACCTTGATATAAGCAGCGAGGTTGAGAAATTCACGCCCTGCCCTTGTGGTCCCGGACATGCAGGAAAAGCCATGACCCGAAATTCCATTGATGTTGCCAGTCGTGTCAGCCCGCATCTGTCGGCGCTGCTCCGAAGCCGGGTCAACAACCCGGAGTGCGAACAGCCCGTCACGCTGATTGCGGTACGCCGCTTTTTCGGCGACCTGCTGCCTGCCGATTTCAACGAGGCCGAACGCATGCATCGCTTCGACATCGGCGAATCGCTGCTCGACGAACTGGACGCACTCATCGAGGAGTTCGGGGCAACCGCGCTTGCCGTCGATTTCACGCAAACCGCCGCCAGCGAATCGCTCTCGCGCGCGATCGAGGCAACGATCAACGACGAGAACCGCGAAAACCCGCCCACGCTTGCGGCGATCCGCGACGCCATCCTGTCCGGGCTGGGCGCCAGAATGGTCGGGGACGGTGCACTGGAAGACGACGAGGGCGACACGCTGCTGGCGGAAATCGAGGCGCTGATCGAGCAGTTCGGCGCCGACACCCTCGCTGAAGATTTTCTGCGCTACGAGTAGCCGGTCCAGGGACGGGGGACAGCAGCATGTTGAACAAGCGGCAATCGAGACGTGTTCTGGCGGGAGTGCTGGTGGGGCTGGGCGGCGTGCTGATGGCGCTCGCACCCGAAATATGGGCCGGCCTGCTGGTGCTGGCGATGGGCGTGGTCATCGAACTGGCCGGCATCGCGCTGGAACGCCAATCCTAGCAGTCTGTCGGGCTGCCGCTGCGATGGATGCTTGCCCGGCCGCTTGCTGGACTTTTTGTCTTCACCAAAGGAGCGCAACATGAAAGAGCGATTCGCTGGATTTCAACCCGTCCGTCGCGACCGTCTGGTCCAGGAAACGCGCCACGACGCCTACCAGGCCAAGCACAAGCTGCCGGAACCCACGGTTTGCCCGCAATGCGGCGCGGTATTCCACGATGGGCGCTGGCAATGGCTGGCGAGGCCGGCCGGAGCCCATGAGGAAACCTGCCCGGCGTGCCGCCGCATTCACGACGAATTCCCGGCCGGCTATGTGACCGTGAACGGATCATTCTTCGAGGATCATCGCGAGGAACTGCTCCAACTGGCCAGGAACGAGGAAGCCCGCGCCAAGGCGGAGCATCCCCTGAAGCGGATCATGAGGATCGAGGATCGGGATGACGGTATCCAGATCACCACCACCGACATCCATCTGGCCCGCGGAATCGGCGAAGCGCTGCACCATGCCTACCAGGGTGAACTGGAGTACCACTACAACGAACGGGAGAACCTGCTGCGCGTGGTGTGGGAACGCTAGTGTCGTGACTCAGAAATAGGGGGACGTAATGAAACGGATGGTTTTTTTTGCAGGGCAAGGCGCGAGGAGAGCGTGGTTGTTGCCGATTTATCGGCTTTACAACCACGGCCTACCCCTTGCGGGTGGGCGACATAGCCGGCTCTATGGCAACGACGAGCAACGCTGCCATGCGGAAAAAGACGCCGTTTCATGTTGCGATATTTCTGAGTCACGACACTAGTTGCAGGCGGGGCTTCATCCAGATGTACAGCATGCCGCCCAGTTCCGCCAGCATGCGCGCACCCGGATACGGGATGCGGGTTGAATGCAGGCGCGCGCGCCGCATAATACAGCGTACGTTTCCCCCGAGGAGCAGACGATGAGCGAATGGGTGCAGGCAACCGTAGTCGAACGCATACGCTGGAACGATGCGCTGATTTCGCTGCGTTTCGAAGCCGAACTGGATCCTTTCAATGCGGGCCAGTTCATTCGCGCGGGGATGGACATCGCCGGCGAACGCATCGGGCGCCCGTATTCCATGGTCAATGCGCCCGACGAGAGGCCGCATGAGATCTATTTCAACGTCGTCCGC
>NZ_JANJXQ010000273.1 GCF_024708915.1 Thiobacillus sp.
CTTGGTCTGCGAGGAGAACTTGGGCTCGGGCACCTTGACCGACAGCACGCAGGTCAGGCCCTCGCGCATGTCGTCGCCGGTGGTTTCGACCTTGGCTTTTTTCGCCAGCTCGTTTTCTTCGATGTATTTGTTCAACACCCGCGTCATCGCCATGCGCAGGCCGGTCAGATGGGTGCCGCCATCGCGCTGCGGAATGTTGTTGGTGAAGCATTGAACGGTCTCGGAATAGCTGTCGTTCCACTGCATCGCGACTTCGACGACCATGCCGTCCTTTTCGCCGACGGCATGGAAAATTTTCGGGTGCAGCACCGATTTGACCCGGTTCACGTACTCGACGAAGCCCTTGACGCCGCCCGAATGCGCGAAGTTTTCACTTTTGCCGTCGCGATGGTCGATCAGTTCGATCTTCACGCCATTGTTGAGGAACGACAGTTCGCGGATGCGCTTGGCGAGGATGTCGAAGTGGAACTCGACCTTGCCGAAAATTTCCTCGTCTGCCAGGAAATGCACTTCGGTGCCGCGACTCTGGGTCTCACCGACAATCTTCATGGGTGACACCTCGACGCCGTTCTGCATCTCGATTACACGGTCGACGACCTTGCCGCGGTTGAATTCGAGCGCGTACTTCTTGCCGTCGCGGCGCACGAAGAGCTTCATCCACTTCGACAGGCCGTTGACGCACGACACGCCGACGCCATGCAGACCGCCGGATACCTTGTAGCTGTTCTGGTTGAACTTGCCGCCGGCGTGCAGCACGGTCAGAACGATTTCGGCCGCGCTGCGTTTCGGTTCGTGCTTGTCATCCATCTTGACGCCGACCGGAATGCCGCGCCCGTTGTCGGTAATCGAAATCGAGTTGTCGGGGTGGATGATGACCTTGATATCGTCGCACCAGCCGGCCAGCGCCTCGTCAATGGCGTTGTCCAGCACTTCGAACACCATATGGTGCAGGCCGGTGCCGTCGGACGTATCGCCGATGTACATGCCGGGACGCTTGCGTACCGCCTCCAGACCTTCCAGTTGCTGGATGCTGTCTTCGTCGTAGCCTCCGTTCACGTCGTCGGGCATCGCGTTGTCGGGCTTGTCGCTCATGGTGTTTATACCTCGTGGGGCATTCCTGCCGGTTGTTGCAAGGTGTGCAGAATCGATCGTCCGGTCTAGATGCGCATCGGCATCACGACGTACTTGAAGCCGGGTTCGGCTTCGCTGGTCAGCAGCATGCTGCTGTTGGCGTCGCCCAGCGACAGCGTGATTTCCTCGGTATTGAGTGCGCCCAGGCCATCGAGCAGGTAGGTCACGTTGAAGCCGACGTCGAGCGGATCACCGTTGTAGCTGACTTCGATTTCGTCGGCCGCTTCTTCCTGTTCGTTATTGTTGCAGACGATGCCCAGCGTGTTCTCGCTCATCACCAGGCGCACGCCGCGGAATTTTTCATTCGACAGAATCGCTGCGCGCTGCAAAGCCTGCATCACGCTCTGACGGTTGGCCTTGAGGTGGCGCGGCTGGTTGGCCGGGATGACGCGCTGGTAGTCGGGGAATTTGCCATCCACCACCTTGGTCACCAGTTCGGTGCCGGGCAGGGTAATGGTGACCTGGTTGGCGCCGATGCGCAGCTCGACCGGATCGTCCACCTCGCTCAATAGCTTGGACAGCTCGATCACGGTCTTGCGCGGAATGATGACTTCGCGCGCTTCAGCCTCGGATTCGAGCTGGGTTTCGGCATAGCTCAGACGATGGCCATCAGTGGCGACCACGCGCAGTTGCTTGCCGTCCAGCACCAGCAGCATGCCGTTGAGGTAGTAGCGGATGTCCTGGCTGGCCATAGCGAACTGCACCAATTGCAGCAGGCGCTTCAGCGTTTTTTGCGGCAGGCGGATCGCCTCGCCCAGGCCTGCCCCGGTTTCGACCCGTGGGAAATCCGCAGCAGGCAAGGTCTGCAGGGTAAAACGCGATTTACCCGCGCTGACCACCACCTGGCTATCCTTGGAGTCGAGCTTGACCTTGGCGGTGTCGGGCAGGGCACGCACGATGTCGAACAGCTTGCGCGCAGCGATGGTAATGGCGAAGTCTTCGCCCGCGTCTGTGCTCTCCAGTTGGGTGCTGACCTGCAATTCCAGGTCGGTGGCCAGCACGGACAGCTGGCCGGCTTTTTTCTCCAGCAGCAGATTGGACAGGATGGGCAGGGTATGACGCCGCTCGACCACCCCGACCACGGCGGAGAGAGAAGCAAAAAGGGCGTTGCGTTCGCTTTGTACTAATAGCATTTATATATTCCTGAGAATCATAATAAAGGCGGCCTGTAACTGGGGATAAGATTTTTTATTCAATTAAAACAATATGTTGTTG
>NZ_JANJXQ010000132.1 GCF_024708915.1 Thiobacillus sp.
ATGTTGAAAATGTTTATGAGATTTTTAATTGTATTTTTTCTTTTGCTTCCCTTAATGGGTAATTCACAAGTCATTAATGCTCAGCATTGTGGTTATGATTTTACCTCTTACTTGGTGGTGGAGGTTACCGAGAAAGGAAAAGAGGAACACACGGTCGTGCTAGTCATCGTTGGATATATTGTCGTCTTATTCAGCATCTTCGGCGGCTTCGCGCTGGCGGGCGGACACCTGGCGGCGCTGCTTCAGCCGGTCGAGCTCCTGATGATCGGTGGAGGCGCGGCCGGCGCGTTCTTCGTCGGCAACAACAGCAAGGCCATCAAGGCCACCCTGAAGGCCCTACCCACCGTATTCAAGGGATCGAAATACACCCGCGCGCTCTACATGGACATCATGGCGCTGCTGTACGAACTGCTGACCAAGATCCGCAAGGAAGGGCTGATGTCGGTGGAATCCGATGTCGACTCGCCCGAGAACAGTCCGCTGTTCGCGAAATACCCGGCGGTAATGGCCGATCACCACATCGTCGAATTCCTCACCGACTATCTGCGCCTGATGGTGAGCGGCAGCATGAATGCCTTCGAAATCGAAAACCTGATGGACAATGAAATCGAAACCCATCACCACGAGGGCGAGATTCCTTCCCATGTCATCGCCAAGATAGGCGACGGCCTGCCTGCCTTCGGCATTATCGCGGCGGTGATGGGGGTGGTGCACACGATGGGGTCGGTCGGCCTGCCGCCGGCGGAACTGGGGATCCTGATTGCGCACGCGCTGGTCGGCACCTTTCTCGGCATCCTGCTGGCTTATGGGTTTGTCGGGCCGCTCGCGAGCCTGCTTGAACAAAAGCTGCACGAATCGACCAAGATGCTGCAATGCATCAAGGTCACCCTGCTCGCCAGCATCAACGGCTATGCGCCGGCAATCGCGGTCGAATTCGGGCGCAAGGTGCTGTACTCGACCGAGCGTCCTTCCTTCAGCGAACTGGAAGATCATGTGAGAGGCGCCCGGTCGCGCTGATTTCCCCACCGCCGGGCCGGGACGCCATCACCTCATATCCATACATACATGAGCGAACAGAAAACGCCCATCGTCATCAAGCGCATCAGGAAGGTGAGGGGCGGCCGCCACGGCGGGGCATGGAAAATCGCCTATGCCGACTTCGTTACGGCGATGATGGCGTTCTTCCTGTTGATGTGGCTGCTGGGTTCGACCACCAAGGGCGACCTCGAAGGGATCGCGGAATATTTCAAGACGCCGCTCAAGGTGGCGATGCAGGGGGGCTCCGGCAGCGGCGACAGCTCCAGCGTCATCAAGGGCGGCGGCCTCGATATGACGCGGCAACTGGGCCAGGTGAAAAAAGGCGATACCCAGGCCGAGAAAAAATCCTACAACCTGAAGGCGGCACAGGCTGAACTCGAGCGCATCGAGACCGCCAAGCTGAAGCAGCTGAAGAAGCGCCTGGAGATGGCGATCGACGCCAATCCCACCCTGCGGCAGTTCAAGCGGCAGCTGCTGATCGACATCACCAGCGAAGGCCTGCGCATCCAGATCGTCGACGAGCAGAACCGGCCCATGTTCAACTTGGCCAGCGCCGAACTGCAGCCCTACACCAAGATCATCCTGCACGAGATCGGCAAGGTGCTGAACGATGTGCAGAACCGCATCAGCCTGTCGGGCCACACCGATGCCATGCTGTATGCCAACGGCGCGCGCGGCTACAGCAACTGGGAATTGTCGGCCGACCGCGCCAATGCCTCGCGGCGCGAACTGATCGCCGGCGGCATGGCGGAAGAAAAGATGCTGCGCGTGGTCGGGCTGGCATCGTCGGTGCCGTTCAACCAGGCCGGACCCCACGATCCGGTCAACCGCCGCATCAGTATCATCGTGATGAACAAGCGTACCGAAGACGCCATCACCAAGGAAGCCAGCGGTGTCAACGTGGCGGACGAAGCCGGCGTGCGCGAAGAAATGAACAGGGCCAACGCCGAAAACTGATCGTCGCGTGCTGCTAGTGTCGTGACTCGGAAATATCGCAACATGAAACGGCGTCTTTTTCCGCATGGCGGCGTTGCTCGTCGTTGCCATAGAGCCGGCTATGTCGTCCACCCGCAAGGGGTAGGCCGTGGTTGTAAAGCCGATAAATCGGCAACAACCACGCTCTCCTCGCGCCTTGCCCTGCGAAAAAATCCATCCGTTTCATTCCGTTCCCCTATTTCCGAGTCGCGACACTAGCGTGCTGCCAGCACCCGTTTCTGCGTGCCGGACCAGCAGTCGTCGCGGATCTGGCCAGTCTCGAATTCGGCACGGCCGGCGCGGTCGACATCCTTGTTGGCGAGCACGAAATTGAGGATGAAGGCGTGGTCCATGTAGGCGCGGCCGAGATACAGGCCGGGCCGCACCATGCGGATTTCGTCGCGCACCTTGAGACCGCGGCGTCCGGCGAGAAAGTCGGGGCGCTCGCGGTAGCCGCGGATTTCATCGGTGAAGGCGTAGTCGATGATGATCGATTCACGGCGCGAGTCGATCAGGCTTTGTCCGCAATACAGCTTGGCCGGAAACAGCAGCCAGGCATCGCGGCCGTCGACGTCGATCCTGGGGATGTCGCCGGGGCCGATGACGGGGCGCAGCGCGGCGAGGTCCTGGATGCGGTTGCGCAGCACTTTCTGGTCGCGATAGAACACCTTGCCCTTCCACAGCGTCTCGCCCGCGGTCTCCAGCATCTTTCCCTTGAAATTCACCCTCAGGCCCTTGAGCCCGCCAATGATTTCGGCGGCACGCAGCTTGCCCGAACTGCCGCGCGGAAACACGATCTCGCCGTCGAACGGGCCGTCGGGAATCGGCCCCGAACTCAGCCGGGCGTACAGCTGGTCGAGCTCTTCCTGATTCAGACTGGCGAGGTATTTGGGCGTGACCCTGGCGAGTTCCTGCAGCGGAATGGGGTGCGCGTATTCGACCTGCGCGAAGTCCGGCTTGCTGGCGTAATCGTCGCCGTAGGGGGCGAACGCGATATCGGGCTTGCTGCCGAACCAGTCGTGGAATTTGTCGCAGCCGGAAAGCATCAGGATTATCGGAAGCAGAAGCAGCACGACGATGATCAAACGCAGAATATCGTTGCATACGGATCGCGGCCTGAGGCCGCAGCCGCAGCATTTCGGGTCAGGCGTGTGCTTGTCTCGGGTTGGCGCATACATGGCAGTCTCCCTCAGAGCGTAGCCAGAAAGGCGATCAGCGCGTTCTTGTCGGTGTGGGACAGGTCCTCGCCGAAGCGGTGGCCGTCGTTCTCGATTTCCGCGCTGCATGACGAATAGACCTGCCACAGCGCCGGGGTGCGGGCGCGCGCCTCCTTCACCACCTCGACCAGGCGGTCGGGGTCGGAGACGATGGCTTTGCCGATGGCCTGCATTTCGTCCGCAAGCTCCCTCGCCTCGGCGGCGGGCAGCACGGTGGCAAGCCGCGCTTCGAGTTCCTTCGGCTTGAGCTTGGCACGCACCAGGTCGACGATGAAATCCTTGTGGAGGAAGTTGCCGACGTTGCCCGCGGTGGCGCCGGCCGGCACCCGCACGGTGAAGCCAGCCAGGCGTTTTTCCTCTTTGCCGTCGAAGATGCGCGGGCCGATGTCGAGCACGATGTCCTGGTCGACCTTGGTCGCCTTGGGAATGCGCTGCGACGGATTGAGCAGATCGTTCATCGACGCCACATAAAGCTTGAAGCGGCCGTCGACCGAGGGGTCGTAGGCCCGGCACGCCGGTTGTTTGTCCTTCGGCAGCGGCGGATTGCCGGGCTGGCGGGTGTCGACGTAGCTGGAGCGGTACAGCTCGTAGGGATTGGCCTTGTCGCCGCCCCAGCCGCACAGCTCCGGGCCGACCGAGTTGTTGTGCAGGAAAGGCGCGTGTGCCCACAGGTTGAGCAGCGAGATGTTGCGGTAGTAGCCGCGTCCGCCGTCGTGCGGTTCGAGGATGCCGGATACGGCCTTGCGGGCGTGGTAATCCTCGTCGGCGAACTGCTCCCAGACGTGGCCGCGCATATGGTTGGCGTGCAGCGAGCGGCAACGGTAGGTGCCGACTTCGGTGACCGGGATAGGCACGTCGTTGCCCAGCCAGTCGGCGCGCAGGCCGGTCTTGCTGTCGATGGCACGGAAATCGACGGCCTCGAACGGCGGTTTGCCGCTGGAATGGCAGCGCGCGCAGTTCTCGACGAACACCTGCTGGCCGCGCGAGACCGCGTTCGGGCCGAAATCGCGTTCGAGGTCGCGCACCAGATCGGCCTGAACGTAGGCGGTGCCACGCTGGTTGGCGCGCGCCTTGGCGAGGTCGGCAGCAAGACCTTCGGGCGCGGTGAGGAAGAAATCGAGGATGTTGTGCAGGCGGTCTTCCACCGCGCGGAAGTTGGGGCAGTCGCGCCGGCACTGGCCGATGTCGAATGGGGTCTGGCCGAAGTTGCGGGCCTGCGGGTCGAGCTGGCGCAGGTCGGTGAGGTGGTTGACCCAGCACTGCTCGGCGCAGGAGCCGATGTTGAAGTAGACGCGCTGGATCGCACCGAGCGCGCCGATCGAGTCGCCGCCGCCCTTGAGGATGTGGTGGACGGTCTCGGTTTTCACACTCTTTTCCCAGCATTTTCCTGCCTTGCCGGGTTCGCACCAGCAGGCGTTTTCTTTTGCATCGGCCGGGCACGCCGCGACCTTGCGCCAACGGTTGACCCGCTCGCCCGCGAAGGTGGGGCGCTGCGCGATGTTGATCAGCGCATTGATGGTGCCGGCGTTGTTGACCTGATCGTTGGGGATCGCCGAGGTATCGGAGGTGCCGGGGCGGGCGTGAGCGAAGATCTGCCACAGCAGATCGTCGTGCGGCATGCCGGAAATGAGGATCTCGGAAACGCGGATGTACTGGTTGCCGACCAGGCCGGAGAGGTTTTCCCACTTCGGGTGTTCGGGGTCAGCCGGCGGCCTGGCCGGATTGAAGGCGACGTGGCAGGAGGCGCACGCGGTGCCGATCAGGAACGGCGGTTCGATCGAGGCATCGGCCAGTTTGCGTACCTTGAAGTCGGAACGCGCAGGGTCGCTGGACAGTTTGCGGTTGTAGCCTTCCCAGCTGCCAAGGCGGCCGTTGACCTGCTTCCACACCGCCGCGTCGAAGCGCGGATTGGGAAACTTGCGGAAGCCGAGCGCGCCGGTGGAGGTGCCGAAAGCCAGGTTGCAGCTGTCCTCGCGGCCTTTCTGGTGGCCCTCGGGGTCGCCTGCGATGACGCCGGCGTCCCTGAAGTCGCACGCCGGGTCGCGGTAACCGGGTTTGCCGACGAACTTCAACAGGGTCTCGTCGCCGGGGCACCAGTCGAAGCCGTAGGTCTCTTCGGCACTTTTGGCAGGGCAGCCGGTGGAGCCCGGCGTGCAGCAGCCGGGGTCGTTGATCAACCCCCAGGTCTTGAAGCGGGTGTCGCGCGCATCGCCGCGCAGCACCCCGTACCAGTCGATCAGCGCGGTGATGCGCTGCTGGAAGGTGTAGGTATGGAAGCGCGCGTTGCCGGCGGTGGCCTTGAACCAGATATCGCGGCCGGCGCGTGCCGAGGGGGACAGGCCGGCTTCGGCTTCGTGGAAACCGGCGTCGGTGTAAAGAAAACCGGAAGGCCCGGTCGTGGCGGGCACGACAAGTGCCGCTTCGGCTGCCGCCGGCAACGTGGCGCGCGCGGTTTCGGGTTGCTGGGTGAACCAGGCCAGTGCGGCGATGGCTGCGATACTGAAGGCGCCTAGCCAGAACGAAGTCTTCATCGTGCTCTCCTGTGGGCAGGACAGACTGCCCTGAACCTTAGTCAAGGATGGGGGGCTTTCAAGCGGTCTCATCGCGCCGCTCGCGCAGGATTTCGCACAGCCATGGCAGGACCGGTCCACTGTCGCCGGCCATCTCCTGGCGCTGGATGGCTTCGATCAGCGCCGCGTCGAACACCGCCTTGCCGATGTAGTGGCCGAGCTTGCGGTAGCTCTCGAACTGCGATTCGTCGAACCATTGATCCGTTGTCGATTCGTGTGGAAATCCGGAGTGGGTGCGTTTGTAGTTCAGCAGGTCGGCGGGCTCGGTGCCGGTGAGCCGCGGCTTGATGTAGAGCAGGTGGCCTTCCGCAGGCTGTTCCTGGCTTCCTGCACGGGGCGGATAGCGTATGCGGCCGATGGCGGAATAGCCGCTTTCGAGGTCTTCGGCGTGAATGTCGATGACCACGCCGAAATCGGCGTAGCACTTGCGGATGGCGTTGCCGAGATCCTCGAAATGGCTGTCGCCGTCCTCGCCGGCGTCGATGGCGACGATGCAGGTGCAGCGCCGCCGCACCAGTTCGTAGATCCCGAGATTCTCGAAATGGCCGCCATCGGACAGATAGACGAAGGGTGAACTGTGCTGGGTGTGGCCGAACAGTTCGCTCAACAGGTAGATGCCGCCGAACGGCGGGTCGTGTTTCGTCCAGTGTTTTTCGCTGGCCGGATTGGGGCTCCAGTGGCCGAGCCGGACGTTGAACACGGTCATCAGGAAGGTCAGCGCGGGCGAGCTGTGGTAGCCCATGTTGGGGCTGGCGGCGGCGCCCGAGATCGCCATCACCGATCCCATCCACACGCCTTCCATATACTGCGCGGTGGGGCGGTAATGGCTGAGCAGCTGGCCTTTCTCATCCGGCAGGGTGAAGCTGTAGCCGCAGGCCATGGGGGTAAAGGCGAACGCGGCGGCGCGCCGTTCCTGCCACGCGAGCTGCTTGCCGGCGACCAGGTTCATCGCGGTATTGTGGATGGGATAGGGACGCTGGCATTGCGGCTGGCCCAGCGGCATGCTGCAGAGGTCGGCCAGTCTGAGGTCGTCGCGCGGGTCGAATCCGGTGAACGGATGCGGCACGCGCAGCTTGCAGCGCGAGGCGCCGAGGTAGCTGCGCACCAGGCGCTGGCGGTAGAAGTGATAGATCGAGAACAGGTTGACGTCGATGCGCCACGCCAGCGCGGCGGCGGCCGCAAGGCTGCCGATGCACAGGATCGCCACCCACGCGATGGCGGGGCGCTGGAAGTTGACCGCTTCCTGCCGCAGCACATCCATGAACTGGGTGGAGGTGCGGACATGCTCCTCGCATCCGGCGCAGAACACCGGCAGCATCAACAGCTGATGCAGGCCGAACGACAGCAGTCCCAGCAGGCCGACGACGAAGACATAAGGCATCAGCTGGGCGGCGCGATCGCGCCAGGTTTTGCGGGCGTCGCCGGCGGTTTTTCCTGCGCGTCCCAGCAATACGCCGCTGAGGGTCGACAGCACCCAAGTCAGACCGCCCGCTGCGACGAAGGCCTCGGGCGCCCAGCGGAAGAAGGCCGGAGCGATATAGACGATGCTGAACAGGGTGGCCCATACCAGCGCCGCCAGCAATATCCAGCCACCGAGACGGGACCACCATTCGCGCGAATCGTGCGAGAAATATCGCCCCATCAGGCCGATGTGGGCCACGACCGTGAGTGAATAGAATTTCAGCAGCAGGGCCGTGGCGAGTGCCGATACGATCCACGAGCCGCTGTAGCCGGTCCCCACCTGCCGGATCCATTCCGTCAGCTCGGCAAACGCGGCGAGCAGCAGGCCGCCGAGCGCGCCCGCCAGCAGCGCGAAGCCGCCCATGGCGACGATGCGCCCCAGGCTGAACCGCGGCTGATCGTCCGTGCGGTGGCCGAAAAACCGGCCCAGCGCCCAGCCTATCAGCCAGGGCGGAACATAGACCAGCATGCCCCACAGCACCCAGCCGCCGAGCGAAATCCGGTCCAGCTTTGCCGCGCCGGCATAGAAGCCATAGGCAATCAGCCAGGCCGACAGCAGCACCGGCAGCACCACCAGCGTCAGCACGCCGGTCTGGCGGGTGTAGAACGGCCGGCTTTTGAATGCGCCGCGGCTGCCCAGGTTGAGGCCGATGACCAGCATGGCCATGACGATCAGCAGGATGCCGCCGCCAAACAGCGGCAGCAGACTGGCGTCGGTTGCGGCGTGAGCGCCTTCCCAGCCAGTGAGCCAGCGGACGAACCACACCATCAGGCGCGGCAGCAAAAGCAGCCCGCCGAGCGCCAGCAGCAGCAGGACAAGGTTGAGATAGAGGTTGCGCAGATAGGTGGCCACCGCGGTCAGCGTGTCGGCGGAAAAAAAGCTGGCCTTGGGGGTGAGGTAGTTGCTGTAGCTCCGGAGGAAGCGGATCGCGGGGTTTTCGCTGCCGCCGCTATGCAGCTGCGGCTCGGCGTCCTCGACGCGGCCGTTGCACTTGAGATGGATGAAGGCCGACAGCCAGCCGCCGATGTAACCGCCGCCCGACACGCACGACAGGTAATCGAACTGCCGCAGCAGCCGCAGTTCCGCCAGCGCCTGGACGATGCCGAGATTGAAGGTGGCGCTGCGGATGCCGCCGCCGGAGAAAGCCAGCCCGGTCAGCGGCCGGTCGGGCCCGTCGTGGCGGCCATCGGGTTCGCGGATGGTCGCGCGCTCCTGCGCATGGACGGTATCCCAGTCGAGCGAGGTCGGCGCATCAGGCATCGATCGCTTTCAGATATTTGCTATGGCACCAGCCGACGATATCCATTACGCCGTTGACCTCGCCCGCGACGTCGACTTCCCACCACAGTCCCCGTTTGGCCAGTACCTCGACCTCAGTGGCAGGGGGCAAGGGGGTGCCGGGCAGGGCGGCATACCCGGGTCCGGGACCGTTCCGTACATACAGCCGGGCGGTGGTGCGGTAGCGTTCGGGGTGGTCGTCGCCACGTCCCAGCAGGCGCGCGCGCACCGATTCGAGCGGGAAATCCGGGCCCGGGTCGCGCTTGCGTCCGGGCGCAATGTCCTCGTGCCCCAGCACATCGGCAAGACCGTATCGATCGATCAGCGCCATGCCGCATTCCAGCGTGGCTTCGATCTGTTCCGGGGTGTAGCTGTGCCAGCCGCAGGGCGGCGTTCCGGGCGGGTCGTTGCGGTGGCAGGCGACGGTGACTTCGCTGTCGGGATAGCTGCGGCGGCTGAGCGGCGACACCCATTTGCCGCCGCTCTGGATCAGGCAGCCGGCATTGTCGAGTTCGATGCCGATGCTGTGGCGGTTGAGCCCGGACAGACTGCCCCAGCGCGACTGGCCAGCATGCCAGGCTTCGCGGTCGAACGGCACCAGCTGCGTCACCGTGCCGTCGCGCGCGATGACCAGATGAGCGGAAACGCGGGAAGCCGGGTTGCGGAACCAGGCCACCGTGCCGGCCGCACTGCTGCCGGCGGTGTAATGAAGGATCAGGAAACGGGGTGAAATGGTCTTCCCGACGTGTGGGCTGGCGAGATAAGCCAGCGCAGAACCATCGTCGCGTGTCAGCCGATGATCGCGTATTTTCATTGTGCCGCCCCCCTGGTGGGCCGCCGCGGCGAGCGAGGCAGGTACCTTGAGCGCTGCGGCAACTGCCCCCAGCATAGGACAGGCATCCGGCGATTGATATGCGACTCTGGTTGCAGGCGGGGCTTCAGCCGGGGGTACGAATCGGTGCCGGGCCTGAGCGTGATTCCGAACCGGCCCGATCGGTCTTGTCGCGGCAAGCGGCAGGGACCGGGCGACGGACGGCAGCTACCCTGGCGTTCATCGAAATCCCTTGCCGGGCCAGGCTGCGCGTCCGGGTTGAGTCCCGCGTTGTATGCCGCTTATCGCCCCGGTCTATCGGATCCCAAGGCACGTATGCGGCGCAGCAGGTCCAGGATGAATCCGGTAAATGCGGCCGTCCATGCGGCAAGCGCGATGTACAGAAAGACCGGCGGCAGGAACCCGAGGAAATCGAATCCCATCGCTTCGATCATCCGGTCGGTGCCGACCGCATACATCCCGAGCGGAAAAACCGCGCCCCAGTAAAGCGGGTCATATTTCATCGGGAAGCGCTTGTACACGTGGCGCCACAGGGCGAGCGCCAGCAGCATCGGTATCCACCAGCTGCCCGTTGCCCAGTAAAAAACCGTGAACCCCTTGATGAACGGCAGCAGCGAGGTGAGAAAGGGCGCATCGGACACGTTGATGATGAGCAACGAACCGGACAGGGTGGAAATCGCCATCGCGCCCATGTTGATCCAGTACGGCGGCGTCAGATCGCCGGGCGCAAGCTCGAAGAAGGTGTAGCGGTAGAAAATCAGCGACATCATCCAGATGTACAGCATGCCGCCCCACAGCCACATCGAGAGCGCGAGGAAGTTCATCTCCAGCTTGCCCGGCTGATCGACGTGGGTGGCCAGCAGTGCGCCGAGCGCAGCGATCGACTGGGTTGCCACCACTGCGAGCAGCCAGGCGCCGTTGATCCCCTTGTCGAGGGTCGGTTTACGTTCCTTGACGGTGAAGCCGGTAAATATCGTGTAGGTCAGCGCGATCCAGAGCAGGACCGCCACTCCCCAGAGCACAGTCCCTGTGCCATAGCCCGCCGTGAGCACGATGAACTGGCTGCCGAGCACGCCGGTGGCGGCCACGGTGGTGAAAAATCCGGGGCCGCGCAGATGATCGAGCATGTCGCCGAAGAATCGGCGGGTGTGGAAAATCATGCGCAGCACGGTCAGCATGCACAGCGCAGCATAGACGACGATATTGAGCTGGAACAACGCGTGCGCGACGCGCGGCATGGCGAGAAAGTGGGCGGCGAGCGAGACGATGCCCGTCGCCATGACCATGCCGAAATAGGCGGGCGACATGCCGCCCAGCTCCGCCAGCATGCGCGCACCCGGCGACTCGCGTCGAACCGGTGGGGTGCATTGATCGGGTCTTGTGTTCATGGTATGCGGATTGGCATCCGCGACGGGCGTCGCCTCGCGTAGTCCGGCATCATAGCGCACCCGGATACGGGATGCGGGTTGAATGCAGGCGCGCACACCTCATAATGCAGCGTACGTTTCCCCCGAGGAGCAGGTGATGAGCGAATGGATACAGGCAACCGTAGTCGAACGCATACGCTGGAACGATGCACTGATTTCGCTGCGTTTTGAAGCCGAACTGGATCCTTTCAATGCGGGCCAGTTCATTCGCGCGGGGATGGACATCGCCGGCGAACGCATCGGGCGCCCGTATTCCATGGTCAATGCGCCCGACGAGAGGCCGCATGAGATCTATTTCAACGTCGTCCGC
>NZ_JANJXQ010000110.1 GCF_024708915.1 Thiobacillus sp.
ATCCGCATCATCCAGCAGGTGCAGCCCGACGAAATCTACAACCTCGCCGCGCAGAGCCACGTCGCCGTCAGCTTCGAAGAACCCGAATACACCGCCAACTCCGACGCCCTCGGCGCGCTGCGCATTCTGGAGGCCATCCGCATCCTCGGCCTGGAAAAGAAAACCCGCTTCTACCAGGCCAGCACCTCCGAACTCTTCGGCCTGGTGCAGGAAATCCCCCAGAAGGAAACCACCCCGTTCTATCCGAGAAGCCCTTACGCCGTCGCCAAGCTGTATGCCTACTGGATCACCGTCAACTACCGCGAGGCCTACGGCATGTATGCCTGCAACGGCATCCTGTTCAACCACGAAAGCCCGATCCGCGGCGAAACCTTCGTCACCCGCAAGATCACCCGCGCGCTGGCGCGCATCAAGCTCGGCCTGCAGGACTGCCTCTTCCTCGGCAACATGGATGCCAAGCGTGACTGGGGTCACGCCAAGGACTACATCGAAATGCAGTGGCTGATGCTGCAGCAGGAGACGCCCGAGGATTTCGTCATCGCCACCGGCGTGCAGTACAGCGTGCGCGACTTCGTCAACGCCGCCGCCAAGGAGCTTGGCATGGCGATCCGCTGGGAAGGGCAGGGCGTCGACGAGAAGGGTTATGACGCCCACGGCAAATGCATCGTCGCTGTCGACCCCCGCTACTTCCGCCCCACCGAAGTCGAAACCCTGCTCGGCGACCCCAGCAAGGCCAAGAACAAGCTCGGCTGGACGCCGAAGATCAGCTTCGATGAACTCGTCGCCGAAATGGTGCGCGAAGATCTCAAAGCTGCAGAGCGCGACGAACTGGTGAAGAAGCACGGCTACAAGGCCATGGATTACCACGAATGATGATCAAGCGATTTCTCAGGGGAGCGCTCAAGCGCTTCGGTGTCGTCGCATTTAAGCGCTCAAGCCGCGTGTATATTCCGGAAGAAGAGACATATCGGATTGTTTCCGTGCTTGCCGGGTGTCCTGATCCAGTAGTTATTGATGGAGGGACTCATCTCGGCGATATGGTAGAGAGGTTTGGGGCTTTATTACCGAGGTCCGAGTTTCATTGCTTCGAGCCTGACCCCATGCTTGGGGAAATACTTGTGCGCAAATTCACGGGTAATTCCAAGATTAATATTGTGCATGCGGCGCTTGGGGACGTTGCGGGCAAAGCAACGTTCAACATCAATGTCTCGCGTCCGACCAATTCGCTACTGCCGACTTCTGAATCCTTGCAACCAGACCTCAAACAGCTTTGTGAACTTGTAGAGCAGGTTGAAGTGGAAGTCGTCACCATTGACGATTATTGCCGGGCGAATTCAATTGATCGCGTAGATATAATCAAACTTGATTTGCAGGGCTATGACTATCTTGCCCTCAAGGGTGCATCGGGGATGCTCGAGAAGGCCAAGGTTGTGCTGGTGGAGGTATTGTTTAAGGAGTTCTATCAGGGGTGCCATCTCTTTCCTGATGTTCTGGGCTTCATGCTTGATAACGGGTTCGAACTGCATACCTTGTGTGGCTTGCACTATGGACATCACGACGAACTGTTGTGGTCAGATGCCATTTTCGTAAAAAATGGCAATGGCGCACCATCAGCGAAGCCCCAGCAGGGTGGCGGCCCATCGGTCTGACCGAACTCGCACATGCTGTTTAGAAATGCATCCTGGAGCGCGGTTGCTTCGGCCTATCGTTCTGGGGTAGGCCTTGTGTCTGCATTTCTTGCCGTGCGACTTCTTGGGGCAGAAAACTATGGAAATATTGCTACCCTGATATCCGTATTTGCGCTCTATCTTTCTCTCATTTCCGGCGTGTTTATTGTGCTGGTCGCCAAATTGATGGCGTCAGATAACACCACCGGAACTTCTGACAAGACCATTTTATTCGTCGCAGCAAATGTCCTGACGATCCTGTCCGTTGTGGGTATTCTGGGTTTTGCATTGCTGCTGAGTATTTTGGCGCCGGGGTTTCAGGAATCCGGTGCGATCAGCCGGGTTTTCTGGGACTACGCGCAATCGGGTTCGTTTTTCCTTGGCATATTGACGGCCTTGCAGATTTATTCAGCGTTGAATTCAGCGATGATTGAAAGCGCGGGGCGCCTGGATATGGCCATGAAGTCTCAGATGCTAGGGCCAACCGTTGTACTAATTGGGCTGCTTGTTTTGTTTTCAACGCAGAGTCAAGTTGCTGTCTCGATGTATTTGTTGCTGCTCTGCGCTGGTGCGGCCACAGACATGCTGATGTTATGGGCTACTCGACGGGCGCTGATACTTGAACGTCTTTCGCTGGATCGCTTACCGCAGGCCATGAAGCGCATCCCCGACTTGCTCAAGTCGGGAAGTGCAATCCAGTTCTCGGCCTTTATGAATATTTTTCTTGAGCCGCTCAATAAGCTGACTCTCAATCACTTTGCGGGCGGCATGGCTGTCACATCCTATGATCTGGCAATGAAGGTGATTTGGGGACTTCAGGGATTATTCAGTGCAGTCACGCGAGTGTTTCTTCATCTCGGTAGTCATGGCGCAGATGTCATTGTTCGGTCATATGTGCGTGTAATGACACTCATTGCTGTACCCGCACTCGCAGCACATGCGCTGGGCGCTTTGTTATTATCATTTGCAATACACCACTGGGTGAGTGTGGAGCAAGACCAGATGATGGCTTTTTTTGGGGTCGCAACGCTTTCAAATTTGGCCATGATTTACATTACGCCCCTTTACGTGAGCCTGATCGGTAAGGATGACCGCCGCTTCCTGTTCCAGAACCAGTTGCGGCTCACCATCAGCAATATTGCTGCCTCGCTATTATTGATCCCGATGTTTGGCCTGATTGGGGCAGCTGTCGGGCTTTTTTGTGCTGCTCTTTATAATTCCGCTGCAATTTACATGCGCTTCCAGAAGGTGATCGGCCCCGCAGGAAACATTCGACATGCATTGGCCGGTAGGTTGTGGGGCTTTTTCATGGCGGCCATGCTGCTGATTGCCTCGCTTTTTCTTGGAGCCACCCATGAGTTGAATATGCTTGCATTCGCTGCCATTGCGGGGGGGCTATTCCTGCTGGTCGCGAAGGAACCGATAACGGAAGAGTTGAGCCGGAGGCTGACAACTGGAGCAGGTCGATAAGCTTTGAAGACATCCAAACTATATTTGATTTCACCGCGTGAGCCCTGTGGGGCGACTTGGCTTATCAATTGCCTCCTGGTACTGGGAATCAAGACCTATCGCACTACCGTTGGTGATGGTATGTGGGTTAAGGAGGGGGGCAGTTGGGCACTGAATCCGATTGAGGAGCCCCTGAAGAAGTGGCTGCCGGCCTTGAGTGAAGCGCAGCACCTTTCCTTTCGGGACGACGTGGAAGTGGAATGGGCGCATATCTGGCCGACCGGCAAGACTGCCAAAACCAAGATCATCTACTTCATTCGTGACCCCCGTGATGCACTGTTCTCTCGCTATCGGCGGGAATCGCCAGATGTGACATTCAAAGCATTCCTGGATTTTCCAGATGGTCAAACCCAGCTGGACAAAATTGAAACCTGGAACCTGTTTAACGAGTCATGGCTGGCTCAGCCTGATCTCATGGTTTTCAGATTTGAGGATTACAAACAGGATGCTTTGGCAACTTTGCGCTCGGTGCTGGAATTTTCAGGAATTGTCGTGAGTGAATCGGCGATGCTGGAAGCTGTTGAACGGTCGGGTTTCGAGCAGGCTGTCGCCGCGGAGAAGCGCTACCGGGAGATTCACCCAGAAGACACGCAGGTTATTAATCGTGCGAGTCAGGTTGGATCCTGGAAAGATCCAGTTCTGTCGGTGGAAGCAGCAGAAATTGTCGGGCGGTGCGGTGGCTTGATGGCCCGTTTTGGCTATCTGGCCGCACAGGAGAACGACGAGAAACCTTCCTACCTTCCGCATTCCAGGCTGCTGCGTTTTTACCGCAACCTGAATGTTCCTGCTGGCTTCTGGGATCGACCGAATGATGGTCGTGAGCAAGATCGGGTGATGGCTACCGTCACGCTCGCGATGAGAATGGATGCGTCCGAATTGGTTAGGTATCGCCTGCAGACATATGAACGCTGGCAGTTGGTGAGTGGAATGCAGGAGTTTCTACGTGCATTGGGTGAGTGGACTGGCCGGCAGTTGAGCGAGATTCAGGCTCAATCCAGCGCAGTTCCGAATCTCGCTTGGCGAATCAATGAGTTTCTCGCCGTGCGGGGTGTGCGGTTACCCCGTTATTTCAAAGCTTCCATTTGGAAGCTGGCGCGCTTAGGCAAGGTGATTGCGTTCAGGGAGCCACGATGAGCGCAGGGAAAGTAATCTGGATTACGGGTCTTTCCGGAGCTGGCAAATCCACTACCGCCCGCGAAGTGGTCAGGCGATTGCGTGAGCACGGCAGGCACGTGGTGATGCTCGATGGCGACGAGTTGCGGGAAGTGTTTGGTGCGGTATCGGCCAATACGGAAAATCATGGCCGCGAAGGGCGGCTGGCGCTGGCGATGCAATATGCTCACCTGTGCCGGGTGATTGCCGCGCAGGGGATGACGGTTGTGATTGCCACCATTTCGCTGTTCAAGGAAATTCATGCTTGGAACCGGGCGAATTTGCCCGGCTACTTCGAGGTTTACCTCAAGGTGCCGGTGGACGAGTTGCGCCGCCGGGATCCGAAGGGAATCTATCGTCGCTTCGATGCCGGCGAGCTCTCCGATGTGGCCGGGCTGGATTTGCCCATCGATGAACCTGAAGCAGCGGACTGGGTGGCGGAGTTTGAGCCGGAGCGAGGCGTTGGAGCTCTGGCAGATGAATTGATGAAAATTTTAAATTGAGGAAAAAGTATGAGCCAAACAACGCTGAAGGCGGGAGATTTCACCGGTCTTGCCAAAGATTACTCACAACACCGCCCGGATTACTGCCCTTCAGTACTAAACGGCCTGCTGGGGCTATTGAGCAGACCGGTGCAGGAAATCGATTTTGTCGATGTCGGTGCCGGCACGGGAATCTGGACACGGATGGTGTATGACAAAGGTGCCAAATCCGTTACGGCAATAGAACCTAATGATGATATGCGAGCGAATGGAATTGCCGACAGTGCAAGTACATCGATTCGCTGGTTGGCAGGCAATGCTGAACAGACAGGCTTGCCTGGTTCATCCTGCGACTGGCTGTCTATGGCCTCCTCGTTTCACTGGGCTAACTTCGACGTTTCAACATGTGAATTCCACCGCGTATTGCGTCCCGGTGGTCGCTTTACGGCGCTATGGAATCCACGATTGATTGAGGTGAATCCATTGCTGGTAGAAATCGAGGCTCACCTGGACACCTTGCGTCCAAATATCAAACGGGTTTCCTCCGGGCGTTCCGGTATTACCGAGACCCTGCTCGAGCAACTATGGGCCTCCCCTCACTTTGAAGATGTGGTGTATCTGGAAGGTCGTCACATTATTCCCATGACGCCTGAGCGTTATCTGGGTGCGTGGCGCTCAGTCAATGACCTCCGTGTTCAGCTGGGTCCTGAGAAATTCGACGCTTTCCTGGCGTCTGTAGAACGGCGCATCAGTGAGTTGGATGTGATTGAAGCTACCTATCTAACCCGTGCTTGGTCTGCCCGGCGCAAGGATTGAGTCAATGACCCTGGCGTTTTCCACCAAGGCCGGCACCCTGGCGCTACTGCAAGAGCCACTGCGGTCGGCCCGCATCGCCCCCCTGGTGTCCTTCACGGTGGCTGCGTGGCAGGCCGACCCTGCCGGTTGTCTGGCTCGGATTCGCCCGGTGATCGGGAACGGTCCATGGATCGTGCGTTCCAGCTGCCAACGCGAAGACGGCGCTGGCGAATCCAACGCTGGGGCTTTTCTGTCGCTGACGGATGTTGCGGCCGAGGGCCTGGAAAATGCCATTGAGCAGGTGATTGCAGCCTACGGTGAAGCTGATGAAAATGACGAGGTGCTCATCCAGCCGATGCTGCAGAGCGTGTTGCGATCTGGCGTCGCCTTCTCCCACGACCCCAATACCTGCACGCCTTACCGAGTGGTGAGTTGGTCGGAAGGGAGGGATACCTCCGTCGTGACGGGCGGCAAGGGCGGTCGGACTTGGCAACAGGCAGCCTGCTCGCCAATCGCCCCCCCCGTCGAATTGGCCTGTGTGGTTGCCTTGATAGATGAATTGCTTGTGCTGTTTGGTGGCGTGCCGGTGGACTGTGAGTTTGCCGTCACCTGCGAGGGCCAGGCTGAAGTGTTGTGGCTGTTGCAGGCCCGCCCGCTGGTCTTGACCGGGCCCTTGGAAGATGAAACGTCGCAGTCGGTGCGGTTGCAGCGCATTCACGACAAGGTGGCGCGAGGCATGCAGCCCCACCCCTTCCTGATGGGTCGCCGTACGGTCTATGGCGTAATGCCGGACTGGAACCCCGCCGAGATCATAGGCGTGCGGCCAAAACCACTGGCTTTGTCGCTTTACCGTGAGTTGGTGACTGATGCCATCTGGGCCTATCAGCGCCACAACTACGGCTACCGCAATCTGCGCAGCTTTCCGCTGATGCCGCATTTTTTCGGACTGCCGTACATTGATGTGCGCTTGTCCTTCAATTCCTTCATCCCTGCCGATCTGGATGATGGGCTGGCAGGCAGGCTGGTGGATCATTACATCGACCGCCTTCTGTCTGAACCCACGCTGCACGACAAGGTGGAGTTTGAAGTTGTCTTTTCATGCTACACCCTGGATTTGCCGCAGCGGCTGGAACGTTTGGCGGAAGCGGGCTTCTCGAAAGACGAGCGCGAGGCAATTGCCGACAGCCTGCGGCGCCTGACCAACCGCATCGTGCATCCCAAGGACGGCTTGTGGCGCGAAGATGCTGCCAAGCTGAGTACACTCAATGCACGGCGGGAGGAGCTTTTGGCCTCCAGCGCTGATCCACTGGAGCGGATTTACTGGTTGCTGGAAGACGCCAAGCGCTATGGGACGCTGCCTTTTGCCGGTTTGGCGCGTGCAGGGTTTGTAGCAGTGCAAATGCTCAAGTCATTGGTGGCAGTGGGTGTTTTCTCTGATGCGGATTACGACGCCTTCATGGGTGGTGTCTCCACCGTTAGTGGACAACTCGCAAGGGACAGGGCAACACTGGACAAGGCCACCTTCCTGTCTCGCTACGGCCATTTGCGCCCGGGTACTTATGACATTCTTTCGCCGCGTTACGACGAGGCGCCCGAACTCTATTTCGACTGGAGCCAGCGGCCACCGGCACCGGAGACGGTGAAGCCTTTTTCCCTGACGCTGCCGCAGATGCGCGAAGTGGTGAAGCTGCTCGAATCGCACGGCCTGCAACCTGATCCGGTGGGGCTTTTCGATTTTTTGCAGGCGGGGATCGAATTGCGGGAGTCGGCGAAATTTCATTTCACCCGCAACCTGTCGGATGTGCTGGCACTGGTGGCGGAGTGTGGCGCGCAGTGGGGCTTCTCCAGGGAAGATTTGGCTTATTGCGACATTGCCGCCTTCAAGGAACTTCACGTGGCAGCGGCAGACCCAAAGGAGGCGCTCTCGCGCAGCATCGAACAAGGCATGGCGCGCTACCGGGACACTCTGGCCGTTGTGTTGCCACCACTCATCGCGCGCCCGGAGGACGTTTGGGTTTTTGAGTGGCCTGAGACCACGCCCAATTTCATTACCCAGAAACAGGTCACCGCACCCGTGACGGGGTGTGAGGAGCGTGAGCGGCTAGCCGGGGCGATTGTATGTATCCCGAACGCTGACCCAGGCTTTGACTGGTTGTTTGCCTATCCGATCGCGGGGCTGATTACTGTCTGGGGTGGTGCAAATTCTCACATGGCTATTCGTGCCGGAGAGTTGGGCTTGCCGGCGGTCATTGGGGCAGGAGAGGTTCTGTATCGACGTTGGTCAACTTCCCAAAGATTACATCTTGACTGCGCCGGGCGCCGAGTAGAGGTGTTGGCGTGAGCGGGGCCGTCATTGTGGCGGTCAGCCAGCGGGTAGATATTGTTGCAGGGCGGGATGAGCAGCGTGACGCATTGGATCAGCGGCTTATCGCTTTCCTGCTGCAGTCCGATGCCGTGCCCATCCCCGTGCCGAATGGCCTGTTCATGGAAACGTCGGCTGGACAGGAAAATCATCAGATCTTTGATGCCTGGCTTGGCCAGGTGAAACCTCATGCTGTGGTGTTATCAGGCGGCAATGATATTGGCGAGTGCCGTGATCGTGATCTGACCGAGGCTGCGTTGCTGGACTATGCGCAGAAACATGGTTTGCCCGTTTTGGGTATTTGCCGCGGGATGCAGATGATGGGGGTTTGGGCCGGCGGTCATTTGGCTAAGGTGGACGGGCATGTACGGAGCCATCATCGTTTGCAGATTTCTGATCAAACAGCGGCGTGGCCCCTAGAAGTGAATAGCTATCACAACTGGTCTCTGACCGAATGTCCTGAGGGATTTGTGGTTGAGGCTCGCAGCGAGGACGGAGCAATCGAGGCTATTCGCCACGCGCACTTGCCATGGGAAGGCTGGATGTGGCACCCGGAAAGGGAGCCTGTCTTCTCTGCAGCAGATGTCGGACGTGTCAGAAAATTATTCCAGATGCGGGAGACGCGATGAGGGCCATTATCCTTGCTGCAGGGCGCGGCAGTCGTATGAAAAACCTGACTGATGAACGTCCTAAGTGTCTGGTGGAACTGCGAGGCAGCCCCTTACTTGACTGGCAAATCAGGGCACTGCAAGCGGCTGGTGTTGCCGATATTGCTATCGTCACCGGCTACAGGCGTGAATTGCTGGCTGACCGTGGGTTTGTCGAATTCCATAATCCACGATGGTCAGAAACGAACATGGTGTCTTCGCTGGCCTGTGCCGCCGCATGGCTGGAAAGTGGCCCATGCATTGTGAGTTATTCCGATATTTTTTATGACGCCAGCGCTGTAGCCGCCTTAATTAAATCTTCGGCCCCGCTTGCTGTCACTTACGACCCCCACTGGCAGGAATTGTGGGAGAGTCGTTTCGGCGATCCTCTCCTGGATGCGGAAACATTTCGTATAAATGCGGATGGGACGCTCGCCGAAATTGGCAACAAGCCCCAAACTGTTGATGAAGTGGAAGGCCAGTACATGGGATTGTTGCGCTTTACGCCAGACGGATGGGGCGAGGTGCTGCGCATTCGTGCCGGGCTAACTCAAGACGAACGCGACAAGATGCATATGACTGGCACGCTGCAAAAGATTATTGAAGCCGGGCGGTTGCCCATCGCAGCGCTGCCGTACACAGGGAAATGGGGCGAGGTGGATAGCCAGTCTGATCTGGAGCATTACACGAGTGCCTGATGTCCTTGCCACCGGTGTGGCCGGCACAGTCAGGTGTCCCAGTTGTGCTTCCTGGAATACGCATTCGCTTGGCGCGATTCCTCCGAGCAATACCTTTGCTGGACGTTTGCTAAAGCAAAAGCTTCCAGGAGGGTTCTTATGGCAGTGCTCTAACTGTCATTTACTCTTCCGCCACCCTAGACAGAGTGAGGCTGAACTCAACCGGCTTTACCAGTCAGGTGATGCGGAAAGCTGGCCAACTCCGGTGGAGCAGCGAACCGACTGGCGATTGATCCGAGAGTGGCTCAAAATAAAAAGAGAAGTTAAGCGGGTTATGGACGTAGGTTGTTTCGATGGCCGGCTGCTTGAATATCTTGGTGTTGATTACACATGGATCGGTGTGGAGATTCATGAGGAGGCAGCAAGGCGTGCACGTGCCCGAGGCGTGGATGTGCTGAGCAGCGACTTCGCCAAACTCTCCGAATTGAATATCGATGTGGACGTCGCGTTGGCAATCGATGTTATCGAACACAGTTTTGATCCCAAAATTTTTTTGGCTTCATTGGCCGCTTGTGTTCGCCCTGGAGGATATGTCCTGGTAACTACTGGCAACACCGCGGCGCCAAGCTGGCGCCTGATGAGAGGCCTTTACTGGTACTGCCATATTGCCGAGCACCTGTCTTTCATCAATCCAACTTGGGCTGAGAATGTCGCACCACAGCTTGGGTTGGAGGTCCAATACATGCGCTTGTTCTCACACGCCGAAGGCAGGGCCTCTATTAAACAACGGGTTTACGAAACTACCGCCAATTTGATTCTCCGATTCGCACCGAAGGTGTTTGCTCTGCTGCGGCGGTTCGGCGCGGGGGGGATTGATCTTGATCGTTATCCGGGCTTGGAACTTTCGCCTACCTATTGGATGAGTGCAAAGGATCACATGCTGGTGGTGTTTCGGAAAACCGATACGTGATGAAGCTTACCCCTATTCTTTATTCACCAGCCTATCCGGCGGCATGGCTGCTTTTTGGCATGCCCTTCGCGCTGGCTATAGCGCATTTTGTGGCAATCCCATGGCCGCAGTTAGCGACCATCGCCGTCTATACAGTAGCGTTGGTGTGGGTGTCGGTATTGGCATGGCGGGGACAGCGGCATCTTTGGCCTGTCACCACGCTTGACGGGCTGTTTGTTGGTTTTGTTTCGCTGGTGTCTGTCTCGCTGGTATCCCAAGGTGGAATTTGGGGGGAGATGGGAAAGTTCGCACGTTACCTGCCTTTCATGGTGGTCGTTCCCTATCTCTGCGGACGATTGATGCGAGTGTCGGATATTGTTCTCTTTATGCGCATTACCCTCGTTGCAGGCATAACCCTCCTGCCGCTCTTGTTGAGTGATCGCCTAACGTCGGCGGGGCGACCGTTCGGGCGTTGGCCATTTTTTGGGCAAGATCATGGCGCGTTATTGGCAGGCGTTCTGCTGACAGCCGCATTGATCGCACTTTGCGTGCGCATGCTTGATTTCCGAAGCCTGGGCGAAAGAACGAACCGGTCTAGCCAAGTGTTCCTTAATGGCCTAGCCGGCCTGTTCACAGTCTTCCTGGTCTGGGTAACGGCAAGGGGCTGGCTGCTTTCTGCTTTGGTTGGGGTTGCAGTGACCTGCCTATTTGCACGGCAGCGTTCAATCTGGAGGCGGGTTGGGCTATGGACTGCAATAGTGGCTGTTGTGGGGCTGTCGTTGTCGGTGCTGCCTAAACTTGATCCCTATTTTGGGCGCTTTTATGCATTGCCCATGAATATGGATTCGCATATGGAATCTATCGAACCTTTCCTTGGTGTGACTGTACCCATCCTTGGTGAGGCGAGTTGTCAGCCATTCAAGGACGGGGTCAATTCCATAGCCATGCGCTGGGTGCTGTACCAGGAGGCGATGGCGATGTTCTCGGAAAATCCCGTCTTTGGCGTTGGCGCGGCAAGATTTGGCGAACAGTCCTGCACGGGGCCGATGGGGTTTCCCCACAGCACGATTCTTCAGGGGGGCGCGGAATTGGGCCTGATTGGCGGCGGATTGCTGGTCGGGCTAATGATGCTTGCGGCTGTTACGCTGGCGCGGCCGTTTCTGTCAGTCTGGCAGGGGCCGAACTGGTCGGCGCATGCGTTTGTCCTGGCGCTGTTTGCGGCTTTCCAATTGGGAGACCAGATCTACGGCAATTACTTCATGTCGGTGGGCACATGGCTGCTGCTGGGAATTGCCGCGAGCATGCGTGCCGTTGACAATCGGGGGCACGTAAATCGTGGCTGATTTTCCGCGCATTACCGTTGTTACGCCCAGTTTCAATCAGGCGGCCTATCTCGAGCGCACCATTTGCTCGGTGCTCGATCAGGGCTACCCCAACCTTGAATACATCATTGTCGACGGTGGCTCAACGGATGGAAGCGTAGACATCATCCGCCGCTATGCAGACCGCTTGTCCTGGTGGGTGAGTGAACCCGATCGCGGGCAGACGGACGCCCTCAACAAGGGACTGCGACGGGCGACCGGCGAATGGGTAGCGTGGCAGAACTCGGACGACATCTACTATCCGGGCGCTTTCCATGATCTGAGCGCGGCTGCCGCAAAACATCCGTGGGCGGGCCTTGTCATCGGCGACATGATGCTGATTGACGAGCATGATCATCCGCTGCGCGATATTCGCTATGTGAAGCCCAGTTACAGGGCGCTCCTGGCGGAAGGCATGCTGCTTGCGAACCAGGCGGCATTCTGGCGTCGCAGTCTTCAGGAGAAGACAGGGTTACTGGACGAGAGGTATCACTGTTCGTTTGACTACGAATGGTTTCTTCGACTGGCGCAGCATGCCGAAGGGATACACGTAGATTGCATCTGGGGCGCACTCCGCCTGCATGGCGAAACCAAGACCAGCCTGATGGAGCATCTCTTTCAGGAAGAGAATCAGATGATCCTGGCAGGACGCGAAATACCCTCATGGCAAAAGAAAGTATACAAACTGCGTCGCCTTGCCTTGATGCTCGGCCAAGGACAGGTTGCTTATGTTCTTAGAGGACTGTCGCGTCATGCGCGTGGGCAGGGCGGAGCGATGTACTGATGTGCGGTATTCTCGGATGGTTCGGCCGCCACGAGGCGGTGGATGCTGGACGCTTCAGCGCCGCGCTGGATCTGCTCGCACACCGCGGCCCGGATGACCGTGGTGAATTTGCTGCGCCGGGTGTTTTGCTCGGTCATCGGCGCCTGTCCATCCTCGACCTATCTCCTGCCGGTCACCAGCCAATGGTGGAACCGGTAAGCGGTGCGGCAATTGTTTTCAACGGGGAGGTATACAACCACGTCGAATTGCGTGCCGAACTCGAAGGGCTTGGTCATCAGTTTTTCGGGCATTCAGACACCGAGGTGCTGCTGCATGCGCTGATCGAGTGGGGAGACCGGGCGCTGCCACGCCTCAACGGCATGTGGGCGTTCGCGTTCTGGCAACCCTCGAAGCAGCATTTGTTGCTGGCGCGTGACCGGTTCGGGGTGAAACCGCTGTATTTCCGGAATGGCCACGATGGTCTGGCTTTCGCGTCCGAGCCCAAGGCGCTGCTGGCTTTGTTTCCTGGGCACCGGGCTGTGTCGGAAACGGCGCTATTGGATTTCCTGGGCAACAATCTGCTTTACGCCCGCGGCAATTCTTTCTACCAAGGTATCGATGTGATGCCGCCAGCGCATTATGCGACCTATGAGGCCGCCACCGGCAAGCTGCGTCTGTCGCGTTACTGGGATTACCCGGCGAATACGGATGAGGCGCTCAGCGCCGATGGTGCGCGTGCTCAATTTGACGCGCTGTTTACCGACGCGGTGAGGGTGAGGCTGCGCAGCGATGTTCCGGTGGGCCTGACACTCTCCGGCGGTCTTGATTCGACCGGGGTGCTTGCCGCAGCCAGCCAGCATGTCGCCAAGCCTTTGGTCTGCTATACGTCCGTCTATGGCGAAGGCGAGTCGGGCGAACTGCCATGGGCGCAGCTCGCCAGCGATGCGGCGCATTCGCCGCTGACCGCGGTGTCCGCGCCGCAAGAGGATTGGCTTGATACCTTGCGCAAGGTGGCATGGCACATGGATGGGCCGGGCTACTCCCCTGCAGTCTATCCGCTCTGGCATCTCATGCAGCATGCACGTTCCGATGGGGTGCCGGTGCTCCTTGAGGGGCAGGGAGCTGACGAGGCTCTGGCCGGCTATCCACAATATGCGATTCTGGAACTGCTGAACTATTTTTCAGGGAAGTCGGACCAGCGGCGGAGCCTGGAAGGCGTGCGGGAGCGGTTGCGCGCCTTGCGCCACAGCTTCTCGCTGCGCTGGGCGCTGGCATGGTCGGCGCGTGAGGTCTCGCCCATGCTGTTGCGCTGGCATCGTCGGCGCGTAGGTTTCCAGTCGCTGATGCGTGACGGGGTTCAGTTGCCGCCGCTACTCGAACATCACGGGGGAATGGGTGCTGATCCGGTCCGACAAAGGCTGATGGAGGATCATTCGCTTACCATTCTGCCCGGGCTTTTGCACTATGGCGATGCCATCAGCATGGCGCATGGTGTGGAGGCACGAAATCCGTTCCTGGACTACCGGCTTGTCGAGTGGATGTTCAGCTTGCCTGCCAAACTAAGATTCAATCGGAATGAAACCAAATGGGTGCTGCGCGAGTATTTGCGTGCGCACGGCCAGCGATCGATAGGCAATCGACCTGACAAAAAAGGTTATCCAACCCCGGTGGGGAAATGGCTGGCCTCTGAGCAGGGACGGGAAGTCGAACGATTGCTGCTTGACCGGCATAGCCTGCTCCACCAGTGGTGTGATCCGGGCAGGATCAAGCGCTTGATCGAACAGAACAGGAAAGGGGTAATGGCGGCGGAGCATCACGTCTACAAGCTCGTGACGACGCAGCTTTGGTTGCGTGAATGCATTCAGGCTGGACAGCCGCTGTCTAGGGTCTGAGGTTATGGAACATACACAAAACTGCGCGCCGCTCGCGCTCTTTGTCTACAACCGTCCAGAACATACGCGCAAGACGGTCGAGGCGCTGCAGGCCAACCTGCTTGCGCCGCACACACCGCTGTTCGTGTTCTGCGATGCGGCGTGCGACGAGCTTGCGCGCGAGGGTGTGGAGCGTGTGCGTGATTATGTTGCGCGGATCAGCGGCTTTGCGTCGGTGACCATCATCAGCAGGGAGCGGAATCTTGGCCTGGCCAATTCGATCATCGATGGCGTCAGCATGTTGTGCGAGCGGTTTGGGCGTGCCATCGTCCTGGAGGACGATCTGCCGACATCGCCGCACTTTTTGACCTTCATGAATGATGGGCTTGACACCTATGCTTCGGATGAGCGCGTGCAGAGTGTCTGCGGCTACATGTATCCGGTCGGGCTTGATACCGATGCGCCATCCTTCTTCCTCAGCATGCCGCACAGCTGGGGCTGGGCGACATGGTCGGACCGCTGGCGCATATTCGAGCGCGACGGACAGGCGCTGCTTGAGCAGATTCGGTCACGCGGGCTGCGGCGTGCTTTCAATGCGAACGGTCCGCACTCCAACATCAAGATGCTCAAGGATCAGATCGCAGGCCGCAACCATTCATGGTTCATCCGCTGGCACGCGGCGGGCTTCCTTAGACATATGCTGACGCTGTATTCTGCCCACTCGCTGGTTCGCAATATCGGCATCGACGGCAGTGGCGTGCATTGCGCGGAATGGAAGATCGATCCTTACTGGGGCGAGGTGGCCGTCGAATCGATTCGCGTCGATCGAACGCCAATCATCGAACATGCCGCCAATCTGGCGCGGCTCAACAAATATTTTGTCCGGATCAGGGGTGCGCGATATATTAATTTTTTCCTTCGCAAGCTGGCACAGTTCCGGCGCAAGTTTGCGACTTGATCCGTGCATCTCTTACCCGAACTCAACCTGTGATCGACGTACTCAACTGGGCCTTTTTCAGACGACTACTGCTCGCCCGCGGGCTGCCATCCTTCCGTGCCCCGCTGCTGAGCTACGTAGACGCGGGATCGTCGTTTGCGGGCTTCAACCGCCTTTCCATCGGAACTATAATCGTCGATTCGAACATTGGTCGCTGCACTTACATCGGCGGCGGGCGCGTGCAGTCCTGCGACATGGGTGGTTTCTGCAGCGTTGGTGCGCGCACGCGCATCGGCGGACTGGGCCGACATCCGACGAACTGGATCTCGACGCATCCGGCCTTCTATTCGCCGCTGGCGCAGGCGGGCATCACGTTCTGCGACAAGTCACATTTCGCCGAAAACTACCGCGTGAGTGTCGGTAATGACGTTTGGATCGGCGCTGGCGTGATGGTGCTGGATGGCGTGCGGATCGGCGACGGCGCGATCATCGCAGCAGGTGCGGTAGTCACGCGTGATGTCGAACCCTATGCAATTGTCGGCGGGGTTCCGGCACGCGTCATTCGTCATCGTTTTGACGCCGCGACAATATCGCTGTTGCTCGAACTGCGCTGGTGGGACTGGCCGCTAGATAAACTTCGCCGGGCGGCCCACCTTTTTCGTGATGATTCAGCCAGTGCCATACAGGCACTGGCTGCCTTTCATCACGGCTCTTCCTAACCGCCTGTCGGTCGCCTCATGAAGATTTCCATCATTACTGTCTGTTTCAACTCCGCGCGAACGCTGGGCGACACTCTTCAATCGGTAGCTGCGCAGACGCATCCGGACATTGAGCATATTGTGGTGGACGGAGGGTCGGAGGACGGCACGCTGGCTGTCATCAAGCGCTATCGCCAGCTCTTATCCAAGGTGATCTCCGAGCCAGATCGTGGTGTCTACGATGCGATGAACAAGGGTATCGGGATGGCGACAGGTGAGGTGATCGGCTTTATCAACTCCGATGATTTCTATGCCGGTAATACAGCGCTGTCGCACATCGCCGAAGCGTTTTCCGATCCGGCCATCGAGGCCTGTTTTGGCGATTTGGTGTATGTGGATCAGCAAGATCCCAGCAGGATCGTGCGTTACTGGAAATCGTGTACTTACCGGCTGGGCCGGTTTGAATATGGCTGGGTTCCGCCGCACCCGACATTTTTTGTACGACGATCGGTATATGAAAGATTGGGTGGCTTTAACTTGAATTTCCTGCTTGCCGCGGATATGGAACTGATGTTGCGCTTTCTGGAAGTGCACAGGATCTGTTCGGTGTATGTGCCGAGGACATTGATCAAGATGCGTCTGGGCGGCAAGACCAATCAGAGCCTTTCGAATGTAATCCAGCAAAATCGCGAAATTATGGCCGCGCTGAAGCAACATGGACTGCGGGCTTCGTGGTTCCGCTTGCTTGGCCACAAGTTATGGTCGCGCGGCAGGCAGTTCTTCGTACATCCCCGGACGTAACAATGGCCGCAAAAATTCTGGTCACCGGAGCATCGGGCTTCATAGGCAGGGCGCTGCTTGAACATTTGCGCAGTGAAGCTTACGACGTACTGGGTTCGGTGCGTGTGGTCGCGGCGCGGGAACGAGGTTTCATCCTGGCACCGGAGTTGTCTGCAACATCCGATTGGCGTGAGGTGCTCGTGGGTCGGGACGTCGTGGTGCATACAGCGGCGCGCGCCCATGTCCTGAAAGAAACTGAGCAGAACCCGCTTGCGGTTTTTCGCATGGTCAATACAGCAGGCACATTGAATCTGGCGCGCCAGGCAGCGGCAGTGGGCGTGCGCCGTTTTGTTTTTATCAGTTCGATAGGCGTACATGGCTTGTTCACCCGCGAAGGGGAATGTTTTACAGAGCAAAGCCCGCCCGCGCCGCACAACGACTATGCGCTATCAAAGTGGGAGGCTGAACAAGGGCTGCAGGAAATTTCCTGCGAAACCGGGCTGGAAATCGTTATTGTGCGCCCGCCGCTGATTTATGGGCCGGGGGTGAAGGCGAATTTCCTGCATTTGCTGAAGCTAGTCGAGAGTGGCTGGCCGTTGTCCTTGGGGGGGATTCGCAACCGCCGCAGTTTTCTGTTTCTGGGTAATTTCGTCGATGCGATCCGGCTATGTGCGGAGCACCCTGACGCAGCTGGGCAGACTTTTCTGCTGGACGACGGCGAGCCGGTTTCGACGCCTGAGCTGATCCGTGCTGTGGCGCGTGCCATGGGCCGGCCGGCGCGCTTGCTTCCGGTGCCTGCCAGCATGCTGGAACTGGCGGGCAGTCTTCTGGGCAAGCGCGCAGCCGTCACACGGCTTACGAGCTCGCTTGTCGTGGACAGTTCGGCTATCCGGTCGCGCCTGGGCTGGGCCCCGCCGTTTTCGATGGAAGCGGGATTGGCAGCGACTGTGTCGGCTTCGGCATGATGTGGCTTGCACCGTTTTCTGCTTTTGTCATCTGCTGGCTGACGTTGGCCTGGCTGCTGCGATGCGGCCGCCTGCCGATGGACCATCCCAATGAGCGTTCGCTGCATGCGACACCAACGCCGCGCATCGGTGGGCTGGGCATCATGGCCGGGGTATTGGTGAGCAGTGTGTTTCTGAGTGGGGCAGGTCTGCTACCGGTTCTGCTGATGACGTTTGTGCTGGCTTCCATGTCGGTGCTGGATGATGTGCGTGGGTTGCCGGTCGCGCTACGCTTTTTTGTGCACTTCGCGGCAGCGCTGACGAGCTTGCTGGCACTTGGGCTGACCGGCTGGACATTGCTGCTGGGTACGCTGGCGGTGGTGTGGATGACCAATCTGTATAACTTCATGGATGGCTCGGATGGCTTGTCAGGCGGTATAGCCACAATCGGTTTTGGTTCGCTGGCGCTGGCCGCGTGGCTTGGCGATGCGCCAGCACTGGCCGCGCTTTGCGCGTCGATTGCGGCAGCGGCGCTGGCATTCCTGCGTTTTAATTTCCCGCCCGCGCAGGTGTTCATGGGCGATGCTGGGTCGATTCCACTGGGATTCCTGGCCGCCGCACTCGGTATTCTGGGTGCCCGGCAGAACGTGTGGCCGTGGCTGTTCCCGCTTGTGGTGTTCTCGCCGTTCATCGTTGACGCCAGTGTGACCCTGGGGAGCCGTATGTTGCGTGGCGAAAAATTCTGGTTGGCGCATCGTTCGCATTATTATCAGCGCGTGGTGCTGCTGGGCGCATCGCATCGCCAACTTGCGATGGCCGCTTATGGGCTGATGCTCGCGGGCGCCGCACTGGCATTCACGCTCTTGGCGCTGCCGCAGCATGCTGCGTGGCTGCTTGCACTGTGGATCGTGGTTTATATGCTTATCTTCCTCGCCATCGACTGGCGCTGGTATCGCACTCGTAATGAACATTAACCCCCGTACCATCACGGTCATCCTGCACGACATTCTGGCGGCGGCCTTCGCTTGGCTGGCTGCATACTGGTTGCGCTTCAATCTGGCGCTATCGCCCGAATTCCAGGCCGCCGCGCTGTCCACCTTGGCCTGGGTGGTGCCGCTGCAGGCCGCGGTGTTCTGGCGTTTCGGCCTCTATCGCGGGATCTGGCGGTTTGCCAGCCTGCCCGATCTCAAGCGCATCGTACTGGCCGTCGGGCTGGCGGCATTGCTGGTTCCATTGGTGTTGATCCTGTTCCGCGTCAGCGCGGTGGTGCCGCGTTCGGTGCTGATTCTCGATCCATTGCTGCTGGTGATGCTGATGGGTGGAAGCCGTCTGGCCTACCGCGCGTGGAGGGAGCATCGGCTGGCCAGCGTGCTGCACCCGGACAGCAAACCGGTGCTGGTGGCGGGGGCGGGCTCGGCGGCCGACTTTCTGCTGCGCGAACTGGCGCGTAATCCGGCTGGGTTTCATGTGGTTGGACTGCTGGACGACAGCCGCGACAAGCGCGGGCGGCTGGTGCAGGGGATTCCGGTGCTGGGGCCGCTGGATGAGGTCGCGGTCTGGGCACGCAAAATGGAGGTGGACGACATCGTGCTGGCGCTGCCGTCGGCGGCGCACGCGGTGCGCAAGCGCATCACCCAGACCTGCAGCGACGCCGGGCTGAATGTGCTGACCGTGCCGTCGCTGGAAGATTTGGTGGCAGGCCGGGTGTCGGTCTCCAGCCTGCGCCGTATCGAGCTCGACGATCTGCTGGGGCGCGACCCGGTGGCGCTCGACGACAGTGGCCTGCATCAGTTGCTGACCGGCCAGGTGGTGATGGTGACCGGCGCGGGGGGCTCGATCGGCTCGGAGCTGTGTCGCCAGATTGCGCGTTTTGCGCCGGCGAAACTGGTGTTGTTCGAGCAGTCGGAGCTGGCGCTGTACGCGATGGAGCAGGAATTGCCGCAGCGTTTTCCCGACTTGCAGATTGCACCGATGATCGGCGACGTGAAGAACGCCGTGTGGGTGAACCAGGTGATGGCCGAGCAGCGTCCCACCGTGGTGTTCCATGCCGCCGCCTACAAGCATGTGCCGTTGATGGAGAACGACAATGCCTGGGAGGCGGTGCGCAACAACGTGCTGGGCACCCAGGTGGTCGCCGCCGCGGCGCAGGCCAACGGCGTCGGCAAGTTCGTGATGATCTCCACCGACAAGGCGGTCAATCCGACCAACGTGATGGGGGCGACCAAGCGGCTGGCGGAGATGGCGTGCCAGGCGATGCAACAATCGACCGGCACGCGCTTCGTGTCGGTGCGCTTCGGCAACGTGCTCGGCTCGTCCGGCAGTGTGATTCCCAAGTTCCAGAAGCAGATCGAGGCGGGCGGGCCGGTGACGGTGACGCATCCCGAGATCACGCGCTTTTTCATGTCGATCCCCGAAGCCGCGCAACTGGTGCTGCAGGCTGGCCTGATGGGCGAGGGCGGCGAGATTTTCGTGCTCGACATGGGCGAACCGGTCAGGATTGCCGAACTGGCCCGGCTGATGATCCGCCTGTCGGGTGCGGACGAAGACCGCATCCGCATCGAATACAGCGGCCTGCGTCCCGGCGAGAAGCTGTATGAGGAATTGCTCGCCGACGACGAGTCGACGCTGCCCACTCCGCATCCCAAGCTACGGGTGGCTAAAGCGCGCGCCGCCGACGCCGGCTGGTATGCCGAGTGCCTGGCCTGGCTGGATCACTCTGAGACCCATGACGAAATGACGGTCAAGCGCCAGTTGAAAACCTGGGTGCCGGAATATCAGCCGGAGTCGTTCGCGGCATGAATGCCGTGCAACGCGCCAGGCCCCTCCGCATCCTCGTCATCGGGTAGGGCGAGTTGGGCGAGTAGCGTTTGTCTACGCTGTGACGCGCGCGATGACAACCGGCTGCGACGACAGGACACAGGCATCAGCGACGCGGTGCGCGCGCCAGCTGCTCATATAGCGCCAGCGTCTGATCCAGCATCGCTTGCAGCGGGAAAAAATCGCCCGCCGGAACCGCTTCTGGATGTTGCAGCAGTTGGGCGATGTGCTGGCAGGTTTCGTCGAGCCGGTCGAGCGGCAGCAGTCCGGCAGGATAGACGGTGCGCAGGATTTCGCCGACGCCGCCGTGGTCGTAGCCTGCCGTCGGCACGCCCAGCCGCAGCGCCTCCAGCGTGGTGCGGCCGAAGGACTCGGGCTGGGTTGATAGCGACAGCACCAGGCTGGAAATCGCCAGGATGTTTTTCAGGTCGTCGCGCTGGCCGGTGAAGCTGAGGTCGGTTTCCAGACCCAGGCTGCGCACGCGGTAGCGCAGCTTCTGCAGATAGCGCTGCTTGGATGACGACGCGCCGCCGACGATGATTCCATGAATGGGCAGTCCGCGCCGCTTCAGCCGGGCAATCGATTCGATAAAGTCTTCATGCCCCTTGAGCCGGGTGATGCGGCCGGGCAGGGTGAGCAACTGCTTGCCGGCGGCGTTCGGAAACTGCGCAAAGAATGCCTGCTGCCAGCCGGGGTCGGGCTTCCAGCCGTGCGGGTAGGCTTCGCCGTCGACCCCGCGATGGATGACCTGGATGCGCCAGGGCAGGGTGTCGGGGTATTCGCGCAGGATGTAGTCGCGCACGGTTTTGGACACTGCAATCACCCGTTCGCCCTGCGTCATGATGCGGCTGTAGCGATTGACGCCATACATGCCGTGCACCGTGGTGACGAAACGCGGGCGGGTGGATGGATCCATGCCGCGCCAGGCAAGCCAGGCAATCCACGCCGGCACGCGCGAACGCGCATGGATGATGTCGACCTTTTGTTCCAGCAGAAACTTGCGCAGCCTGCCGACGAGCCGCAGCGTTTTGAGCGATTTTTTGCCGATCGGCCAGGCGAAGTGTTCGGCGCCGGATGCAACCAGCGGCGCGACCTGCCGCCCGCCCGCCGACATCACCAGCGCGCGGTGGCCGTGCTCGACAAGCGCTTGCGCCACTTCGAGCGTGCCGCGTTCCACTCCGCCGGATTCCAGCGCGGGCAACAGTTGCAGGACGGTCAGTTTGCGGGCGGCGGTCATGCGAAATTTGCGAGATAGATGATATGCAATGCCGGCTTTATTTGATGCCGACCAGAAAGGCTGCTGGCGGGAGGATGGGGATTCCGCGCCAGGGATGCATGTTCGTTAAATGCGGATCGCTGGAGATGATCAGCTCGGCTACGGCTGCTTCGGCCAGCGCCAGAAATATGTTGTCTTTTGGATCAGGGCAGTCGGTCACGATGATCGATACATCAATCATCGTTGCGCGTTCCCGAAAGCCGGCGATAAAAGCCTCGCGCTGAGTTTTGGGCGCATAGCGGTCGAACTTTGACCGGCCTAATACCAACTCCAGTTCCGCCAGCGTTTCGTGGCTGACGCATACATCGAAATCCAGCAAGGATTTTTCCAGGGCCAGGGCGGGAATGGAGTCCGGGCGGATTGCAGCGCTGACCAGAATGCCCGTATCCAGAACCACCCACCTAGCGAAGCTCATGGACCAGGCGGTCGATATCGTCGTCGGTCAGCGAGGCCGCATCGGGCAGGGGAGCGGAGTGCTGTTTGTAGCTCGAATACCAGCGGACGGCATCCTCGCGGCGCTTGCGGATATCCTGCAGTTCCTTGAGGTCGTGCTCGGAAACCACATAGGCAACCGTGCGGCCGCGGCGCGTGATTTCGATCGGTTCGCGTTGCGCTCGATCAATCAGTTCGCCAAATCGGCTCTGCGCCTCAACTGAAGTTACGGCAATCATGGTTTCACCCTGTAATGGCCAATGTGGCTAATATGGTCAATATACAGGGTCGGCTGGCGCGTGTCATCGTCTGGGTGCAGCCTTGGCTTGATGCGCATCAAACCAGCGTTGCATGATGTTTTGTGCACAGCGGTCTGCCTCGGCCAGCGGGTGCAGGTTGGGGTGCAGTTCGCCGTGCGCGCACCAGTGCACAAAGCGGGTGATGCGCTGCGCGTCGGCGAGCTGCGCGATCGCCGGGCCGACACGGCTTTTCGGGTTGACCGGCAGATCGAACACGCCGACATCCGCACCTGCCGTCAGCGCTTCGAACACCATCGATACGCTGTCGGGCGTCACCCACACGGTGCTGCTGCGCGCAAGCTGAGCGGGCAGCCAGTCGGGCGGCGTGGCGGTGTGGGGAATGACGGTCAGGTTGGGAAATGCCGGCAGTGCGCCCACAAAATCCGCCGGCGTGCGGCGCGAGGTGGTGAGCGTCCAGCGGGTGTCCGGCGTGCGCGCGAGAATGCTCTTGATCTGCAGCTGCACGGCGTCGCTGTCCCATTCGAAATGCGGCGAGACGCCGCCAATCAGGATCAAGCCGTGGCCCGCATCGCGTGCCGCTGCGGGCTGGATGCGGTTGAGCGCTCCGGCAGTCGCCAGCGTGCGCGCATCTTCCGCAACGCCATCGTGGCGGGGAAGAATGCACAGATCGAAGCAGCGACGCGGCAGGCTCGGCTTCATCAGCACCACGCTGCGCCCGCCGCGTGCGCGCCGCGCCGCCAGCAGCGTCAGGTGGGTGGCGTGTCCCGCGCCGACGATCAGGTCGGGCCTGGGCAGTATGTCGCCGGGAAGACGTTTCAGCAGCAGCGCCAGCCAGGCCCGCCAGGCTGGCAGGGCGCGAAGGATATGGATTTCGGCGGGGACGGCACGTGCCAGCGCCTCGCCCAGCCCCAGCGACTGGTTGACGTGGCCCGGTTTGCCATCGCTGACGATCCAGACGATCAGCGGCAGGCTATTTCGGCCGTTCGAGGAGGCGGCAGACCGGACTTCAAGCAAGACGCTTCCGCCAATATCCAGGTTCACGGTGGCTGTGCATGACCGCGACAATCAGAATATGGTCAGGCTCGACGGTGTACAGGATGGCATAGGGGAAAATACGTGTTAAACACCGCCGAATATCTTCTTCAAATATGCCCCATGTATCGGGCGCGTCGAGAATCAGATGGATGGCATGCTCCACTGCGCCGATAAATCGCAGTTCCAGTCCGGCTTGGCAGGCGGCGTAATGCCGGGCGGCTTCTTCGTATTCGGCCAGCGCATCCGGATGGAACTCAAATCGCACTACGGGAACATCCGGCGAATACGGGACAGTGCCTCATCTCCCGGGATCGTCTGGACAGACCCGCTACGGACGTCGTTGCGTCGGCGCAGCGCCTCGTTTACCCAAAGTTCGTGGGCATAACCGTCTTCCAGTGGATCGAGGCTCTCGGCCAGGCGGTCGGCCAGAAGCGCACGCGCTTCGCTCGGCAGGGCAAGCGCCTCTTCTGCGATCTGTTCAACGGTCAGGTTCATGAGATGTACTCCTTTTATATGCGTTCAAATTGTAGCCATGAACATCACTTTTCCCTACTTGCGGTCGACGCAAATATTCATATAGCGTCTCAGACAACGAGCAGCCCCGTATCCTCGTACAAATCGTCCAGCGACAGGGCGAGGCGGGCGTCGCCGCACGCCACATCCAGCCGGTCTTCGGGCGAGAGTTCCTGTTCGAACCAGGCGCCGTGTTCATCGCGAAAATATACCTTGGCCCACAGCCGCTCCGAATCGACCAGCAGGTAATAGCGCAGGCTTGCCAGCCCGCGATAGGCCGCTAATTTCTCGCGCACATCAATGCTGGCAGTGGCGGGGGACAGCACTTCTGCGATGAGGCAGGGTAACTGTTTGTAGATCGGATGATCGTCAGCCGGATCGCACACCAGCATCGCGTCGGGGTAGTAATACGTCGAGCCGCTGGCAAGCCGCAGCTTCATGTCGGCCATGAACGCACGGCAGGCTTTGCCGCGGGTGGCGCTGCGCAGATGGAAAGCAATATTGAGCGCAATGCGGTTGTGCCGCTCGTTCGCACCCGCCATCGCGAAAATTTCGCCGTCTACCAACTCATGTTTGCTGGTCGCGGCTTCCTCGCGGTGCAGGTAGTCGGCTTCATCAATCGGCGAATGGACGCGGGCTTGTGACATGGCAAGTGACCAGATCGGGTGGGCGAGACGATTATCCTATTGATTCGGTGCGAATTGAAACCCGCCGGCTTGGTAGCGATAAAACCGCTGGCGCCACATTCAAGCCGCAGGGTGCTTGCATTCGCAGTGAGGGCGCCACCTCCACAACGGTGTTCGGCCTGCAATGGATTCCGGGCTAAAAACAACCAGACCATGCCCGCTCAAGCGCCGCCTGCCAGCGATACGGCGCGGGATCGAGCGTCGGCGTCCTGCCTTCCATCAGATCGAGCAGCAGTTCCGCCGCGGCGGGCGCCATCGTCACCCCGTAGCGGTAATGCCCGGCGTTGACGAATACATTGTCGAAATCGGGATGGCGGTCGATGACCGGGATGTTGCCGGGCGAGCCGGGGCGCAGTCCGGCCCAGTGCTGAACCGGCTGCATTCCGGCCAGGATGGGCAGCAATTCGGCGGCGTCGCTGTGCAGGCGCCGGAGCGTGGCCGCGTCGGTCGACTTGTCGAAGCCGGCGTCTTCCAGCGTGCTGCCCGCCAGAATATGACCGTCGCGGCGCGGAATCAGATACAGCCCGTTGTGATAGAGAATCGTGTCGAGCACGCCCGGTTCAAGCTTGAACAGCAGCATCTGGCCGCGGATCGGGCGAATTTGCGGCATGGCCCCCAGTTCGGCCAGTCCCATGCCGGACCATGCCCCGGTGGCCAGCACCACGCTGTCGGCCGGGAAGGTGTCCGTTGCCGTTTGTACTGCAGTTACCCGTCCGCTCTGCGTCAACACCCCCGTGGCCGGGCAATGTTCATGAATCACACCACCCAAACTGAGCACCGCCGCGCGCAATGCCGCCACCAGGCGCGGGTTTCGCACCTGCGCCACCTCGGGCAGCCAGATACAGTTTTGTTTGCGGGTATCGGGTGCCAGGTTCAGCGTACGCCGGCAATCGATATACGCGGCCATTCCGTGGGTTGCGCACCAGGCCTGCGCCTGATCTGGCTCGGCCACATCCAATGCCAGCATCCCGCAGCGCCAGAACTCCGCATTCTGCCGCGATATCGCCTCGATGTCCGCTACCCAGTCCGCATAGCCTGCCATCGAACGCAAGGCCAGCGCGGAAACCGGCCCCGCATAGTCCCATGGCAATAGCGGTGAGAGGATTCCGCCCCCTGCCCACGACGATTCGCCGCCCGTGGCGCCGCGATCCAGCAGCGTGACGTGTGAGCCACGCTGCAAAATAGCCAGCGCAGCGCTCAAGCCCGAGATGCCGGCGCCGATAATGATGACGTTGTGAGTCAATGAAAAAGCCCGAAATTGCCGTTCATTCTAGCAAAGCGGCCATTGGTCCGTAGTGACTTGTTCGGAGGGTTCGTGATGATTAGGGTGCAGATCGGACGGGTGAAAAATGAAAATCAGGTCATACGGATTCACGTTGGTAGAGCTCATGGTGACGGTAGCTGTCATCGGCATCCTATTGACGATTGCACTGCCCAATTTTCGGATATTCGTTTTGAATTCCCGGATGACTGCCCAGGCAAACGAGTTTCTGACCATGGTGAGCTTTGCGCGCGCAGAGGCAATTAAACGCAATGCCCGTGTCACGATGTGTGCCAGCAGTAATGGCACCAGCTGTACGGGCGGGTGGGCACAGGGCTGGATTGTATTTGTTGATGCTGGTGTGGCAGCAGATGCCTCGGGGGACGAAATACTGCGGGTTCATCCCGCACTTGATGGCGGCAGCACCCTCGTGGGGAACGGGAATGTGGCGAGCTACATTTCTTATGTTTCGAATGGCCAATCGAGGCTTGCGAACAATGCAATGCAAGGCGGGACTCTGAACTTGTGCAGCCCGGATACCACCGTGTCCGGCAAGGATATTGTGCTGACTCTGGGTACAGGCCGGGCACGCATAAATACGGTGTCGTGTAGCTAGCTAAAGCGAGATCATGCATAAACAGAATGGCTTTACTCTTCTTGAGGTGCTGGTTACCCTGCTGATCGTCAGCTTGGGGTTGCTGGGTATTGCCGGCATTATTGCCAACAGCCTCAAAGTCAATCAGGGCGCCTATATACGTTCGCAGGCAAGCTTGCTGGCCAATGACATCATCGACCGCATGCGTGCCAACAGAACCACGGCCGAGACATCCCCCTCGCCTTATGCGCTCGCCAGTTGCGCTGCCGCTCCAGGTGGTGCCACCGTTGCGCAAACGGATCTCAAGCAATGGTGTGATGCATTGATCGCCACCATGCCTTCCGGATCGGGTACAGGGTCGGTAACTGTGGGCGCTGCGCCGGCCTGGAAAATCACCGTTGTCGTGCAGTGGAATGACTCGCGTGCGGGTGGGTCGAGCGCCCAGCAATTCACGGTTGAAACGCGTTTATGAAACACATTAATTCAGCTCCTTGTTTGATCCGGCAACTTGGTATGAGCCTGATTGAGCTTATGGTCGCGATGACCGCGGGTCTCGTGCTCTTGATTGCTCTGGCCTATTTCTTTTTGGGCAGCCGCCAGATCAATCGAACCCATGACGACGTATCACGCATGCAGGAAAGTGGGCGTTATGCGCTGGAGATATTAGGCAAGGCCATCCGTCAGGCAGGTTACCGGACAGATGCGGACAGCCCTTTTTCGGGCGTCGCTTTGACCGGTGCCGATGGGGCGAAAGACACGATTACAGTCCAATACGATCCACAAGAAGGCGGCGAGGCGGACTGTACCGGTGCCAATGTCGCTGCGGGGACATTGGTGACCTACGCTTTTGCGGTAAATGGCTCACGAGAGCTTACCTGCAATAACGTTGTAGTGGCTGACAACATCGAAGACATGCAGATTGCCTACGGGATTGATGCTAACAAGGATGGGGTGATCGAGTCTTACCAAGCGGCAGGTGGGGTGGCCAGCTTCGGACAGGTGGCAGCCGTACAGGTGAGCCTACTGGTTCGGGGGGGCACCAGCAATGTTGCAGCAAATGGCAGTCAGACCTTCACATACAACGGCGCCCCCACGACTAGGACGGACGGATTCTTGCGTCAAGTCTATACCGCCACCTACACAGTCAGAAACCAGGCCAAGTGAGAATCATGTCAACCCGCCGCCTTAAGTATGTCCTTCACAAGGAATCCGGTGCGGTATTGATTACCGGGCTGATCTTCATGGTGGTGCTGACCATCATTGTCATTTCGGCCTTGCGCAGCGCCACGCTCGAGGAACGCATGGCTGCCAACGCACGCAACCGGCAGCTGGCACTGCAAGCAGCGGAGGCTGTATTGCGCGACGCTGAAACCGCCTTGTTCGCGGCTGCCCCATTTGATCCGTTTACTCCCGCCAGCTTTACGCCTGGCTGTACGAATGGCTTGTGCAGGAAGCCTGTTGCTGGCGATCCACCGAGATGGCAAACCATAGACTGGAATGATGCTGGTGTGACCCGCTCGTTTGCGTCGGGGACATCCAATCTGTCCGGTGTAGCTGGCCAGCCCAGATACTTTGTCGAGATTATGAATACTCCGGTTTTGGGCGGTGGCGGTGGCATCTGTCCAAAAATCCTATTCAGAATCACTGCGCGTGGCGTAGGCATGGATAACTCCACCGTATTTGTCCAGACTATGTTCCGGCATCTGCCGGCCAGTTGTTGAGTCGCGATTTGTCGCATTGGAGAAACAGCATGAGTGCACATAAGGGATATTGCGTAACTGGGCTCTTCTTATTGGTCTTTCTGGGCCAGAGCTCGGCGCAGGCTGCTGCCAGTTTTGATCCTGACACCCAGCCCGTAGGCTACGTGGGCCAACCAGAAGTCACCAATAATATTGTGACCTCCGGCACGCAACAGCTCTTTTCCATTGATTACAGCTCGCAGGACTGGAGTGGAAATATGCATTCCTACCCCATCAATGCGACAGGTTCCATTACTCCGATTGATAACTGGACAGGAGGGGCTGCGGCGAAGATTGATGCGCAGGATTATGATGCCGGCCGCTATATTGCCACCATGGACGGCGCCACTAAAATGCCGTTCCGTTGGTCGAGTTTGTCCAGCAGCCAAAAAAGCGTCTTGGATTCCGGCACCTCCGGTTCAGCCACAAGCTCCCCTGTTCTGGATTACATCCGGGGCGACCGCAGCAATGAGAAACCGCTGGGTCTGAACTTCCGTGCACGCTCGACTGTGCTGGGGGACATCATCCACTCAACTCCGGTCTACTGGGATGACGGTACTCACAAGACTGTGTTCGTGGGCGCCAATGATGGCATGTTGCATGCCATCGACGCCGCAACCGGAACGGAGCGTTTTGCCTATATCCCCTCCGTATTGATCCCTAAGTTGGCTGATCTGAAAGTCGATCCCTATATCCACAAGTATTTTGTGGATGGCCGGATGGATATCCGCAAGTTTGGCAGCACCACCATCCTTGTTGGGTCATTGGGGTCGGGTGGCCAGGGTTTGTTTGCTTTGAACGTTACCAATGCTGCCGCGACAGATGAAGCGGATGCCGCCTCCAAAATTCTCTGGGAAGTCACCAATACGTCTTCCACCGATTATTCCAACTTGGGGTATACGTATGGGCAGCCTGTTCTGGCAACCTTGCCGAGCGGAGCGGCTGCGGTCATCGTGGGTAATGGCTATAACAATACGGGTAATGGCCATGCTTCGTTGTTTTTGATCAATGCGACTACCGGTACGCGAATTGCTGAGATTGACACCGGATCGGGCTCTGCGGGAAGCCCGAACGGGCTGTCCTCCCCCACGGTCATTGATATGGATGTCGATGGCAAGGCAGATTATGCCTACGCTGGTGATATCGACGGTAATTTGTGGAAATTCGATCTGTCCACTAACACGGCCACCTTGCTCTATACCACCAGCCCAGCGCAGGCCATTACCATGGCACCAGGTGTCAAGTCGCATCCCAATGGTGGTTTCATGGTTACCTTTGTCACGGGCCGTATGTTTACGACAGCGGATGAAGCCGATGCGGCTGTCCATTATGCCTATGGAATATGGGACGGCGCACCGGTCACCAATACTAACCTGGTGTCGCAGACCTTGACCGAAGGCAGCTACAGTTCGGTTACGCCGTCTATTCGTGTGCGCACGGCAAGCAACACGGCCCCGGACTGGACAGCAGGCAATCACAAGGGCTGGAAAACCGCGCTTCCAATAGGGGGCGAGCGTGTGGTGGGGGATGGCGCTTATGTGACGGGTTCGGTCTTCCTGTTCATGAGCACTAATCCCACTATTTCGCCCACGGCAACCCCCCCAGGCGAAAACTGGTGGATGCAGCTGAATGCGTTGACCGGCGGCGACAATGGAGCCATTCGTTTTGACTTGGATGGAGACAGCGCCTTCACTGTGGCTGACCAGTTGAGCGGCGGTGAAAACCCGGTGGGGCGTCATATGGGTGGTGGCGTACGTTCCCAGCTGACGGCGCTTTCTGCCTCGGGTTTTGACGTTTACCAGTCCAATTACGACAAGAATGGCGATCCGCCAGTACCGGCGCCGGTCAGCGGGGAGCGCGGAGTGTCCGGCGGACATTTCGACTTCGACATGTATTGCTACTCAGCGTTTTGCAATAACTGGGTGCAACCCAGCGATGGTAAAAGTTACACTGGATCAAATTCGGGCGTTAATTCCGGGCTGAAATATTTCCACGTCCATGAATACGACGACATCTATGATGTGACTGGCGTCAACATGCTCAATGCCAGCCAAGCCAAGTTTAACCTTGGAACGCTTGGCACGACGACATCCACCTCATCCTATACGGATGCGCTTGGCTGGAATTCCAAGCCTACCACCACTACCCAAACCGTTACCCAGCCTACCGCCACGACGACCGAGATAAAGACGGTCACGGTTTCAACCAAGAAAGTAAACAAAAGCGGTAAGGCCTATACACGAACCACGACGACGACCGAGGTCACCACAATCGATTCCGATCTCGGCTTCAAGGTGCTCGTGGCTAACCAGGCTTATTCGCCTGCAGCCAAGATTACTGTGGGTGGGGCACCCTACGTCGAAGTCACCAGCTATGGGACTGATGCTGGTTTAACCGTGGCATCGCTCCCAACTTATAGCTTGTCGACGATTGGTTCACTGGCAGTCAATCTTCCCCTGGATGCGTTCAAGGCCAAGGATTGGGGGACAGGCGTGGTCAGAGCAGGCTTGCACCCGATCAAGTGGTCATGTGCTGTGAGCAGTCCAACCAATGGGCCGAATGGTGAGCGCCGCAATGGGGCTCTGTTAATTCAGATCGTCAAGTCCTCGACGGCAGATACCGATATTCAGTTGAACGTCGCTGACCACCCCGAGTTGGGGTACAGATTGAAAGACACCAGTCTTGGCAGCAAGCTGCTAGCTGAATACAACATGTTCTGGCACCACCCGTCTGACACATGCATGGCAAATTCCAGCTGGAGCAAGGCGCCGCCAGAGGACCATGCAAGCGACGCCATCACTGCCACCCCTGCGACAGGTTCCGATGATCCGGCAGACGGAATATTCAGCGTGGGATCATCTGGGACAGACACCGGCACTGGAACTGGAACCGGAACCGGAACCGGAACCGGAACCGGAACCGGAACCGGAACCGGAACCGGAACCGGAACCGGAACCGGCGTTGCTGAAGGGGTTGAGACGGGTGGGGTTGTCGGTTCGACCGGGGCGATCAGCCTGGGTGGGGTGACCACGCCGCCTGAGGTGTTGGGTCGGGTCAACTGGAGGGAGTTGCAGCAATGAACGCCACTAATGTGGATGCACGTTCGGGAATTCGCCAGCCACGAGGATTCTCCTTAATCGAGTTGATGATCGCCGTGGCTGTCATCGGCATACTCGCTGCGATTGCCTACCCGTCGTATCAGCAATATGTGCTACGGGCAAACCGCGCCGATGCCAAAGCCATCCTGATGGAAAACGTGCAGTTCATGGAGCGATACTTCACGACGAACAACGCTTATGCTGGTGCTACCCTGCCGTCGGCGGTGTCACCCAAGGGAGCGAGCGGGTCAGCAGTTAAATACAACATTACTCCCGCAACAGTAACAACAGCTACGACTTTCACGCTTACGGCAACGCCCGCAAATAGCCAAACCGCCGATACGACGTGTGGCACACTGACCTTGTCCAATACGGGAGTGCAGACCCCCTCTACGGTTGGGTGTTGGTGACGCTCAGAACTATCCATTTACGCGCGGTGAGGCAGGAATAAAGTCATCCCAGGCCTTTCGGCAAGGCGAACGCGATCCTCTCTTGAGCGCCATCAAGGTTCGTTATGGTGCCGATGCCCAATTGATTCAGCCGATCGATAACCGCGCGCACCAGAATTTCCGGTGCCGAGGCGCCGGCGGTGAGTCCAACCCTGTTCTTTCCGGCCACCCACTGCGGATCGATTTCCGATGCGTTGTCCACCATATACGCCGGCACCCCCAGGTGCTCGGCGACTTCCCTTAGCCGGTTGGAGTTGGAACTGGTCGGCGACCCCACCACGATCACCACGTCGCATTGCGGCGCCAAGGCCTTGACCGCATCCTGGCGGTTCTGTGTGGCGTAGCAGATGTCGTCCTTCTTCGGCCCGGTGATGTTGGGGAAACGTGCGCGCAGGGCGTCGACCACGCGCGCGGCATCGTCGACCGACAGCGTGGTCTGGGTGACGTAGGCGAGTTTGTCGGGGTCGGTCACCTGCAGGCTGGCGGCGTCTTCCGGCGTTTCCACCAGATACATGCCGCTTTTCGACTGCCCCAGGGTGCCCTCGACTTCGGGGTGCCCCTTGTGCCCGATCATTACGATTTCCAGACCCTTGTCGCGCATCTTGCTGACTTCGACGTGGACCTTGGTGACCAGCGGGCAGGTGGCGTCGAACACATTGAGTCCGCGTGACTCGGCCTCCAGGCGCACCGCCTGCGACACGCCGTGGGCGCTGAAGATGACGGTGGCCCCGGCAGGCACTTCGTCGAGTTCTTCGACGAAGATCGCGCCCTTGGCCTTGAGGTCGTTGACGACGAATGTGTTGTGGACGACTTCGTGGCGCACGTAGATCGGCGCGCCGAATTTTTCCAGCGCGCGCTCGACGATGGCGATGGCGCGGTCGACCCCGGCGCAGAAGCCGCGCGGGTTGGCGAGAAGAATGGTGGGCGTCATGGCGGGATTGATCCGGGATTGTTCTTGCACATAAATGGCTGGGTCATTTCGGCCTTCGCCGGGACGACGGGCTATTGGATTATCGAGTTTAAAAAGAAACTTCTTTCTGGTGCCGCAGTGCAAGCACGGTGACGAGTTCACCATCTTGGCGGTACAGCACGACGTAGCCGCTGTCGCCAAAGCCGATCGGCCACTCCCGGCACTCCGGTTCAAGGTCCTCGGCGGGCCGCCCGATTTCCGGGTGCCGCGCAATGATCTTGACGCCGGCGCGAATTGCTTTCACGGCCTGACTGGCAGCATCCATATTCTTGCTGGCCAGAAAACGGTAGACACGCTGAACATCAAGCAGGGCGGAAGGCGCCCAAATCAGACGTGGCATTCAGGCGGTTCCACGTCTTTACCTGCTTCAAGCTGGGCAAGCCAGGCATCCGCTTCTTCCAGGCTTACGTGCAGACCGGTTTTCTGATATTCATTCCACGCGTTGATGCCGTCCTGCCGGAAGGCCTCGCGCTTTTCTTCACGTTCGACATACTGGCGGATGGCTTCCAGCATCAACCAGTGCGAACTGCGTTGGCGTGCGTCGGCAAGGCGCTTGACGCGATTTCGGGTGTCTTCGTCGATTTTGATCGCTACGGGGCGAATGGATGTCGCAGTCATGGTGCGCTCCAGTGGGTATGTACAAGTATTACCTTAGCATAAGTCAGTGCCCCGAGCCTGACTCGTTTCAGTCATGGCACAGGCACGGGTTCTCGCGGACAGACGTTACAGAATGCGTACGATTTCCACTTCAAACTCAACCGACAGATCGGCGAGTGGATGGTTGAAGTCGACCTTCACCGCCTCGCCGCCGATTTCCAGGATATGCCCGGCCAGGGTCTGGCCGTTGGGCATGGCGAATTCGACCAGTTGATCGACTTCGAATGCCGTATCCGCCGGCAGATCGGTTTTGGGCAGGGTCTGGATCAGCTCGGGCTGGCTTTCGCCGAAGGCCTGCCAGGGATCGAGCAGGAACACGTGGCGCTCGCCGGGAACCAGGTCGATCAGCCATTGCTCCAGCATCGGCGCCAGAGTGCCGTCGCCGAGCGTCACGGTGTCCGCTTCGGCATCGTCGAAGTTGGAGATGAGATCGTCGCCGCCGCGCGGGCGCAGCGCGTAGCGGAGCTGGAGGGTGTCGCCGGGGGCGACGCTGCGCACGGTCATGGCTGGCCTGCTGCGGCTGGCTTGCCGCGCAGGCTGTCCCATATCAGCAGGGCGGCGCCGACGCTGATGGCGGAATCCGCCACGTTGAACGCCGGCCAGGCAAAGCCGCGATAATGGAAATACAGGAAATCCACCACATGCCCCAGCACCACGCGGTCGATCACATTGCCGAGCGCGCCGCCGAGCACCAGTGCCAGGGAAAATGCCAGCCGCGGTTCGTGCGCGTGGCGCTTCAGCAGGCGCACGATGATCACGGTGGCGACGACGCCCACCGCGATGAAGAACCAGCGCTGCCAGCCGCCGGCGTCGGCCAGGAAGCTGAACGCCGCGCCGGTGTTGTGCACCAGCACCAGCGAAAAGAATGGCAGCACCGGTATCAATTCCTGATAGTCGAGGGTGGACGACACCCACCATTTGGTGAGGTGGTCGGCGACGATGACGGCGAAGGCGATGCCCAGCCATTTGCGCATTGCAGGGTTCAGCAGGTCAAGCATGGTTGCGCGCCTCGCCTGCGCCATGAAGATTGCTCACGCAGCGCCCGCACAGGCCGGGGTGGTCGGCATGCGCGTCGACGTCGTCGCGGTAGTGCCAGCAGCGCTCGCATTTCTTCGCTGCGCTCGGCGCGACGACGATACGTTCTTCTTCCGCCGCGACGACGCCGGCTTGCGAGGTGATCAACACGAAGCGCAGGTCGTCGCCCAGCGGCGCCAGCAGGGCCTGGGTTTCGGGACGGGCGTGCAGGATGACTTCGGCCTGCAGCGAGGAGCCGATGGCGCCGGCGACGCGCACGGTTTCGAGCGCCTTCTGCACCTCGGCGCGCACTGCGCGGATGCGGGTCCAGCGTTCGAGCAGGTCGGCCTCGTTGATCGGTTTGGGCCCAGCGTTCGTCCCCTCGCCCGCAGGCGGGAGATAAGCAGCGACTTGCCCGCTTGCGGGCTTAGTCGATTGCTTAGTGGTCTCATCAGGGTTGGGGTGAGGGCAGGGGTCCGGAAGTTCGTGCCAGGTATGCAGGAACACCGAACTGTCCTCGCCCGCCAGTTGCGTCCACACTTCCTCGCCAGTGAACGACAGGATCGGCGCCATCCAGCGTACCAGCGCATGCGTCAGGTGATGGAGCGCATTCTGCGCCGCGCGCCGCGCGCGGCTGTCGGCGCCGCTGGTGTAGAGGCGGTCCTTGAGGATGTCGAGGTAGAAACCGCCGAGGTCTTCCGAGCAGAAGCTCTGCAGCTTTTGCACGATGAAGTGGAACTCGTAGGCGTCGTAGTGCGCCTGCAGTTCGCCCTGCAGCTGGCGCGTCATCGCCAGCGCGTAGCGGTCGATTTCCAGCCATTGGTCGACCGGCAGCATGTCGGCGGCGGCGTCGAAGTCGGAAACGTTGGCGAGCAGGAAGCGCAAGGTGTTGCGCACGCGGCGATAGACCTCGACCACGCGGTCGAGGATCTCCTTGGAGATCGACAGTTCGCCCGAGTAATCGGTGGACGCCACCCACAGGCGCAGGATCTCGGCGCCGAGCT
>NZ_JANJXQ010000111.1 GCF_024708915.1 Thiobacillus sp.
GCCCAGGCCCGCCGGGCTCTGCGCCACGACGGCGCCCGCGGCTTCCAGCGCGCGGATTTTTGCATCCGCCGTGCCGCTGCCGCCGGCAATGATCGCACCGGCGTGGCCCATGCGCTTGCCCTTGGGGGCGGTGCGGCCGGCGATGTAGGCGGCGACCGGTTTCTGCATGTTGGAATGGATGTATTCGGCCGCCTCTTCCTCGCGGCTGCCACCGATTTCGCCGACCAGGATCACCGCTTCGGTCTGCGCGTCGGCCTCGAACAGTTCAAGACAATCGATGAAATCCAGCCCCTTGATCGGGTCGCCGCCGATGCCGATGCAGGTCGACTGCCCCAGCCCGAGTTGCGTGGTCTGGTGCACCGCTTCGTAGGTGAGCGTGCCGGAACGCGAGACGATGCCGATCTTGCCCTTGCTGTGGATGGCGCCGGGCATGATGCCGATCTTGCATTCGCCCGAGCTGATGATGCCGGGGCAATTGGGGCCAATCAGTTTCGCGCCGTTGGCGCGCAGCGCTGCCTTCACATTGAGCGCTGTCTTGACTTGAAGCATATCGAGCACCGGGATGCCCTCGGTGATGCAGACGATGACCTCGATGCCGGCGTCGGCGGCTTCGAGGATCGAATCGGCGGCGAACGCGGCCGGCACGTAGATCATCGTCGCCTGCGCGCCGGTCTGCCGCACCGCGTCGCGCACGGTATTGAACACGGGAAGATCGAGGTGCATCTGCCCGCCCTTGCCCGGCGTCACCCCGCCGACCATCCTGGTGCCGTAAGCGATCGCCTGCGCGGAATGGAAACTGCCCTGCTTGCCGGTGAACCCCTGGCAGATGACTTTCGTATCGTTGTTGACGAGGATGCTCATTGCGCTTGCTCCACCGCGAGTTTCGCCGCCTGGGTGAGACTCTCGGCCGCGAGAATCGCCAGCCCCGATTCGGCCAGCAGCGTGCGCCCCAGCTCGGCATTGGTGCCTTCCAGCCGCACCACCACCGGGACTTTCACGTCGACTTCCTTGACCGCCTGAATGATGCCCTCGGCGATCACGTCGCAGCGCACGATGCCGCCGAAGATGTTGATCAGCACCGCGCGCACATTGGGGTCGAGCAGGATGATCTTGAAGCCCTGCGCCACCGTTTCCGGGGTGGCGCCGCCGCCGACGTCGAGGAAGTTGGCCGGCGCGCCGCCCTCCAACTGGATCAGGTCCATCGTCGCCATTGCCAGGCCGGCGCCGTTGACCATGCAGCCGATGTTGCCGGTGAGCGCGACGTAGTTGACGCTGGCTGCGTTGGCCGCCGCTTCCTTGGCGTCGATCTGGCTGTCGTCGCGCAGTTCGGCAAGGGCACGGCGGCGGTACAGCGCGTTGTCGTCGACACTCATCTTGCAGTCGAGCGGCAGCACGCGGTTATCAGCGGTCACCACCAGCGGATTGATTTCGAGCAGGGAGAGATCGTTGGCCACGAACACGCGATAGAGTTGCGGCAGCAGACGGCAGAAGTCCTTGAACGCCTCGCCGGTCAGTTCCAGCGCGAAGGCCAGCGCGCGGCACTGGAAATCCTGCACACCCAGCAGCGGATCGCAGGTTTCGGTCAGCACCTTTTCCGGGGTGGCATGGGCGACTTCCTCGATATCCATGCCGCCGGCAGCGGAGGCCACCACAGCGATGCGTTCGGTTTCGCGGTCGACCAGCAGCGACAGGTACAGCTCGCGTGCGATCGGCAGCGTTTCTTCCACCAGCACCTGGTTCACCGGCTGGCCGTCGGGCGCGTTCTGGTTGGTGACCAGACGGTTTCCCAGCAGCGTAGCCGCCACCGCGCGCACATCGTCGAGGCGCTTCGCCACCTTGACCCCGCCCGCCTTGCCGCGGCCGCCGGCGTGGATCTGCGCCTTCACCACCCAGGCATCGCCGCCCAGTTCACTGGCGGCGTTGACCGCAGCGTCGGCACTCGCCGCAGCGAAGCCGCGCGGCGTGTTAATGTTGCCCGAGCGCAAGATTTGCTTGGCCTGGAATTCGTGCAGGTTCATTAATTTTTCGATGGAAGTGCCAAAACGTGCATTTTGAAGCAAAGCCCAGCGATGCGGAAGCCACGCAGCCATTGATTCGCGTGGTGACGCGCATGGCTGAACTGCCGGCCGACGCCTGGAACGCCCTGGCCGGCGACTCGCCTTTCGTGCAGCACGCCTTCCTGCTTGCGCTGGAGACCACCGGCTGCGTCGGCGCCGACATCGGCTGGGAGCCGGTGCATCTGGCGCTGTTCCGCGGCGACCGGCTCGAAGCCGCGATGCCGCTCTACGTCAAGCATCACTCGTGGGGCGAATTCGTTTTCGACTGGGCGTGGGCCGATGCCTACCGCCGCCACGGGCTTGCCTACTATCCCAAGCTGGTGTGCTGCGTGCCCTTCTCGCCGGTACCCGGCCCGCGCCTGCTGGCGAAGAACGACACCGACCGCACCGCGCTGATCCAGGCCGCGCTCAAGCTCACACAGGAACTGGGATTTTCGTCCTTCCACATCCTGTTCCCCAGCGAACCCGACCATGCCGTGCTCGATGCGATGCCGCTGCTGCACCGCAGCGGCTTCCAGTTCCACTGGAATAACGCGGGCTACGCCAGCTTCGACGACTTCCTCGCCGCGATGACGCACGACAAGCGCAAAAAACTCCGCCAGGAGCGGAAGAAGCTGAATACGCTGGGCGTGACGTTTCGCTGGGTGGAAGGCGCACAGAGCACCGACGCCGACTGGGACCATTTCTATCGCTGCTACGCCGACACCTACGCCCGCCATCGCAGCGAGCCGCATCTGAACCGCGCGTTCTTCGCGGCCCTGCGCGAGACGATGCCGGACAAGCTGCTGCTGATCATCGCGGATAAGGATGGCGAGCCCGTCGCCTGCTCGTTCTGCATCAAGGATGGCCAGCGGCTGTACGGCCGCCACTGGGGCACGCTGGAATACCTGCCCGGTCTGCACTTCGAAACCTGCTACCAGCAGGGCATCGAATACGCCATCGCGAATAGATTGAAAGTCTTCGAAGGCGGCGCGCAGGGCGAGCACAAGCTGTCGCGCGGCCTGGTGCCCACCGCGACGCATTCCTGGCACTGGCTGGAAAACGCCGAATTCCGCGAGGCGGTCGACCGCTTCCTGGAACGCGAGACCGAGGCGATCACGCATTACATGGACGAACTCGAGGGGCCGTTCCGCCGCGAGCCGCCCTCCAAGGGCTGACGCTCAGACCAGGACAGCCGTCAGATAGGTCACGTACAGCGCGCCGTTGACGAACAGGTGCCACACCCGCAGCCCGCCGTTCAGCGCCGCCCAGCGCAGCCAGAAGGCTGCGACCAGCGTGATGACCACGCCGAGCAGCACTTCTTTTTGCGGCGCCCACGGCGTCAGCGAGATGCCGATGGCGGGTAGCAGCGTGCCCTGGAACACCATGGCGCCGGTGATGTTGCCGAACGCGAGCGTATCCTTGTGCTTGCGGATCCACAGGATGGAATTCACTTTTTCCGGCAGTTCGGTGGCGATCGGAATGATCATCAGGGACAAGAGCAGCGCGGAAATACCAATGATCGGCGCAGCGGCCTCGACCCCGTGAATGAATCCCTTGGCGCCCGCGACGAGCAGACCCAGACCCAGCGCCAGTTGCAGCACGATGACCGGCAAATTCTGCGGCAGGCCCAGGCGGGTGAGCAGCATGGGCGACCCGGCCTCGGTGGCGTGCCCTTCTTCCACCAGCTTGCTCGATGCACGCAGGGTGAGCAGCACGTAGAAGAAATAGATCATCACCATCACAAAGGCGAGCGTGCCGCGCACCCAGCCTTCGCCGTGCGGGACGAACATGGCGACGAAGGCGAGCAGAAAAGCCAACAGGAAGAAGTCCAGATCGCGCTTGAGGCCGCTCTTTTCCGGGGAGAGGTGCCCCGTCAGGCCGCGCCGGCGGACGACGGCGACGCTCATCAGGCAAAGAGACAGCGTCGACAGCATGAGCGGTGCGCCGAGGATCGCGCCGACACCGATTTCATGGTTCGTTTCCGCGTTGCCGGTTCCGGCGAAGATCGCCAGCAGGGGCACCAGGGTTTCCGGCATGGCGGTACCGACCGCGGCAAACAGCGAGCCGGTCACCCCTTCCGAGATATGCAGGCGCTCACCGAGATGTTCCAGCGCATTGACAAAGATTTCCGCCGCCACGAGGATGAGCAGCAGAAATCCGAAGAGTTCGAGAAACAGCATGGCGGTCGGCCGGCAGGAAAAACGCGATTCTATCCCGCTGGCCCCCGGCCTCGTGCAACTGTCCGAGGGAGACTTCCACCGTCGCATCGCCGCCACATCCGGCGTGGCCGCGGTCCTGTTTACCGCACCGCGGTGCGGTGCGTGCCAGGCGTGGAAACGGCTCCTGCCGGATGCGCTCGCCGGCATCGCCAACCACCTGTACGAGGTCGACATCGCCGAAGCCACCGGTGTGGCGCGTGGCTACGACATCTTCCATCTGCCGACGATCTATCTCTATCGCGACGGGTGCTTTCACGCCGAACTGCAATGCGAAGCCCGCCGCGACGCGGTCCGCACCACCGCCTTGGCGCTGCTCGCCGCAACGCCGCAGGAAGAGCCCTGATCAGGCGCGCGCCGCCTCGTCGAGTGCACGCATGATGTCGTTGAGCCTGCCGTCGGCCGACTCGAATGCGCACAACAGATTGCCGATGCCGCACGCACTCAATGCCGCGCCGCGCATGATCCAGCCTTGCGCCGGAGACCATCCCTGTGCACCGCCCAGCAACGACAACAAATCGACATTGCTCGCCACGACGCGCCGATACCATTGGGCAAAGCGGGCGAGATGCGCGATACGCTCGACCGGCA
>NZ_JANJXQ010000117.1 GCF_024708915.1 Thiobacillus sp.
CCTGCTGGATGAGGAGCGTGTGCTGGTGGTGCAGGGAACCGGTTTCAACTGGCCGCATCCGGATCACATCCGGGTGGCGTTCCTGCCGCACGAAGAAGGCCTGATCGAGGCGATCGGCCGCATGAGCCGCTTTCTCGACCGGCAACGGGCACATCGCTGATTTTTGTTTTTTTCATCCGCGAAGCACGCGAAGGGACGCGAACGCAAGAGCATGTCAGAAGCGTATTGCCTTTCCGGGATTTCCTTCGCGCTTCTTCGCGTGCTTTGCGGATAAATGTTTTTTTGACTGAGACCAAACAATGAAGCCCATCCACGTCGGCCTGCTGGGCCTGGGAACCGTCGGTGGCGGCACGCTCACCGTGCTGCGCCGCAATGCTGAAGAAATCACCCGCCGCGCCGGCCGCGAAATCCGCGTGCTGCGTGCGGCGGTGCGCAATCTTGAAAAGGCCAGAGCGTTGGCGGGCGACCTGCCGCTGACGACCAACCCGTTCGACGTGGTCGACGATCCTGCGATCGACATCGTGGTCGAGTTGATCGGCGGCCTGGAGCCGGCGCGCGAGCTGGTGATGCAGGCGATCGCCAACGGCAAGCACGTGGTCACCGCCAACAAGCATCTGATCGCCAAGCACGGCAACGAAATCTTCGCCGCGGCGCAGGCCAAGGGCGTGATGGTCGCGTTCGAGGCCGCGGTGGCGGGCGGCATTCCCATCATCAAGGCGCTGCGCGAAGGCCTTTCCGCCAACCGCATCGAGTGGCTGGCCGGCATCATCAACGGCACCAGCAACTTCATTCTCACCGAGATGCGCGACAAGGGCGCTGCCTTCGACGACGTGCTGAAGGAGGCGCAGCGCCTGGGTTACGCCGAGGCCGACCCGACCTTCGACATTGAGGGCATCGACGCCGCGCACAAACTCACCATCCTGTCGGCGATCGCCTTCGGCATCCCGATGCAGTTCGACCACGCCTATACCGAGGGCATCTCGAAGCTCACCCGCGAGGACGTGCAATACGCCGAGGAGCTGGGCTACCGCATCAAATTGCTGGGCATCGCGCGGCGCGTCGAAGCCGGCATCGAGCTGCGCGTGCATCCGACGCTGATCCCGGAACGCCGCCTCATCGCCAACGTCGATGGCGCGATGAACGCGGTGCTGGTGGAGGGCGATGCCGTCGGCCCGACACTGTATTACGGCGCCGGCGCCGGCGCCGAGCCGACCGCTTCCGCGGTGGTCGCCGACCTGGTCGACGTCACCCGACTGCATACCGCCGATCCGCACCACCGCGTGCCGCATCTGGCGTTCCAGCCCGACCAGCTGGCCGCCACGCCGATCCTGCCGATGGACGAGGTGCGCACCGCCTACTACCTGCGCCTGCGCGCCTTCGACCGCCCCGGCGTGCTGGCCGACATCACCCGCATCCTGGCCGACGGCGACATCTCCATCGACGCCATGGTGCAGAAGGAGCCCGCCGAGGGCGAGGAGCAGGTCAACATCATCCTCTTGACCCACATCACGGTGGAAAAGAACATCAATGCCGCGATCGCCAGGATCGAGGCGCTCGACGCCGTGGCGGGGCAGGTGATGCGCATCCGTCTCGAAGAACTGGCGGCCAGGTAACCAGGGGCAGGCAATGAACTACCTCAGCACGCGCGGCCTTGCGCCGCAACTCCGTTTCTCCGAAATCCTGCTCGGCGGGCTCGCCAGCGACGGCGGCCTCTATGTGCCGGAAACCTACCCGCGCTTTACCGACGCCGAACTCGCGGCGATGCGCGGGATGAATTACCGCGAACTGGCCTTCGCCGTGCTGTCGCGCCTGATCGACGACATTCCGCACGACGACCTGCGCCGGCTGATCGACAAGACCTACACCGCCGATGTCTACCGCTACGCCGGCCCGGGCGAGGACGCGGCGGACATCACCCCGCTGAAAACGCTGGAGCCCGGCCTGCACGTGCTGGCGCTGTCGAACGGCCCGACGCTGGCGTTCAAGGACATGGCGATGCAGCTGCTCGGCAACCTGTTCGAATACGTGCTGGCGAAAACCGGCGGCGAGCTCAACATCCTCGGTGCCACGTCCGGCGACACCGGTTCGGCCGCCGAATACGCGATGCGCGGCAAGCGCGGTATCCGCGTCTTCATGCTGTCGCCCGAGCACGGCATGACGCGCTTCCAGCAGGCGCAGATGTATGCGCTCACGGACGCCAACATCCACAACTTGGTGATCCGCGGCGTGTTCGACCAGTGCCAGGACATCGTCAAGGCAGTGTCGAATGATCTGGACTTCAAGGCGAAACACCACATCGGCGCGGTCAACTCGATCAACTGGGCGCGCGTCGCGGCGCAGAGCGTGTACTACTTCAAGGCTTATTTCGCGGCGACACAAAGCAACGACCAGCAGGTGTCGTTCTCGGTGCCGTCGGGCAACTTCGGCAACGTCTGCGCCGGCCACATCGCGCGCCAGATGGGGCTGCCGATCAAGAAGCTCATCGTCGCGACCAACGAGAACGACGTGCTCGACGAATTCTTCCGGACCGGCGTCTACCGCCCGCGCCCGGAGACCAAGCACACCTCGAGCCCCAGCATGGACATCTCCAAGGCGTCCAACTTCGAGCGCTTCGTGTTCGACCTCGCCGGGCGCGACGCCGGAAAGGTGCGCAGCCTGTGGAGCGCGGTCGAGGCGGGCGGCAGCTTCGATCTGAAGGCGCACGGCCTGTTCGACCGCGTCGCCGACTTCGGCATGGTCTCGGGCTCGAGCAGCCACGCCAACCGCATGGACACGATCCGCACCGTGTACGAGGTCTACGGCACCATGATCGACCCGCACACCGCCGACGGACTGAAAGTTGGATTGGAGCATCGCGAGCCGGGCGTGCCGCTCGTCTGCATGGAGACGGCGCAGCCCGCCAAGTTCGAGGACGCGATCCGCGAGGCGCTCGGCGTCGAGCCGGTGCGCCCGGCCGAGCTTGCCGACCTCGAGGCGCAGCCGCAGAAGAAGCACGTCATGGACGCCGATGTCGAAGCGGTCAAGCGGTACATCGTCGAACACGCCCGCTGAACCCGGTCCGCCCGAGGACCTGGACGGGCTGCTGGCGCAGGTGCAGGGCTGCACCGTCTGCGCCGCGAACCTGCCGCATTTCCCGCGCCCCGTCCTGCGCGTCTCTCCCACCGCGCGCCTGCTGATCGTCGGCCAGGCGCCGGGGCGGCGCGTGCACGAGACCGGCATCCCGTGGAACGATCCTTCCGGCGACCAGTTGAGAGCGTGGCTGGGGATGACGCGGGAGCAGTTCTACGACGCGTCGTGCATCGCCATCGTCCCCACCGGCCTGTGCTATCCGGGAACGGTGAAGGGCAGCGACCTGCCGCCCCGGCCGGAGTGCGCGCCCCTGTGGCATCCGCCGCTGCGCGCGGCGATGCCCGCCATCCGCCTCACCCTCCTGATCGGCGCCTACGCCCAGGCCTATTACCTGGGCCGCCGGCGCGGCCGCACGCTCGCAGACACCGTGCACGCCTGGCGTGATTTCCTGCCCGAGTACTTCCCGCTGCCGCATCCCAGCCCGCGCAATCGTCTATGGTTCAAGCGTCATCCCTGGTTCGAGCAGGAGGTGCTGCCGGCCCTGCGCGAGCGGGTTGGAGCGCTCTTTTCCACCGGGGATAATGGGGGCGTCCGCAAACCGTAACCCGCAGCTCAGGGAGCACGCATGAAACTCGTCACCTCGCTCACCAGCCCCTACGGCCGCAAGGTCCGTGTGGTGCTCGCCGAAAAGAGGATTCCCTTCAAGCTCCAGGTCGAGAACCCGTGGCAGCCGGACAGCCCCGTGCTCGCGGTCAACCCGCTCGGCAAGGTGCCGGTGCTGGTGCTGGAGGACGGTGAATCTGTGTTCGATTCGCGTGTCATCGTCGAGTACCTCGACCATGTCAGTCCGGTTGCGCACCTGATTCCCGGCGAGCCGAAAAGCCGCATGATGGTACGCGGCGTCGACGCGCTGGCCGATGGCGTTACCGATGCCGCGGTCGCGATTTTCTACGAAAAGAAACGCCCCGCCGACAAGCAGAGCACCGACTGGCTGACTCTGCAGGAAAAAACGCTGTTCCGCGGACTCGAAGCCCTGTCCGAGGCGCTTGGCGAAAAACCCTGGTATCTTGGCAACAGCATGACGCTTGCCGACGTCGCCTGCGGCTGCATGCTGGGGTATCTGAATCTGCGCTTCCCTGAAATCGATTGGCGCGGCGCGCATCCCAACCTGGCAAAACTTTTCGACAAGCTGATGACG
>NZ_JANJXQ010000125.1 GCF_024708915.1 Thiobacillus sp.
GGCCGAGCGGCTTGCCGATCGCCTCGTCATCCTCGACCATGGCCGCGTCGTCGCCGAGGGCGCACCACGCGCACTGATCGAATCGCACATCGAGCCCGCCGTGGTCGAAGTGTTCGGCGAAGACCTGGCCGACTGGACGCACGCGCGCGCGGCCAGCCTGTGTCAGCGCTTCGAAACCGTCGGCGAGACCCTGTTCTGCTATACCGCCAGCCCCGACACCGTGATCGCTGCGCTGAAACAGGCGCCTGCGCTGCGCTACCTGCACCGGCCGTCGAATCTGGAGGACGTGTTCCTCAAGCTCACCGGGCGGGACTTGCGGGATTAGATCGTGGAAATCTTTTTTTCATCCGCGAAGAACGCGAAGGAACGCGAAGCGGGTTTCGGTGGCACATGGACATACCGTCAGGTCATGCTTTCTACCGCAACTGCCTTTCCCAAGGTTTTCTTCGCGCTTCTTCGCGTTCTTCGCGGATAAATAAAAAATGAAAACCTCCCTGCGACTTCCCCGGCTGTCGTGGCGCTTCATCCCGGTGTGGCGGCGCAACTACCTGGTGTGGAGAAAACTGGCCATCCCGTCCATCCTCGGCAACCTGGCCGACCCCATGCTGTACATGCTGGGCCTGGGATACGGCCTCGGCAGCCTGCTGCCGGACGTCGGCGGCATGCCCTACCTGACCTTCCTCGCCGCCGGCACGGTCGCCTACAGCACGATGAACGCCGCCACTTTCGAGGTGCTGTATTCGAGCTTCTCGCGCATGCACGTGCAGCGCACCTGGGACGCCATCCTCAACGCGCCGATGACGCTCGACGACGTGATGCTGGGCGAGCTGACCTGGGCAGTGTCGAAAAGCCTGCTGTCCGGGCTGGCGATCCTGGCGGTGATCTGGGGGTTGGGCCTCTACGGCCATTTCTGGATGACGCTGTGGATCATCCCGGTGGTGGCGCTGGTCGGCTTCTGCTTCGGCGGCCTCGGGTTGGTGATGAACGCGCTGTCGCCGAGCTACGATTTCTTCCTCTACTACTTCACCCTGGTGATCACGCCGATGGTGCTGCTGTGCGGCGTGTTCTTCCCGGTGTCGCAACTGCCGCCGCTGTTGCAAAACGTGTCGGCCTGGCTGCCGCTCTCCCACGCCATCGACCTGGCGCGCCCGCTGGTCGTCGGCAGCATGCCCGACAACATTGTGCTGCATGCCGCCGCGCTGCTGGTTTACGGCAGCCTCGGCTATGTCGTCGCGCTGGCGCTGACACGCAGGCGGCTGCTCAAGTAGGAGGGGCGCCCCTCCTACAGGTGACGCGGTGAAATCAAACCCCGGCCGCCTGCCGGTCGGCGTGATAGCTCGAGCGCACCATCGGCCCGCAGGCTGCATGCCTGAAGCCCATCGCCAGCGCCTCCTGTTCGAACTGCGCAAAGCGCTCCGGGGTGACGAAGCGCAGCACCGGCAGGTGGTGCGGCGAGGGCTGCAGATACTGGCCCAGGGTCAGCATGTCGACGCCGTGCGCGCGCAGGTCGCGCATCACCTGCAGGATCTCGTCGTCCTCCTCGCCCAGGCCCAGCATCAGGCCGGATTTGGTCGGGATATCGGGATGGCGCGCCTTGAAATCCTGCAGCAGCTTCAGCGAATGCGCGTAGTCGGCGCCGGGGCGCGCCGCCTTGTACAGGCGCGGCACGGTTTCCAGGTTGTGGTTCATCACGTCGGGCGGCGCGCCGTCGAGCATGTCCAGCGCCTTGTCGAGCCGGCCGCGGAAATCCGGGGTGAGGATTTCGATGCGGGTGGCCGGCGAGGCTTGGCGCACCGCCGCGATGCACTGAGCGAAATGTGCGGCGCCGCCGTCGCGCAGATCGTCGCGGTCGACGCTGGTGATCACCACGTATTGCAGCGCCATCAGCGCGATGGTTTCGGCCAGGTGGCGCGGCTCGTCGACGTCCGGCGGCAGCGGCGTGCCATGGCCGACGTCGCAGAACGGGCAGCGCCGCGTGCACAGGTCGCCGAGGATCATGAAGGTGGCGGTGCCGTGGCCGAAGCATTCGCCGAGGTTGGGGCACGAGGCCTCCTCGCACACCGTGTGCAGCTTCGCTTCGCGCAGGATGCCCTTCAGCCGCGCCACGTTCGGCACGTTGGGCGACTTGGCGCGGATCCACGACGGCAGGCGCATGCGCGGCTGCGGCACGATCTTGATCGGAATGCGCGCGGTCTTGGCGGCGCCTTTGTGCTGGAGAGGGTCTGCCATAATATGCTCGGAACAACGTCGGGAATATCAACTCTTGGGATTTTAGCTTATGCGCCTGTCGACCCTGACCCTGCTGGCTGCATGGAGTACCGCCGCCATTGCCGGCACCGATTTCAGCGTGGATGCGGAAACCGGACTGGCCACCTGGCAAGCCGAAAGCGGCGCCATCCAGGTGCGCCTGACCCAGATCAGCCCGGACCAGGCGCGCGGTTTTTATCAGGCGCGCGGCTTTTCTCCCGCGGCGGCGGAACGCTACGCCGCCGAATGCATCTTCATGACGGTGGTGCGCAATATCGGCGAGACGCCGATTCAGCACCGTCTGGCCGACTGGCGCTACGAACCGGCCGGGCAGCCGCCACGCACCATCCGCAGCAAAGTCGAGTGGGAACGCATCTGGAAACGGCAGGACGTGAATGAGGTTGCGCGCATCGCCTTCAACTGGGCGCAGTTCCCCGCCACGCAGACCTTCGCACCGGGGGACTGGAACCAGGGCATGACGACCTACAGCGTGCCGCGCAACGGCCAATTCGACCTGCGCTTCGTCTGGCGCGCGGGCGGCAAAACCCATTCAGGAAAACTCGAACAGGTGAGGTGTGCAAATGAAACGTCTTGATCGCATCGCAGGCATGCTGCTGGGGGCGGCGCTGATATTCGGCATACCGGCCGCGACCGGCGCCCACGCAGCAGACCTCCCGCCGCTGTCGCACAGCCTGACGAAGCAGGCGCCCAAGCCCGCTCCGGCACTCAAGCTGAAAGACATCGACGGCGCAACGCACGATCTGGCGAAGCTCAGGGGCAAGGTCGTACTGATCAATTTCTGGGCAACCTGGTGCCCGCCATGCCGGCGCGAAATGCCGTCGATGGAACGTCTGTCGCAGGCGCTCAAAGGCGAAGACTTTGTGGTGCTGGCAGTGGATGTCGGTGAAGACGCCGACACCATCCATGCTTTCACCAGCCAGCTCGACACCACGCTGCGCTTCCCCATTCTGCTCGACAGTACGAGCCGCGCCATGCAGGCCTGGAAAGTGGCAGGGCTGCCGACCACCTTCCTGGTCGACAAGCAGGGGCGCATCGTTGCCAGCGCCATCGGCGGACGCGAGTTCGATCACCCCGAAATCGTCGGGGCGATCCGCGAACTGCTCGGGAAATGATCCGGCAAGCGGATCAGGAATAGATCGCGCTCAGCAAATACCGGGACAGCGCCTGCTCCGCGTCGGCAACGGACAGTCCCGCGCCGAGGTCGCGGCATTGCGTCACCGCCATGCCGGCGTAGCCGCAGGGATTGATGGCGGCAAACGGCGCCAGGTCCATGTCGACGTTGAGCGCCAGCCCGTGGTACGTGCAGCCGTGCTTCACGCGCAGGCCGAGCGCGGCGATCTTGGCGCCGCCGGCATACACGCCCGGCGCTCCCGCCAGCCGTGCGGCGGCCACACCCTGCGCCGCCAGCAGGTCGATTACCGCCTGCTCCAGGCGCGCCACCAGTTCGCGGATGCCGTAGCCGCGCCGCCGCAGGTCGACCAGCACATAGGCCACCACCTGTCCCGGCCCGTGATAGGTGATCTGGCCGCCGCGGTCGATCGGCACCACGGGTATCCGGGTGGCGGCGATCAGGTGTTCCGGCTTGCCGGCCTGCCCCTGGGTATAGACCGGCGGATGCTCCAGCAGCCATATCTCGTCCGGTGTATAGGCCGTGCGCTGCGCGGTGAAATCCTGCATCGCCCGCCAGGTCGGCTCGTATTCGACTCGCCCGAGGCTGCGCACGACTGCCATGCCTTCCTGATCCCTGGCGCTCACAACGCCATCTTCACCCACGGATGCGCGGTGATCTCGCGATACAGCGCATCGAGCTGCGCCTTCGAAGTGGCGCGCACCACGCAGGTCACGGACAGATAATTGCCGCTGCTGGACGCGCGCATCTCGACGGTTTCGGCCTTGAAATCGGGCGCATGGCGCAACACCAGGTCGACCATGGCCTGCGCGAAGTCGTCGCGCCGCTGGCCCATGATCTTGATCGGGAAATCGGTGGGAAATTGCAGCAGCGTGTCTTCTTCGCTCATGCGCGCATCACCTGTTGTTTGAAGGTCTGATACAGCGCGTCCATCTGTCGCGCCATGGGGCCCGGCACGCCGGCGCCGACCGGGGCGCCGTCCAGCTTCACGATGGCCATGATTTCCTTGGTCGACGAGGTCATCCACAGTTCGTCGGCGGCGCGCACCTCGGCCTCGCCGATCGCCCGCACTTCATGCGGAATGCCGTGCGCCGCCGCGAGTTCCAGCACCACGTCGTAGGTGATGCCGGTCAGCATCAGGTTCGATGGCGGCGGCGCCAGCAGCACGCCGTTCTTCACCGCGAAGATGTTGCTCGCCGCCCCTTCGGTCAAAAACCCGTCGCGCAGCATCACGGTCTCGGCACAGTCGGCATCGACCGCCTGCTGGCGCAGCAGGATGTTGGCCAGCAGCGAAATCGCCTTGATGTTGCAGCGCAGCCAGCGGTTGTCGACGGCGGTGACCGCGCACACCCCGGCGGCTTTTTGCTCGGGGGTGGCCGTCAGCAGCGGCTGCGCGAACATGAACACCGTCGGCGGCACGCCCCTGGGGAAAGCGTGGTCGCGCGGTGCAACGCCGCGGGTGACCTGGATGTAGATCGACTGGTCGGCAAAATCCTGCAGTTCGATCAAGCGCAGGATCAGGTCGCGCCACCCAGCGATCCCGTGCGGATTGGCCAGGCGTATGCCGTCGAGGCTGCCCTGCAGGCGGCGCAGGTGATCGTCGAGCCGGAACGGCTTGTTCGAATACACCGGCACCAGCTCGTACACGCCGTCGCCGAAGACGAAGCCGCGGTCGAGTACCGGGATCTTCGCTTCGGCAAGCGGCAGGAACTGGCCGTTCAGATAGGCGCTCATTGCGCGAACAGCAGCCGGATCGAATCCCAGGCGCGGCCGAAGATGCCGGCCACGCCGACATCCTGCAGGGCGACCAGCGGGTAATCGCCGAGCGGCTGGCCGTCGAGCGTCAGAAGCAGGGTGCCGAGGCGCTGGCCCTTGCGCACCGGCGCCACGACCGGCTGCTGGGTGGTGACCTGGGCCTTGATGCGAGCGCCGCCGCCCTTGGGTACCAGCACATGGAAATCCTGCGCAAACCCCATGCCCACCGAAGGGCGCACGCCGCGGTACAGCTTCGACACCTTGACCGGCTGCTGCGCGCGGAAGAGCAGCACGCTGTCGAAGCTTTCGAAGCCGTAGTTGAGCAGCTTCAGGGTGTCCTGCGTGCGCTGCGCGTCCGATCGCGTGCCCAGCGCCACCGCGATGCGGCGCTGGTCGCCGCGTTGCGCCGACGCCGCCATGCAATAGCCGGCCTGCGGCGTACGTCCGGCTTTCAGGCCGTTTACCGTGCTGTCGCGCCACAACAGGCGATTGCCGTTGTAATAGGTGATGCCCTTGAAGGCAAACTCCTTCTGGGCGAACAGCGCCAGCCGATCCGGGAAGTCGCGCGCCAGTGCCCGGCTCAGCAAGGCGAGGTCGCGCGCGCTCGATTCGTGCCCCGGCTCGCTCAGTCCGGTGGCGTTCAGGAAACGGCTTTTGCTCATGCCGAGTCGCCTGGCCTCGCGGTTCATGCGTTCGACGAACGCCGCCTCGCTGCCGTCGGTCGCCGTCACCAGCGTCAGCGTGGCGTCGCTGGCCGACTGCACCAGCATCGCCTGCAGCAGGGTGTCGACCCGCACCTGCTCGCCCGCCACGAGGAACACCCGCGCACCGTCGGCCTGGACGGCGGCTTCCGGCACGGCGACCGTCGCGCTCAGGCCGAGCTTGTTCTTGCGGATATCGCCCAGCAGCACATAGGCCGTCATCAACTGGGTCAGCGACGCCGGTGCCAGCGGCAGGTCGGCCTGATGCGCCGCCAGCTCGCGTCCGCTGGCCTGGTCGATCACCACCCAGGCGCGCGCCGACACGCCGGTGGGGGCGGCCCACAGCGGGGCGGAGAGCAGCAGCGCCAGTCCCAGCCAGATCAATTTCATGCTCGTCCTCATCGTCAGTCGCGTCTGACCAGGACTGCATTCAGGTCGAGACGTTCCCGCACCCGCGCACGATCCGCATGTGCCGCGTCGTCGCTGGGATAGGGGCCGACCTGCACGCGATGCAGCGAATCGTTGAGCACCACGCGGGTGCGGCCGGCATCGAGTGCCAGCGCCCGCGCCAGGCGTTCGCGCAATTGCTGCGCGTTGTCCGGGCGCGAAAACGCGCCCACCTGCAGATAGATGCCGTCGAGCAGCGCTTCGCCGCGGGTATCGTAAGCGGCGGGGTCGAGGCTTTCCACCCGCACGCGCGTGCTGCCGCTCCCCAGATACCCCAGCTTGTAAGCGGCGGTATACGACAGGTCGATGACGCGCTTGCTGTGGAACGGCCCGCGGTCGTTGATGCGCACCACCACCGACTTGCCGCTGCCGAGCGCGGTGACCCGCGCATAGCTGGGGATCGGCAGCGTGGGATGCGCCGCGGTCATGGCGTACATGTCGTACGGCTCGCCCGACGCGGTCTTCCTGCCGTGAAAGCGGCGGCCGTACCACGAGGCCAGGCCTTCTTCGCGGTGGGCGCGGCGCGCGGTCTGCGGGGTGTAGGCGTTGCCCAGCACGACGTAGGGACGATTGGCGAAGCGATGCAGCGGCTCGTCGCGCGGCTCCGCGTCGGGCACCGCATCCAGATTCGCCGGTGGATTGGCCTCCGGGCCGTCGTCGAGGTAATAGCCGCCCTTCTTTGCCGTCGCGGCGGGGGACGGCTGCTTGGCGGGAACCGACGGGCTGCTGCCGCAACCGCCCAGCGCCAGGGCGGCGGCGGCCAATCCCAGAATCAGAATCGTTTTCATGGCGCTATTTTATCGCGTCACGTTTTATTCAGCTGGCGGTGCGTCGCCACGCTCATCAGGATGCCCATCCCCAGCAGCAAGGTGATGAGCGCCGTCCCGCCATAGCTCATCAAGGGCAGCGGCACGCCGACCACCGGCAGGATGCCCGACACCATGCCCATGTTGACGAACACGTAGGTGAACAGATTGAGGCTCAGCGTGGCCGCCATCAGGCGCCCGAACTGGGTCGGCGCGCGCGCAGCGATGGTCAGGCCGCGCGCGACGATGGCCAGATACAGCCCGACTAGCAGAATCGCACCGATGTAGCCGAACTCCTCGCCGAACACGGCGAAAACGAAATCGGTGGTGCGCTCGGGAATGAAATCGAGCTGGTTTTGCGTGCCTTGCGTCCAGCCCTTGCCGAACAGCCCGCCCGAGCCGATCGCGATGGTGGACTGGATGATGTGATAGCCGTCGCCGAGCGGGTCCGAGGTGGGATCGAGCAGGGTCAGCACGCGCCGCTGCTGGTAGTCGTGCAGCAACCCCCACACCACCGGCAGGCTTGCCGCCCCGAGTGCGGCGCCGCCGAACATGACCTTCCACGGCAGACCGGCGAAGAACAGCAGATAGAAACCCGAAGCGCCGAGCATCAGCGCCGTGCCCAGGTCGGGCTGGCGCAGCACCAGCAGGAACGGCACCAGCAGCAGGACGCCGCCGATCAGGAAATGCTTGGCGCGCAGCACCGCCTCGTTGCGCTGGAAATACCAGGCCAGCATCAGCGGCAGCGCCAGCTTCAGCAGTTCCGACGGCTGGAAGGCCATCACGCCCAGATTCAGCCAGCGCCGCGAACCGTTGCGGATCTCGCCGAACAGCGCCACCCCGATCAGCAGCACCACCCCGGCCACATACAGGGGCGGGCCGACCTTGGACAGCAGATGCGGCGGCACGTTGGCCATCACCACCATCACCGACAGCGCCAGTCCCATGTTGACGAGATGGCCGCTGATGCGCGCCGGGCTCTGGCCCGAAGCGCTCGCCACCACCGCCAGGCTGATCCCCAGCAGCAGCAGCACCAGGGCCAGCAGGATGCCGTCGAGGTGACTCAGCCTGCGCACGATCCAGTGTCTACTCTGCGGCATTGCCCGCCTCCCGCTTCATGTTGCCGGGGCGTTTCCCGGTCAGGTAATAGTCGAACACTGCGCGCGCGACCGGCGCCGCGACCGAACTGCCATGGCCGCCGTTTTCCACCATCACCGCGACCGCAATGGCGGGATTTTCGGCCGGGGCATACGCGATGAACAGCGCATGGTCGCGATGCTGCCGCGCCAGGCGGCTTTCGTCGTAACGTGCGCCCTGCCTGATGCCGACCACCTGCGCCGTGCCGGTCTTGCCGGCTATCGTGTACGGCGCGCCGGCCGCGGCCACCGCCGCCGTGCCGCCCGGGCGCATCACGTCCATCATGCCTGCGCGCACCACCCCGAGATTTGCCGGGTCGATCGCCACCTGCCGCTGCACTGCGGCCGGCTGCGGCTGCCAGACATGGTCGAGCGGGTCGCGCACCGCCTGCACCAGGCGCGGCTCGATGCGTTTGCCGCCATTGGCGAGCATGGCGGTCGCCGTCGCCAGTTGCAGCGGGGTGGTCAGGTGGTAGCCCTGGCCGATGCCGGCAATCACCGTCTCGCCGGGATACCAGGCCTGCTTGAAGCGGCGCTGCTTCCAGTCGCGCGAAGGCAGCAGACCGGACGACTCGCCTTCCAGGTCGATGCCGCTTTTCTCGCCGAGGCCGAACTGCGCCAGATAGTCGTGCATGCGGTCGACCCCCATGTCCACCGCCAGTTTGTAATAGTAGATGTCGCACGACTGGGCGATGGAGCGCCGCAGATCGACAACGCCGTGGCCGCCGCGCTTCCAGTCGCGGAACTGATGGCTGCTGTTGGGCAGCGTGAAATAGCCCGGATCGACGATGCTGTCCGTGGGTTTGCGCAAGCCCAGCTCCAGCCCGGCCAGTGCCATCAGCGGCTTGATGGTCGAGCCCGGCGGGTAAATGCCGCGCAATACGCGGTTCACCATCGGACGCTCCGGCGATTCGTTGAGCGACTTCCAGGTTTCCGGGTCGATGCCGTCGACGAACAGATTGGGGTCGAATCCCGGCTTGCTCACCAGCGCCAGCACCCCGCCGGTATTGGGATCGAGCGCCACCAGTCCGCCCAGATAATCGCCGAACGCGTGTTCGGCCACCGCCTGCAGCTCCGCATCGAGATACAGGCGCAAATCCTTGCCCGGCACCGGCGGAATCCGCGACAGCATGCGCACTGCACGGCCGCTGGCATCGGTTTCCATCTGGTCGAAGCCGGTGCGGCCGTGCAGCAGGGTTTCGTAACTCTGTTCCAGGCCGGTCTTGCCGATGTGGACGCTGCCCCTGTAATTCTGTTCGCGGCTGCCCGCGCGCAGGCGTTTCATGTCGCTGTCGTTGATGCGGCCGATAAATCCCACCACGTGCGCCATGCCGGGCCCGGCCTGGTAATTGCGGAACAGCCTCGCCTTCACTTCCACCCCCGGCAGGCGATAGCGGTTGGCCGCCAGGATCGCCACCTCCTCGTCGCTCAGCTTGCTTTTCAGCGGCACGGTCTCGAACTCGTGCGACTCGGCAAGCAGGCGCCGGAAACGCCGCAATTGCCCCGGTGTAATCTCGATCAACTGGCCGACCATGGCCAGCGTGGCTTCCAGATCATGGGTTTGCGCGCGCGCCAGCTCCAGCGTGTAAGCCGAATAGTTTTCCGCCAGGATGCGATCGTTGCGGTCCAGGATCAGGCCGCGGTTGGGCGCAGCCGGCACCAGCGAAATACGGTTGCTTTCGGCGCGCTGGATATAGTAATCGTGCTGCATGATCTGCAGATAAAACGCACGCGCCAGCAGCGCGGTCGCCAGCAGCACGACGAACACCGCGCCGGCTTTCAGCCGCCCGTGAAAACGGGACAGTTCGCGGTCCAGATTCTTGATCTGCGGCGCTAGCAGCATGTCCGGTTTCCCTCGCCGTACGCGTTGCGGCGTTGCCGGCCGCTCGTTGTGAACGGCACGGCAGCACACCCGGCACCCCCTGCTGCACCTCGCGGCAGCGCAATCCGCCTGGCGAAAAACGGCCGGCAGGTTTCCATTCGGCTCATGCCTGGTCCCGCAGGCCCTTGCCGTGCCACAGACGCACAAACCCGGCGATCAGATACCACAGCACGGTGCTGCTCAGCACCGGCAGCAGGATCACCAGCCCGGTCGGCGGATTGACCGCCAGCCAGCCAACCAGCAGCACCGCCAGCTGTACCGTCAGCAGGATGGGGAACATCTGCGCCGCCTGCCGGAACGGATCGAATTGCAGCAGCCGCAGGCGCAGGAACAGCACCAGGTACACGCCGATCACATAGGCGATGGCGTGCTGGCCGAATACCGCGCCATCCTGAAAATCGGCCAGCAGGCCAAGAAAAAATGCCGTTGCAAAACCGATGCGGGCGGGCTGATGCAAGGCCCAGAACAGTACGCCGACCAGCACGAAATCCGGCCGCAAGGCCAGCGTCCAACCCGACCACGGCAGCTGCTCCAGCAGCACCGCCAGGGTCAGGCTGCCGAGAATGCGGCGCCAGTTGCCAACAGTCTGGGGGGCGCTCATGGTTGGGTTACCTGCGGTTCGGCGACGAGTATCAGCACCGCCCGGGAACGGTCGAGACCCGCCAGCGGCAGGCATTCCACCCGTAGATAGGGGCTGGATTGCGAGCGGGAAACCCGGCTCACGCGCGCCACCGGGATGCCGGCCGGGTACACCCGGTCGATGCCCGATGTCAGCAGACGGTCGCCAGGCTGGATGTCGGTCTGGGTCGGCATGTAGCGCAGTTCCATCTGGCCGTGTCCGCTGCCGGCGGCCAGCCCGCGCTGGCCGGTGCGCTCGACGAACACGGGCGTCAGCTGGTCCGGATTGCTCACCAGCGTGACTTCGCTCGCGCCGGGAAAGACCCGGCTCAGCTGCCCCACCAGCCCGATAGCGTCGACCACCGGCAGCCCGCTGCGCAGCCCCGCGCCAGCACCGAGATCCAGCGTGATGCGCTGGGAGAACCAGTCGTGTCCCTGATACAGCATGGCGGCCCGCGCCAACTGCTGCCCAGGGCGGGTTTGCAGCTGCATCAGGGCGCGCAATTCGGCGTTTTCGCGCGCCAGGTCCCGCGCCGTATTCACGCCGACGAGCAACCGCGCCCGTTCGGCCAGCAGCGTATCGCGCTCTTTTTGCAGGAGACGGTGGCGGGTAAAAAATCCGCCGAGTTCGGTGGCGACTGCGGCGGGCGCGCGCATGGCTTCGCGTACCGGCTGCAGCAACAGCGAAAACCCGCTGCGCACGCCTTCGAGCGCGTGATAGCGGGTATCGAGCACCACGCAGCTCGCGCCGACCAGCAGCCAGATCAACAGGCGTGCCGTCGGCCCCAGCCGGCGGGCGAACATGAGCTGTCCCGGCGTCGCCATCGCTTACTTTCCGGGATACCGCACAGCCACGCTCACTCGTTGGTGAACACCGATGCCAGCTTGTCCATCTCTTCCAGCGCACGGCCGGAACCGCGCACCACGCAGGTCAGCGGATCGTCGGCGACGATCACCGGCAGGCCGGTTTCTTCCATCAGCAGGCGGTCGAGGTCGCGCAGCAGCGCGCCGCCGCCGGTCAGCACCATGCCGCGTTCGGCGATATCGGCGCCGAGTTCCGGCGGGGTCTGCTCCAGCGCCTGCTTGACCGCGCTGACGATGGCATTGAGCGGCTCGGTCAACGCTTCGAGGATTTCATTCGACGACACATTGAAGCTGCGCGGCACGCCTTCGGCCAGGCTGCGGCCCTTGACTTCCATTTCCATCACCTCGGCGCCGGGAAAGGCCGAGCCCATTTTTTTCTTGATCAGTTCGGCTGTGGCCTCGCCGATCAGCATGCCGTAGTTGCGGCGGATATAGCTGATGATGGCTTCGTCCATGCGGTCGCCGCCGACCCGCACCGAATTGGCATAGACCACGCCGCCGAGCGAAATCACGCCGACCTCGGTGGTGCCGCCGCCGATGTCGACCACCATCGAGCCGGTGGCATCGGCCACCGGCATGCCGGCGCCGATCGCCGCCGCCATCGGCTCCTCGATCAGATAGACCTGCCGCGCGCCGGCGCCGATCGCCGACTCGCGGATCGCACGGCGCTCCACCTGGGTCGAACCGCACGGCACGCAGATGATGATGCGCGGGCTGGGGCGCAGCATGCGGGTATCGTGCACCTTCTTGATGAAGTACTTGAGCATCTGCTCGGTGACGGTGAAGTCGGCGATCACGCCGTCCTTCATCGGCCGGATCGCCTGCAGGTTGCCCGGCGTGCGGCCCAGCATCTGCTTGGCTTCCGCGCCCACCGCCTGCACGGTTTTCTTGCCGCTGCCCGACGCATCGGTGCGGATCGACACCACCGAGGGCTCGTCCAGCACGATGCCGCGGTCGCGCACGTAAATCAGCGTGTTGGCGGTACCGAGGTCGATCGCCAGATCGGTTGAAAAGTAGCTGGTCAGGAACTTGAACATAGTGGCGGCTGCGCCCGCACAAACGGGCGAAAGGGCAGAAAAAACAAGGGGCCTATGATACCCTAACGGGCTTCGTTCCCGTAAGTCATCAGGTGCTTCCACCATGTCCCTCACCCCGGACGACGTCAAGCGCATCGCCCGCCTTGCGCGCATAGAAATCGACGATGCGCAGGCACAGGCCACCCAGGCCCGGCTCAACAGCATTTTCGACCTCATCGCCAGCATGCAGGCGGTGAACACCGATGGCATCGCCCCGATGGCCCATGCGCAGGAGGTCACGCAGCGCCTGCGCGACGACGCCGTCACCGAGACCGACCGCCACGCCGCCTTCCAGGCCGTGGCCCCGGCGGTCGAAAACGGCCTCTACCTCGTGCCCAAAGTCATCGAGTAAGCCATGTCCGAATCCTCCCTTTCCGCACTTGCCGCGCAACTTGCCGGCAAGCAGATTTCCAGCCGCGAACTGGCGCAGACCTACCTCGATCGCATCGCCGCGCTGAATCCGACGATCAATGCCTTCATCACGGTCGACGCCGAAAAAACCCTGGCCGAAGCGGCCGCCGCCGACGCGCTGATCGCCGCCGGCCAGGCCGGCCCGCTCACCGGCGTGCCGATCGCCCACAAGGACATCTTCTGCACCGACGGCTGGCTCACCACCTGCGGCTCGAAAATGCTGCACAACTTCGTCGCCCCCTACGACGCGCACGTGATCCAGCGCTTCAAGGCCGCCGGCATGCCGAGCCTGGGCAAGACCAACATGGACGAATTCGCCATGGGCTCGTCGAACGAGACCAGCTTCTATGGCGCAGTCAAGAACCCGTGGGATACCGCCCGCGTGCCGGGCGGCTCGTCCGGCGGCGCAGCAGCGTGCGTCGCCGCGCGCATGGCGCCCGCCGCCACCGGCACCGACACCGGCGGCTCGATCCGCCAGCCGGCCGCGTTCACCGGCATCACCGGCCTCAAGCCCACCTACGGCCTGGTGTCGCGCTACGGCATGATCGCCTTCGCCTCCAGCCTCGACCAGGCCGGGCCGATGGCGCCGTCGGCCGAGGACTGCGCGCTGCTCTTGAACGTGATGACCGGCTTCGACCCCAACGACTCGACCAGTCTGGAGCGCGAGAAGGAAGACTACACGCGCGACCTCGACAAGCCGCTCGCCGGCCTGCGCGTCGGGCTCCCCAGGGAATTTTTCGCCGAGGGCCTCAACAACGAAGTCGCATCAGCCGTCGAGACGGCGGTCGCCGAGCTGAAGAAGCTCGGCGCCATCCCGGTCGATATCTCGCTCGCCAATTCGCAGCTGGCGATCCCCGTCTACTACGTGCTCGCGCCGGCCGAGGCCTCATCCAATCTGTCGCGCTTCGACGGCGTGCGCTACGGCTACCGCGCGCCGGACTACGCCAGCCTCGACGACATGTACTGCAAGACCCGCGCGCAGGGTTTCGGCGCCGAGGTCAAGCGCCGCATCCTGATCGGCGCCTACGTGCTCTCGCACGGCTACTACGACGCCTACTACCTGCAGGCGCAGAAAATCCGCCGCCTGATCGCCGACGACTTCAGCGAAGCGTTCGAGACCTGCGACGTCATCCTCGGCCCCACCGCGCCCGGCACCGCGTTCAAGCTGGGCGAAAAATCCGACGACCCGGTGGAGATGTATCTGAACGACCTCTACACCATCCCCGCCAACCTCGCCGGCCTGCCCGGCATGAGCTTGCCGTGCGGCTTCGATTCCAAGGGGCTGCCGATTGGCATGCAGCTGGTCGGCAACTATTTTTCCGAGGCGAAGATGCTCAACGTCGCCCACCAGTACCAGCGCGCCACCGACTGGCACATGCGGCTACCGCCGCAGGGTGAGGCGTCAGGCGAGAGGCGTTAGGCGATGATGATGACCTTGTTCTGGGCCTTGCTCCTCACCCCTCACCCCTCACTCCTCACGAGGTTCCATTTATGAAGTGGGAGACCGTCATCGGGCTGGAAGTCCACACCCAGCTCGCCACGAAATCCAAGATTTTCTCCGGCAGCAGCACCGCCTTCGGCGCCGCGCCCAACACCCAGGCCTCCGCAGTCGATATCGCGCTGCCGGGTGTGCTGCCCGTATTGAACCGCGGCGCAGTCGAGTGCGCGATCAAATTCGGCCTGGCGATCGGCGCGACACTCAACCGCGTCAACGTGTTCGACCGCAAGAACTACTTCTACCCGGATCTGCCCAAGGGCTACCAGATCAGCCAGTTGGCCAAGCCCATCGTCGAGGGCGGCGCGCTGAAAATCGTGGTCGACGGCGAAGAAAGAACCATCCATCTCACCCGCGCGCACATGGAAGAGGACGCCGGCAAGTCGCTGCACGAGGACTTCCACGGCATGAGCGGGATCGACCTCAACCGCGCCGGCACCCCGCTTTTGGAGATCGTCTCCGAGCCTGAGATGCGGTCTTCCGCCGAGGCCGTGGCCTATGCGAAGGCATTGCACACGCTGGTGACCTGGATCGGCATCTGCGACGGCAGCATGCAGGAAGGCAGCTTCCGCGTCGACGCCAACGTCTCGGTGCGCCCGGTCGGGCAGGCCGAATTCGGCACCCGCCGCGAAATCAAGAACCTCAACTCCTTCCGCTTCCTGCAGCAGGCGATCGACTACGAAGTCCGCTGGCAGATCGAGACGCTGGAAGACGGCGGCCGCGTCACTCAGGCCACGGTGCTGTTCGATCCCGACACGGGCGAGACGCGCATGATGCGCAGCAAGGAAGACGCGCACGACTACCGTTACTTCCCCGACCCCGACCTGCTGCCGGTGAAACTCGACGAAGGCTGGATCGAGGCGGTGCGCGCCGCGCTGCCCGAACTGCCGGTGGCGATGCAGGCGCGCTTCCAGAACGACTACGGCGTGTCGGCCTACGACGCGGCGGTGCTCACCGGCTCGCGCGCGCTCGCCGCCTACTTCGAGGCTGCAGCCCAACAATCAGGACAGCCCAAACTCGCCGCCAACTGGGTGATGGGCGAGCTTTCGGCCGCGTTGAACAAGGCTGAACTCGACATCGCGGCGAGCCCGGTTTCCGCCGCCCGGCTCGGCGCGCTGATCGCGCGCATCCAGGACGGCACGCTATCCGGCAAGCTCGCCAGGCAGGTGTTCGAAGGGCTGTGGGAAGGCGCCGGCGAAGTCGACGCCATCATCGAGGCGCGCGGACTCAAGCAGATGTCCGACTCCGGTGAACTGGAGAAGATCGTCGACGACGTGCTGGCCGCGAATCAAAAATCGGTCGAGGAATTCCGTGCCGGCAAGGACAAGGCATTCAACGCGCTGGTCGGCCAGGTGATGAAAGCCAGTAAAGGCAAGGCCAACCCGGCGCAGGTCAACGAACTGCTGAAAGCCAGGCTGCAGAATTGAATAAAGCGGCCTGGGCGGACATCCGCTAGCCAGCCGTTACGGGTAACTGTTGATACTTCAATTGAAGGCCGTGCTCCTGTTGGGGAGCGGCCTTTTTCGTTGAAGAAGAAACTTCCTTCGGGGCCTCGACCACCCTGTCAGACGCCGGGCTGCTCAAGCCCTTGAACTGCTGCCACGGAAAGTCGAAGTCCGAGCACGCCAAGGATGCGGTCCAGGGTCTGAACGGTGCCCTGACTGACACCCCGTTCGATGTCTTGAACAGTCCGGGGAGACACGCCTGCCAACTTGGCCAAATCGGCTGTGGTCAGGCGCAAGCCTTTCTTGAGGTGACACACTGCTTCCTGCAATGACCACTCGGGATGGGACAGCAGGTCATTCATCACTTGCTGACGCAGCTCCATCTGCTGCGACAAGGTCAAGGGCTTGTAGCGTTTGTCCATGCGGCTTTCCTTACTGAAGCAGCTCCAGAGCCTGGGCCTGGGCCTGGATGCCGCGCACCAGGTAAAGGTGTATCTCTGGCTCCAGCCCAAACTCATCGCCCCTCTCGGCCACGTCACGCAAGGGGCCGGCCATGGCCTGTAGTCCGGATACCAGCGGCTCCCGAGCCAGTCCCGTGCGTGCGCACACAGTGTCCAGGACAGCCTTCCAGTCCACCCCCTGCTGCTCTTTTCCCTGCCAGCGTATGCGCCGCGCCAACCCGTCCGGGTGCAGGTACATGGGGGCGAAGTCAAAGACCGGCGCCAACTGGACGTTGCCCGCGAAGTCGCGCTGTATCGCCGTATTGCGGGCATGGTTATCCTTGTTGCCGAAAGCGAGATTGGCGACATCCCGTTTCAGGTACTCAAGCAATTCGTCGTCTGGCCGAGTGCAGGCTGTGGCGAGGCGGGCACAGACGTCGTCGTGGGTGGGCGCAACACCGAAGCCCGCCATACCCATAAGCGCCGCCAGGCTTTCCTGCCCCAGGCGCGTGACCTCCCCGGACTCTGCCACCCGATCAAAACGCGGGATGAAGAGAGCCCGCTCTCGCAGCGTCAGGGATGCGTGCACGCGCAGGCCAATGTGGGCGGCAATACTCATGTAAGGTGCCTCATGCCGCAGGATGGCGGCCAGTTGCTCGTTGGGGCCGCGACCAAACTTGATGATGTAGTGCGTCACCGCCTCCGTGTCGGGGAGCGTGTGGTCCAGATAAAGCAGACCATCCCGGGCTCGCGTCATGAGAATCTTTGGCCATTCACCTTGAACCCCCGAGGAGCCAGCAATGAAAAGGCCGTGCAGGCTGAGGTAGTGCATGAAATCCTCGGACCTGGCCGCGACCTCCTCGTCGGTGAAGCCCCTGACAGTACCCGTGCGGGTGGCCAGCCAGTCGGCGGCCTCCTTCACCCGAAGGTGGCCGATGGGATTGCCTGCCCCAGTCAGAAGCAGGGGCCAGTCAGCATCCGCTTCGGCGGTCTCCGGAAAACCGAGTTGGCGCAGAAGCTCCGCGCGACCATAACCTTGAGGCAGCATGTCCAGGAGGAAGCCCGGCCAATGCCCAGGTTTCCAGGGCCGTAGCCCAACTGGAAGCTGGCTACCCAGCGCCCAGGCATCCCGAGCCCCGGTGTGCAACAAGGCCCATTCAGCTGCGTAAGCTGTGTAGGTGGGGGTCCGCCAACCCAATGCCGGGTCTCCCAGCAAGGCGACGCTGGCGACGTCCTGCCACTGCCCGGCAGCAAAGAGTTGAATGGTGCTCTCGTGCTTCATTTACACATAAATATATCATCAATACAACCAGAAAGCAGTTCGTATACGATAGTTTTATGTGTAAATGAAAGAGGCTTCAGGGAGGGTTATAGCCGTAGGTAGCTCAATAACCAAGAGGAACTGCCAAGCTAGCGGACACCCGGCCAGGTCGCCTTTTCCGGTTCCGTTCCTTACTGCTTGCCCGACAGCTCGACGAAGCGCGCCTTGTCGGCCGCGTATTTTTCGCGCACCTTCTCCATCGCCTCCTCGTTGCTCTGGATGGTGCGCTTCAATTCCTGCTGCTCCCGGGTGGCCTGTTCCAGCGGCTCCGTCAGCCCCGTCCCCGCCTTGCGGCCAGCCTTCTCGATTGCAGCGATACGCGCCCTCAGATCGGCCAGGTTCGCGTCCACCGCCTTGCCGCGGATTTCGGCGCCCTTGATCGCCAGCTTGTGGTGCTCCAGCGCGCGGTCGCGCGCCAGGTCGATTTCCGCTTCGGTGGTGTAAGTCGAGGTCAACGCGCGGTCGAGCTGCGCCTGTTTTTGCTGCTCCTGCAGGAGGCGTTTTTGCTCGGACTGGCGCTCGGCTTCGGCGCGGCGCTCCGCCTCCGACTGGGTGCGCCTGATGATGCTGCCCTGCTTGTTCATCTCGGCAGCGCCATTTTTCTGGTAATTCGGCGGCAGAGTGTCGCTGTAATGCACGCGGCCGTTGCCGTCCACCCAGCGGTACATCGCCGCCTGCGCGGTACCCGCGGTCAGCAGCAAGGCCGCCAGCAGCGCGCTAAACGCCATACTTGGCGCGGTATCCGGCCACCGCCTGCAAAGCTTGTCGTCTGTCCGCATCACGTTCCAGAAACTCCACCAGATTGTCCAGCGTGGCCACCGCCACCACTGGAATGCCATATTGTTCGCGCACTTCCTGCACCGCCGATTTGTCGCTGCTGCCGCGCTCCATCCGGTCCAGCGCGATCACCACGCCGGCCGGCTCGGCGCCCGCATGGCGGATCAGTTCCACCGACTCGCGCACCGAGGTGCCCGCCGAGATCACGTCGTCGACGATCAGTACGCGGCCTGTAAGCGCCGCGCCGACCACCGTGCCGCCTTCGCCATGATCCTTGGCTTCCTTGCGGTTGAACGCGAACGGCACATTTTTGCCCATCCCCGCCAGCGCGATCGCAATACCTGCCGCCAGCGGAATCCCCTTGTACGCCGGGCCGAACAGCACGTCGAAGGCGATGCCGGAGTCGACAATGGCTTTCGCGTAAAATTCGCCCAGCCGTTTCAGCTTGTCGCCGTCGTTGAACAGCCCCGCATTGAAAAAGTAAGGGCTCATGCGCCCCGCCTTGGTCTTGAACTCGCCAAAACACAGCACCTGCGACGCAACTGCGAACTCCACAAACTCGGCCTTGTAATCGGACATTTCCTGACTTTTCTTGAATAAAAACGCAATGCGAATTATATCGGCCAACCTCAACGGCATCCGTTCCGCCGCCACCAAGGGCTTCTTCGACTGGCTGCCCACGCAAGGTGCCGACGTCGTCTGCGTGCAGGAGTTGAAGGCACAGGCCGCCGACCTCAAGCCCGAATTCATCCAGTGCGACGGCCTCAGCGGCGCCTTCCATTACGCGGAAAAGAAAGGCTACAGCGGCGTCGGCGTCTACACCCGCACCCAACCGCAGCGCATCGTCGAAGGCCTCGGCGTCCCTGAATTCGACTTGGAGGGCCGCTACATCGAAGCGGATTATGGAAATCTCGCCGTCATCTCGCTCTACCAGCCCTCCGGGTCGAGTTCCGAGGAGCGCCAGCAGGCCAAGTTCCGTTTCCTCGACGTATTTTTCCCGCATCTCGAAGCGCTGATCAAATCCGGCCGCGAAATCGTCGTCTGCGGCGACTGGAACATCGCGCACAAAGAGGTGGACCTGAAGAACTGGAAATCCAACCAGAAGAACTCCGGCTTTCTGCCCGAGGAGCGCGCCTGGATGACCCGCCTGTTCGACGAACTCGGCTGGGTCGATGTCTACCGCAGCCTCTACCCCGGCCACACCGGCGAGGCCTACACCTGGTGGAGCAACCGCGGCCAGGCCTGGGCGAAGAACGTCGGCTGGCGCATCGACTACCAGATCGCCACCCCCGGCATCGCCGCCAAGGCCAGGTCCGCCAGCGTCTACAAGGAGCAGCGCTTCTCCGACCATGCGCCGCTGATCGTCGATTACGATTACGCTCCATAACCCGTTACTCAAAAACAATCCAACGGGTGAAAAGGGGAGGGAAAGACATGGCAAAAAAAGAACTGCCCAGCATCGGCGGGCGATCCTTCGAGGATCTCAAACAGGTCAACGATCACGACGCCGAGTTCTGGAGTGCACGCGACCTTCAGCCCCTGCTCGGTTACAGCCAGTGGCGACGGTTCGAAGATGCCATCAAGCGCGCCCAAATATCGTGTGAGCAGTCAGGCAACGACCCTGCCTACCATTTTGCCGGCGCCGGCAAAATGGTCGAACTTGGGTCGGGTAGCCGGCGAGCAGTCGAGGACTACCAGCTTTCCCGCTTCGCCTGCTACCTCATCGCCCAGAACGGCGACCCGCGCAAACCGGAAATCGCCCAGGCCCAGAAATACTTCGCTATCCAGACCCGGCGCCAGGAGCTGTCCGAGCAGCGCGCCGCGGATGTCGAGCGCCTGGAACTGCGCAAGCAGACCTCCGAAGAATTCAAGGCGCTCTCCGGGGCCGCCCAGCAGGCCGGCGTGCAAAGCCGCATGTTCGGGGTTTTTCACGACGCCGGTTACAAGGGCCTGTACGGCGGTCTGGGCAACGACCAGATCAAGGCGAGGAAGGGCGTCCCGGCCAAAGAGCAACTAATGGACCGGATGAACGCCACCGAGCTGGCCGCCAACCAGTTCCGTATGACCCAGACCCGCGACAAACTGGCACGCGAGGGCGTACGCGACCAGCAGCAGGCGATCCGCGCCCACGAGCAGGTCGGCAAGGAAGTCCGCGGCGCCATCGAGCGCATTGGCGGCGAGCGCCCCGAGAACATTCCGGCCGCCGAACACATCAAGGACGTGAAAAAACGCATCCAGACCACGCCGCCCAGGCTGGAACTGGACGAGCGCGATGCAGGCGGCTTGCTGGGCGACAAGCCCAAAGACAAGGGAATGAACAAATAACCGCCATGCCGCTTTCCTGGAACGAGATCAAATCCCGCGCCCTGGCGTTCTCGCGCGAATGGGCCGACGCCGCCAGCGAGGACAGCGAAGCGAAGCCGTTCTGGATCGCCTTCTTCGAAATCTTCGGCATCACCAACAAGCGTGTCGCCACCTTCGAGCACGCGGTCAGGAAATTCGGCGGCGATCAAGGATTCGTCGATCTGTTCTGGCCCGGCGTGCTGCTGGTCGAACAGAAATCGCGCGGCAAGAATCTCGACCGCGCCTTCGACCAGGCGCTGGATTATTTCCCCGGCATCAAGGAACGCGACCTGCCGCGCCACATCATCGTCTGCGACTTCGCCCGCTTCCGCCTGCACGACCTGGAGACCGGCGACACCCGCGAATTCGCGCTGAAGGATTTGCACAAGCACATCCGCCACTTCGGTTTCATCGCCGGCTACGAAACGCAGGAGATCAAACCGCAGAACCCGGTCAACATCCAGGCCGCCGAGCGCATGGGGCGGCTGCACGATGCGCTGAAAGCCGCCGGCTACGAGGGGCACGCGCTCGAAGTGCTGCTGGTGCGCCTCTTGTTCTGCCTGTTCGCCGACGACACCGGCATCTTCCAGCCTGCCCAGGCCTTGCGCAGCTACGTCGAGGAACGCACCCGCGAGGACGGCTCCGACCTCGGCCCGCTGCTCGCGCAACTGTTCCAGGTGCTGAACACGCCCGAGAACAAACGCAGCCCGGCGCTCGACGACCAGCTCGCCGCCTTCCCCTACGTCAACGGCCGCCTGTTCGAGGAGCCCATCCCCATCGCCGATTTCGATTCGGCCATGCGCGAGGCGCTGCTCGACGCCTGTGCGCTCGACTGGAGCGCGATCTCGCCGGCGATCTTCGGCGCGCTGTTCCAGTCGATCATGGACAAAACGGCGCGGCGCAACCTCGGCGCGCACTACACCAGCGAGGAAAACATCCTCAAGCTGATCAAGCCGCTGTTTCTCGACGCCCTGTGGGCCGAGTTCGACAAGGTGAAAAAGAACCGCAACAAGCTGTTCGAGTTTCACCAGAAACTGCGCGGGCTCACCTTCTTCGACCCCGCCTGCGGCTGCGGCAATTTCCTCGTCATCGCCTACCGCGAACTGCGCCTGCTGGAACTGGACATCCTGCGCGCGTCCAACGCCGGCCCCGGCTCGCGCTTTCTCGACATCCACCAGGCGATCCAGCTCGACGTCGACCAGTTCCACGGCATCGAAATCGAGGAATTCCCCGCGCAGATCGCCCAGGTCGCGCTGTGGCTGGTCGACCACCAGATGAACCTCAGGGTGAGCGAGGAATTCGGCATGTATTTCGCCCGGATTCCTTTGAAAACCAGCCCCAGGATCGTCCACGGCAACGCCCTCGCGCTCGACTGGAACGAGGTGCTGCCGGCCGAGCGCGCGAGCTACGTCATGGGCAACCCGCCTTTCATCGGCGCCAAGTTCATGGACGACGCCCAGCGCGCCGATGCGCGCAGCGTGTTCGACGGCATCGCCAACGCCGGCCTGCTCGACTTCGTCGCCGCGTGGTACGTCAAAGCCGCGCGCTACCTGCATTCACTCCCCTCTCCCCCAACCCCTCTCCCGCCTGCGGGAGAGGGGAGCAGCACGCGCTGTGCCTTCGTCTCGACCAACTCGATCACCCAGGGCGAACAGGTCGGCGTGCTGTGGGGCTGGCTGCTGAGTCAGGGCGTAAAAATCCACTTCGCCCACCGCACCTTCTCGTGGAGCAACGAGGCGCGCGGCAAGGCCGCGGTGCACTGCGTCATCGTCGGCTTCGGGCTGGGCGAGGTGGCGGAAAAGACGATTTACGAATACGCCGACATCAAGGGCGAGCCGCACGCGCTGGCGGCCGCCAACATCAACCCGTATCTGGTGGACGCGCCGGACGTGGTGCTGGAGAACCGCCGCACGCCGGTCTGCCCGGTGCCGGGAATCGGCATCGGCAACAAGCCCATCGACGGCGGCCACTACCTGTTCACCGACGACGAGAAGACCGATTTCCTGAAGCTGGAGCCGCAGGCCGCAAAGTGGTTCCGCCGCTGGCTGGGCGCCGACGAATTCATCAACGGCTATCAGCGCTGGTGCCTGTGGCTGGGCGACTGCCCGCCCAACGAACTGCGGCAGATGCCCGAGGCGATGAAACGCGTGGAGGCCGTCAGGCAGTTCCGGCTGGCGAGCAAGTCGCCGCCGACCCAAAAGCTCGCCGACACCCCGACGCGCTTCCACGTCGAGAACATGCCGGCGTCGACCTACCTGCTGATTCCAGAAGTCTCTTCCGAACGTCGGGACTACATTCCCATCGGCTTCATGCATCCCGACACCTTGTGCAGCAATCTGGTGAAGATTGTCCCCGACGCAAGCCTCTACCATTTCGGCGTGCTGACCTCGACCCTGCACATGGCCTGGGTGCGCGCCGTGTGCGGCCGCCTGAAAAGCGATTACCGCTACTCCGCCGGTATCGTCTACAACAACTTCCCCTGGCCGGATAAACCCGACGACAAGACCCGGCAGAGCATCGAAACTGCCGCGCAGGCCGTGCTCGACGCCCGCGCGCACTTCCCCGGCGCCACCCTGGCCGACCTCTACGACCCGCTGAGCATGCCGCCCGCCTTGTTGCGCGCACACCAGAGGCTCGACGCCGCGGTGGACAAGGCTTACGGAAAAACCGGCTTCAAGTCCGACGCCGAGCGGGTGGCGTTTCTGTTTCAGCGCTACCAGGCGCTGACCTCGCTGCTGCCTGCATCGCCGGCGTCGCGCAGAAAATCATCAAGGCCGCCGTTGCCGCCGGGAGGAAGACATGATTGAAATGTTTTTCGCCGTGACGATTTTGCTGGCGGTTGTCGCCGTGGTCTGGCTGGCGGCACCCTGGTGGCTGACGGTGATGGTCCTTGCTGCCGGTGTTTTGTTGCTCAGCCGATTCCTTGGCGCGCCCCCGGATGCGCCCGGCAAGGAAGAGGACTGAGGTGCCCTGCATTGCCCGGACAGGCCAGGATTCAGCGGCAGCGTTTTTGCGCGGCGGACGGACTGCCCTGCGCTGAAGACCAGCTTGACCGCCCGATTTTCCCCTTGGCTTATGCCGCATGGCGGCCTAATATAACAACCGTTATAACAACCGGGAGCCTGCGATGCATGCCCTGAAACTCACCCAGATCGGCAATTCGGTCGGCCTGATCCTGCCCAAGGACGTGCTGGCGCGCCTGAAACTGGAAAAAGGCGACACGGTGTTCGTGACCGAGACGCCGGATGGCGTGGCGCTGCGCGCCTACGATCCTGCCTTCGAGGATCAGATGGACGCAGCGCGCGCGATCATGAAGAAACGTCGCGCGGTGTTGCACGAACTGGCCAAATAAAAGTGCATCCAGCGAGCGACTGGATTTGGCTCGACCGCGCGGTGCTGATCGCGGCGCACGACGAGCAACTGGCCGAACACGGCGGAGCGGCGGGATTTCGCGACGAAGGCCTGTTCGATTCCGCGCTGGCGCGCCCGCTCAATCTGACTGCTTACGAATCGCCCGACGTCTGCGCGCTGGCAGCGTCGTATGCCGTTGCGCTGGCAAAGAATCGCCCTTTTGTCGACGGCAACAAGCGAACGGCTTTTATCGCCATGGAACTGTTTTTGGCGCTGAACGGCCATGAACTGAACGCGACCGACGCGGAATGCGTGCTCGCCATGCTGTCCGTCGCCGCCAGCGAATGGGACGAAACCACCCTCGCCGCCTGGCTGCGCGAACGTACCGCGCCGCGCACCTGACCACTCATCCCTCTCCGCTCACGCCCTCCATGAACCACCCCTGGCTCGCCGCCCTCAAGGTCTACGCCCATCCGCGCGTCGCCGGCATGCTGTTCCTCGGCTTTTCCGCCGGGCTGCCGCTCTTGCTGGTGCTCGGCACACTGTCGTTCTGGCTCTCGGAAGCGGGCATCGCGCGCGCGACCATCGGGCATTTGAGCTGGGTGGGGCTGGCCTACGGCTTCAAGTTCCTGTGGTCGCCGCTGGTCGACCGCCTGCCGCTGCCGCTCTTGACCCGCGCGCTGGGCAAGCGGCGGGCGTGGCTGCTGCTCTCCCAGATCTGCATCGCGCTGGCGCTGCTCGGGATGGCCAACACCGATCCGGTGGTCAATCTCGCGCACACGGTGTTCTTCGCGCTGGCGGTGGCGTTCGCCTCGGCGACGCAGGACATCGCGCTCGACGCCTACCGCATCGAGGCGGTCGAAGTCGAGAAGCAGGGCGCGATGGCGGCGACCTATCAGGCGGGCTACCGCCTCGCGATGATCACCGCCGGCGCGGGGGCGTTGTGGATCGCGGCGAGCGTCGACCCATCCGAGGCGACCTACGACTTCCGTCCGTGGCAGGTGGCGTACACGGTGATGGCGGCACTGATGGCGGTCGGCATCCTCACCACGCTG
>NZ_JANJXQ010000147.1 GCF_024708915.1 Thiobacillus sp.
GTGCTGTGGGAAGGCCAGGACGTGCTGCAGCTGCCGACCAGCGCGTTGTTCCGGCAGGGTGAGGGCTGGGCGGCGTTCGTGATCGATGGCCGCCGCGCACGCCTGGCGCCGGTCGGGCTCGGCCAGCGCGCCGGGCTCGCCACCGAGGTGCTGTCAGGACTTGCGGCCGGCGACAAGGTGGTCGCGCACCCCGACGAGACGATCAAGGACGGCGTGCGGGTGAAACCGCGCTAGGCCTGCTTCAGAATCGCTTCGACCTCCGCATCCTCGACCTGCGGAAAATCCGCATAGAACTGTCCCACCGCCTGGAAGTGCATCGGCGTCGACAGGCACACCACCTCGTCGGCGTAGGGCCGGATCTTCTTCAGCGTGTCTGCTGGCGCCACCGGCACCGCGCAGACCAGGCGCGCCGGCTTCTGCGCGCGCAGCGCATGCAGCGCGGAAATCATCGTCGCCCCTGTGGCCAGCCCGTCGTCGATCACGATGACGGTGCGCCCGGCCGGGTCGATCGGTGGCCTGAGCGGGGTGTACTGCGCCCGCCGTTTTCTGATGGTATCGAGCTGGGTCTGCTTCTCCTGGGCCAGGTAGGCCGGTGTGCCGCCGACGGATTCGGCGTAGTCGGCAATATAGCTCCAGCCCGATTCGTCGATCGAGCCGACGGCGAACTCCGGATTGAACGGCGCGCGCAGCTTGCGCACCAGCACCACGTCGAGCTCGCCATCCAGCGCCTGGGCCAGTCGCAGTCCCATCGGCACCGCTCCGCGCGGGATGGCGAGGATCAGCGGATGCTGGCCCTTGTAGGCCGCCAGCGCGACAGCCAGCCGGTCGGCGGCCTGATGACGGTTGGCGAAGACCATGGCATCCCCTTGTTTATTTCCACGCTTTCATCTTAGGCGCGGTGGGAGGCTTGGTGGCGGATGGCGGTCTGAACGGCTGAACCGGCCAGCCGCATCGGTTACACTCGGTTCAAAAGAGGCGCCCGGCCGCGCTTCCGGCCGTGCAAGCAGCGCGCCGGGGCTGTTGCCCCCATTTTCCGACCGCAAGACGAGTACACCCAGGCATGTCCCCATCCAATCCCAAACCCTGTCCCTTTTGCAAGCTTGACCCCCATCGCATCCTTGTCGAGGACGAGCTTGTCGTCGCTTACCGGGACGGCTTTCCGGTTTCGCTCGGCCACACCGTCATCATTCCGCGCCGCCATTTCGCCACCCTGTTCGAGGCCAGCGAAGCCGAGCAGGCCGCCTTGCTGAAGATGATGGCGCAGGCAAAAGACCTGCTGGACAGGCACCACCAGCCGGACGGCTACAACATCGGCATCAACCATGGCCAGGCCGGCGGGCAGACCGTGCCGCATCTGCATATTCACCTGATTCCGCGTTACCGCGGCGACAAGGAAGACCCGCGCGGCGGAGTGCGCTGGGTGCTGCCGGACAAGGCCAAGTACTGGGCCTGAAAAAAGACCGATTGGGCGGGCGCCTGCGCTATTCATGACCCCCACAATGACTAAGCGGAGGGGTGTGGGTACCTTACCCTGGCAGGAGCCAAAACCCATCCCGGTCACCTTCTTGACCGGGTCGAGGCTGACGTGGAAGTGGCCATCACCCGTCGCGGCCTGCCAGGCCCGCATCACGCCGGTCGAGAAGCCCAGGCGCGCCGTCAGGTTCCTCGCCGGGTTTCGCAGCCGCATGTCCCGCTGGTGCAAATCCAGTGCCGGGCCGCAGCACTCAATTCACTGGCTCAGCGCGCGCATTCTGTCCAGCTTCTCGACTACAGCCTGATAGAGATCCCGTCGGAATCGCGGTTGCGGTCTGGGTGGGTGCCTCAGGGGTAGCAGCATCGGCAGCAGCTGGAATGACTAACGCAACCGATTTACCTGTCCTGAACGTTCCGCTACTATATGACCAACATAATGACCAATCGGAGAGGCGTATGAGCACCGTTACGCTGGCAGAAGCCAAGACCCATCTCAGCCATCTTCTTGACCAGGTCGAAGCCGGCGAGGAAGTGGTTATCACCCGTCGCGGCCTGCCAATCGCCCGCATCACGCCGGTCGAAAAGCCCAAGCACGCCGTCAAGTCGCTCGCCGAGTTTCGCAGTCGCATGCCCCGCTGGCGCAAATCCAGCGCCGAGCTGCTGCGCGAGATGCGCGACGAGGGGCTTTGATGCTGTACTTCGACACCAGCTTCTTGGCCCCACTCATCCTCGAAGAAGCCACCAGCGCCAAAATCGAGGCTTTTTTCGCCAAGCTCCCAGTGGGGGAGCTGTACGTTAGCCACTGGACCCGCGTCGAGTTCGCCAGCCTTGTCGCGCGCGAAGTCAGGATGGGCGGTTTCGCGGAGTCTGACGCGTTGCTGACCATTGCCCAGTTCGACGAACTGGTGACCGAGTCATTCCAGGTCGTGGCGCCCGGTGTCGCGGACTACGAACTCGCCAAGGAGTACATCCAGAACTTCGCCACCAAGCTGCGGGCCGGCGACGCGCTGCACCTGGCTATCGCCCATAACAACGGAGCAAAGACCCTCTACACCCTGGACGAGGGCCTCTTGCATGCGGCCAAGCTCATGAAGGTCCACGCCAGCCGAGGCATCAAAACCTAGCCCCAACCGACCGCCGTGAACTAACAATGAATCGCCCCGGCTTTCCTAGACACTTTCGAGCCGGTTGAAATACTGCTTCCGAACTCTACCGGAGAAGAGCTCTCAATGCTGATCCCCCAACCATCTATACAGACCCGGAAAAGCAAAAAAGCCACCCCGAAGGATGGCCTAAGTGCTTGCTATGTCTGGCTCCCCGACCTGGGCTCGAACCAGGGACCTGCGGATTAACAGTCCGTCGCTCTACCGACTGAGCTATCGGGGAATGGGAAGCGCGCATTCTAGTGATGGCGGGCGATTCGGTCAACCCTCAGCCGTCATTTTCCACCTGCAATTCGGGGACGTGGCTGAAGGCGATGCGCATCGGCGCGGCGCCGCGGCCATGGTGGGCGCCGCCGAAGTAGAGGGTGTTGGGGCCGTAGCGCTGGTTGATCCGGTCGAGCACGCTGTTGAGGGTTTCGTGCCGGTCGCCGGGGTCGAACAGGTCGCGCGTGACCTGGCTGTGCTCGACCAGGCCGGTGAGGGCGACGCCGACCTTGAGGATGGGGCTGGGGTCGGGCGGGCGGCGCTGCCACAGTTCGGCCAGCACGGGGTTGAACTGGAGGGTGTCGGCGTGCGGCGAGAAGCGTGCCTGGTCGACCCAACGGGGGTGGCCGGCGGTGCTTTTCAGGTAGTGCAGATGCAGGCCGAGGCCGCCGGCGCAGTAGCCGTAGTGGCGCAGCCGCATGGCGGCCTTGTGCAGCAGGCGGTAGAGCACGGCAATGGCGGAATCGGGGTCGCGCAGCTCGGGCGCCAGCACGTGCGAATGGCCGACGCTGGAGCGCTGGGTGGGGGTGGCGGCGACATTTTCGCCGCGCAGTTTGGCGTAATAGCGCTCACCTTCGACGCCGCCCCAGGCATGGCGCAGGGTGTCGCGGCTGGCGGCGCAGAGTTGCTCGACGCTGTGGATGCCGAGCTGCTTGAGGCGCTGTTCCATGGCGCGGCCGATGCCGTTGAGCGCGCCGAGCTTGATGCCATACAGCCGCTGCGGCAACTCGTGCTGGCGGATCACCACCAGCCCGTCCGGTTTCTGCATGTTGGACGCGGTCTTGGCGAGAAAGCGGTTGGGCGCGATGCCGACCGAGCTGTGCAGCACCTCGCCGACCTGATCGTAGATCGCCTGCTTGATCTGGCGGCCGAGTTTGACGGCCCTGGCTTCCTCGCGCTCGCTGCCCATCAGATCGCAGGCCATTTCGTCGATCGACAGCACGGCGGAAACCGGAGTGCACGACTCCACGGCAGCGACGATGCGGTGGTGGATTTCCACGTAGACAGACGGCCGCGCCTGGACGAAAACGATGTCGCGGCACAGCTTGCGGGCCTGCCATACCGGGGTGCCGGTACGGATGCCGAAGCGCTTGGCGTCGATACTGGCGGCGATGCAGCAGGTGGTGTCGGCCATTACCGGCAGCACGCCGACCGGGCGGCCGCGCAGCTCGGGCCGCAGCTGCTGCTCGACCGAGGCGAAGAAGGAATTGAGATCGACGTAAAGCGAATACAGGGCCATGGGGTGCGCCAGGGGAACACTGAATCGTCGCTTCGGCTTTTCGCCGGGGTGACGGCTGATGTTAAATGTAGTGTATATCCATACAGTATATTCGATCCTCAGCCCGGGTTCGCCAGATTCATCCGCTCCAGCCGCTGGCACAGGACGTCGATGATGCGGCGCGACAGCGGGGCGGAATGGCGCATCAGTTCTTCCAGCGTCTGCGGCGGCAGCGCCAGCACGGTGATCTCGCCGTCGGCGACGACCGAGGCGGTGCGTTTTTCGTTCAGCAGATAGGCCATTTCGCCGAACAGCTGGCCTTCGTTGAGTTCGCCCAGGCGGCGGCGCCCGCCGTCGGTATTCTTGTACACCGTGGCGCGGCCGGCGTAGAGAAAATAGGCGATTTTCGAGTCATCGCCTTCCTCGATCAGCGCATGGCCGGCGGGGTGCACCTGGCCGTATTTTTCCAGCAGGCGGTGGCTGTCGCCGAAGACGTAGCCTTCGAGCTTGCCGGCGCCCTCGCCGCTGCCGCCGAGGAACAGCTTTTCCAGCGCGGTGATGTCGGCCTTGCCGTAGGCGTACAGCGCCTGCGCCCACAGATACAGTAGCAGGAAGGCGAAATAGCCGCCGATCAGCACGAACACCACGCCGCCGAGCGCGCCGTACAGACTGTGGTAGTTCTCCAGCTTGAAGAAGGCGCCGAACAGCATCAGCAGCAGCCCCAGGCTCACGGTCGCGGCGAGCGCGAACACGGCGGCGTCGCGCGCGCGCGGATGCCGCCGCGGCAGCCGCCAGTAGGCTGTGAACAGCAGCGCCCACACCATGACAAAGCCGAACAGCGAGTTGAGCGCCTGCAGGATCTGCACATTGCCGGTGCCGATGAAGTCATTCTGCGCCAGGAAGGACAGCGTGACCTGGGCCAGCGCGGCCATCCCCATCAGCAGGAACAGCACCGGCAGGATGATCAGCGGCAGCACCCACGACACCACCAGATTGCGCTTGGTCCGGTCGGGAAAAATGATGCGGAAAGCTCCCTGCATGGTGTTGACCAGCCCGCGCGACGACAGCACCAGGGTGACCAGGCCGACGCCGCCGGCCGCGAGTTGGGTTTGCCGCGGAATGAAGCCGAGCGCGGTGAGGCTGTCCAGTTGCATCTGGTCGTAGAGCGCGGCCATCAGGATGGTGGCCGGCACCGAATTTTCGGCAACATGCCCCAGCAGTTGCAGGGCGTAGCTCAGCAGCAGCAGCAGCGGGGTGGCCGACAGCAGGAAGTAGAACGCCGTTGCCGCGGCATGGTTGGCGAGGCCGTTCTGGTTGAACAGGCGCGCGGTGGTGTAGGCAAGCTGAAGCAGCCAGCTCAGGGTACCGCGGGTGGGGGGCAGGTCGGGGATGCGGAACATCGCGCTAGCCTACCTGCACAGGCAGTGGGAGGCCAGTAGCACGTTGGGGCGGGGGCGGATGGCCACCATGGCATCTTGTGTAGGAGGCCCGCCTCGGGCCGATTCGCACCCATGCACGCTCCACGGTCGCGGCCCGCGGCGGGCCTCCTACAGGTCCGGCGGCGCTGCGGGAAGCCCGCGAGGGGAACGGCTCAGGCCATCGCCTGAGCGATGCGCTTGAGCGCCTTTTCCAGGTTGCTCTGCGAGGTGGCGAACGACAGGCGGATGTAGCCTTCGGCGCCGAAGGCCGAGCCGGGGACGACGGCGACGTCGGCCGATTCCAGCAGGTATTCGGAGAAGGCGATGTCGGTCGGCTGCTCGATGACGTCGCGCGCCAGCAGGTTCATGATCGCCGGGCGCACGTCGGGGAAGGCGTAGAAGGCGCCACCGCTGTCGACGCACTTGAAGCCGGGAATGGCGTTGAGCGCGTCGACGACGTAGCGGTGGCGTGCCTTGAAGGCGTCGAGCATCGGGATGATGCAACCCTG
>NZ_JANJXQ010000166.1 GCF_024708915.1 Thiobacillus sp.
AACGGTGATGTGGCTAATAAGATAGGTACATACCTCAAGGCGGTTGCCGCATCCGATAACGGAATTCCTTTTTATGTGGCACTGCCCTCAAGCACTTTCGACCTCGATTTGGTAAATGGCCTGGATTCCATTCGGGTGGAGGAACGTGATGCATCAGAGGTTTCTTTTGCTGAGGGATGGAATGGAGAATCGATTTCATCCGTAAGAATCATCCCGGAAAAAAGCCCTGTGGCCAATTATGGGTTCGATATTACCCCTGCACGACTGGTGACGATGTTGATTACCGAAAAGGGATTGTGCAAACCTGAAGAGGTTAGTATTGTTGCATTGATAAACACAAAAAATGAGTAATATGAAATTTGCCATTATCGGAGGCACAGGTTTCGAAAATCCTGAAATCCTTGCCAATCCAAAGGAAATTACCATGGAAACGCCATATGGAAGTCCATCATCTACCATAATGACCGGAACAATTGGAGGAACTGAAGTCTGTCTGATTTCCCGTCATGGACGCCATCACGAGATTCCTCCCTCAAAAGTGAACAATAGGGCAAATATTCATGCTATCAGGGATTTGGGATGTACCCATATTTTGGCGACAACCGCCTGTGGAAGCCTAAGAAATGACATTAAAAGGGGTGATTTGGTATTTCCCGACCAATTTATCGACTTTACAAGATTTCGGATCAACACATTCTTCGAGGCCCATTTTTCTCGATCTGCGCGACCGCCGCTGCCTGGTGGTGGGCGGTTCAGAAACCGCCGCGCGCAAGGCCGAGCTGCTGCTGCGCGCCGGAGCCTATGTCGATGTCGTCGCGCCGGACCTGCACGAAGGCTTCGCGCGCCTGCCGCACGCCGAACGTGTGAAGCGGGTGGCGGATGCCTTCACCCCCGTTCTGCTCGACGGCAAGGACGCGGTGATCGTGGTCGAGGACGATGCACCCGCAGCGTCCGCTGCCAAGGTCGTCGCCGATGCCGCACGCGCGCGCCACATCCCGGTGAACGTGGCGGACAAGCCTGCGCTGTGCAGCTTCATCCTGCCTTCGATCATCGACCGTTCGCCGATCATGGTGGCGGTCTCCAGCGGCGGCGAATCGCCGGTGCTCGCGCGCATGCTGCGCGCGCGGCTGGAAACCCTGATCCCTGCTGCCTACGGCCGCCTCAGCGCGCTGGCCTCGCGCTACAAGGAGCGCGTGCGCGCGGCGGTCAAGCCGGAACAGCGGCGGGCATTCTGGGAGAAGGTGTTTCTCTCGCCGGTCGCCGAAATGGTGTTTTCCGGGCGCGACGTCGAGGCCGAGGCGCAGCTCGACGCCATGATCCGGGACTCGGCCTCCCACGCCGTCAGCCGCGGCGAGGTCTATCTGGTTGGCGCCGGTCCCGGCAACCCCGACCTGCTGACCTTCCGCGCCCTGCGCCTGATGCAGCAGGCCGACGTCATCGTCTACGACCGCCTCGTCTCGCAGCCGATTCTCGACATGTGCCGGCGCGACGCCGACCGCGTCTACGTCGGCAAGGAGCGCGACGACCATGCGGTGCCGCAGGAGGAGATCAACCTCATGCTGGTGCGCCTGGCCAAGGAAGGCAAGCGCACGCTGCGGCTGAAGGGCGGCGATCCGTTCATCTTCGGCCGCGGCGGCGAGGAGATCGAAACCCTGGTCGAGCACGGCGTGCCGTTCCAGGTCGTGCCCGGCATCACCGCCGCCGCCGGGGTGGCGTCGTATGCGGGCATTCCGCTCACCCATCGCGACTACGCGCAGTCGGTCGCCTTCGTCACCGGGCATCTGAAGGAAAACACCTTCAACATGAACTGGGAAGGCATCGCGCGCCGCGACCAGACCATCGTCATCTACATGGGGCTGAAAGGGCTGCCCTTGCTGTGCGAGGCGCTGATCAAGCACGGCCTCACCGCCGATACGCCGGCGGCCATCGTTCAGCACGGTACCCTGCCGACCCAGCGCGTCGTCACCGGCGACCTCGCCACGCTGCCGGCGCTGGCCGAGCAGGCCGGGCTCAAGGCGCCCACCCTCATCATCGTCGGCAACGTCGTCAAGCTGCGCGAAAAGCTCGGCTGGTACCAGCCTGAACAGCATGGCGAACAGGCCCGCCGCACGCCGCTCGAAGCACCGGACCATCTGCCCTGACAAACGCGTCCGGGCGTCGGCCTGCCGCGTCCGCGCCAAAGCCTGATCCGTCCCGGGTGTGCGCGCATGATGCGCCATCCTGTCCGTTGTAGCGGCCACGCCCTCTCCGGACCCGCAGGCATCGAGTACACATCGGTCATTGCGGAGCCAGGTTCGGCTCTGCGGCATGGCCGGATCGTCGCTGGCAGGAGGGGTGGTTTCATGCGCAACTCATGCCTAAAATAAAGGACATATTTGTCCGCTAAAGAGTAGCCATGACCACCACGCTTACCATCGATGGCAACGAGGCCGTTGCCCGGGTGGCTTACCTGGGCAACGAGGTGATCGCCATCTACCCCATCACGCCCTCCTCCAACATGGGCGAGTGGGCGGACGAGTGGGCGTCGCAGCGCAGGCCCAACCTGTGGGGGGCGGTGCCGAGCGTCATCGAGATGCAGTCGGAGGGCGGTGCGGCCGGCGCGCTGCACGGCGCGCTCACCTCCGGCGCCCTGGCCACCAGCTTCACCGCCAGCCAGGGGCTGCTGCTGTTCATCCCCAATCTCTACAAGCTTGCCGGCGAGTTGACGCCCTGCGTGCTGCACGTGGCGGCGCGCGCGGTGGCGACGCATGCGCTGTCGATTTTCGGCGACCACTCCGATGTCATGGCCTGCCGCGCCACCGGTTGCGCCATGCTCGCCGCCAACTCGCCGCAGGAAGCGCAGGATTTTGCGCTGATCGCGCAGGCGGCCACGCTCGCCGGGCGCATTCCGCTGATCCATTTCTTCGACGGCTTCCGCACCTCGCACGAGGTGGCGAAAATCGTCGCGCTGGAGCCGGCAACGGTGCGCGCCATGATCGACGACGCCCAGGTTGCGGCGCACCGGGCGCGCGCGCTGTCGCCGGAACATCCGGTGCTGCGCGGCACCTCGCAGAATCCGGACGTCTTCTTCCAGTCGCGCGAGCGCGCCAATCCGTTTTACGACGCCTTTCCGCAGATCGTGCAGGACGCGATGGCGCGTTTCGGCGAACTGACCGGCCGGCATTACCGGCTGTTCGACTACGTCGGTGCGGCCGATGCCGAGCGCGTCATCGTGCTCATGGGCTCCGGTGCCGAGAGCGTGCACGAGACGGTCGAGCACCTGCTTGCGCGCGGCGAAAAGGTGGGGGTGCTGAAGGTGCGGCTGTACCGGCCATTTTCGGCGGCAGCGCTGCTGGCCGCGCTGCCGCCCGGCGTCAAAGCCGTCGCCGTGCTCGACCGCTGCAAGGAACCGGGCGCCGACGGCGAACCGCTGTACAAGGACGTGGTGACCGCGCTGGCGCAGGCGGCGGCGGACGGCGCGCGCGCGATGCCGCGCGTCAGCGGCGGCCGCTACGGCCTCGCCAGCAAGGAATTCACCCCCGGCATGGTCAAGGCGGTGTTCGACGAACTGTCGCTGGCCGCGCCCAAACGCCAGTTCACCGTCGGCATTCACGACGATCTCACCCACCTGTCGCTGCCGTGGGACGCGGCTTTCCGTACCGATGCCGCCCGCCAGCTGCAACATGCGGTGTTCTGGGGACTGGGCGCGGACGGCACGGTGTCGGCCAACAAGAACTCGATCAAGATCGTGGGCGAGGCCACCGGCCTCATGGCGCAGGGCTATTTCGTCTACGACTCCAAAAAGTCCGGCGCGGTCACGGTGTCGCACCTGCGCTTCGGCCCGGCGGCCATCCGTTCCACCTATCTGGTGGAAGCGGGCATGGCCGGCTTCGTCGCCTGCCACCAGCCGATGTTCGTCGGACGCTACGACCTGCTCGAACACGCCGCGCCGGACGGGGTGTTCCTGCTCAATACCCCGGCGCCGCCCAGCCAGGTGTGGGACACGCTGCCGCACCCGCTGCGCGCGCAGATACGCGGCAAACGCCTGCAGCTGTGGGTGATCGATGCCTACGCCGTCGCTGCCGCGGCGGGCATGGGGCGGCGCATCAACACCATCATGCAGACCTGCTTCTTCGCCATCGCCGGCGTCCTGCCGAAGGACGCCGCGATCGCCGCGATCAAGCAGGCGGTCGACAAGACCTACGGCAAGAAGAGCCGGCGCCTGGTGGAGCTGAACTACAAGGCGATCGACATGACCCTGGCGGAACTCCACCAGGCCGCGATTCCCCCCGAGCAGGGGAACGCGGAAACCGAACCGACGCCGGCCACGGCAAGCGGCATTCCCGATTTCGTGCGCGACCTCACCCTGCCGATCTACCAGGGCAAGGGCGACGCCTTGCCGGTGTCGCGGCTGCCCGCGGACGGCACCTATCCGCTCGGCACTGCGCAATACGAAAAACGCAACATCGCGCTGGAAATCCCGGTATGGGACGCGGATCTGTGTACCCAGTGCGGCAAGTGCGTGTTCGTCTGCCCGCATACCGCCATCCGTGCGCGCGCCTTCAGCGCAGCGTCCGTTGCGGATGCGCCGCCGAGCTTCAAGCACGTTGCGGCGAAAAGCAAGGATTTCCCCGCCGGCACCCGCGTCAGCTACCAGGTCGCGGCGGAGGACTGCACCGGCTGCGGCGACTGCGTCGAGGCCTGCCCGATCCACGACAAGTCCAACGTCAGCCGGCGCGCGGTGAACATGGCGCCGATCGCGCCGCTGCGCGATCAGGAGCGCGACAACCTCGCCTACTTTCTGCGCCTGCCCGAGTTCGACCGCAGTGCAATCAAGCACGGCACGATCCCCAGCGCCATGCTGCTCGATCCGCTGTTCGAGTTTTCCGGCGCCTGCGCCGGCTGCGGCGAGACGCCCTACATCCGGCTCGCCACCCAGCTATTCGGCGACCGCATGCTGATCGCCAACGCCACCGGCTGCTCGTCGATCTACGGCGGCAACCTGCCTTCCACGCCCTACACCGTGAACGGCGCCGGACGCGGCCCGGCGTGGAGCAATTCGCTGTTCGAGGACAATGCCGAATTCGGCCTCGGCATGCGGCTGGCCGCCGACCAGCTGATGGGCTACGCGCAGCAGCTGGTGCAGGAACTGGCCGGCGACATCGGCGGCGACCTCGCCGCCGCGCTGGTCGATGCCGACCAGCGCGAGGAGGCCGGCCTGGCCGAACAGCGCCAGCGCGTCGCCGTGCTGCTGCAGAAACTGGCGGCGTCAAGCCACCCGCGCGCGAAGGAACTCGCCAGCGTCGCCGAATGGCTGATCCGCCGCTCGGTGTGGATCATCGGCGGCGACGGCTGGGCCTACGACATCGGCTACGGCGGCCTCGACCACGTGCTCGCGCTGCCCTACGACGTCAACATCCTGGTGCTCGACACCGAGGTCTATTCCAACACCGGCGGCCAGACCTCCAAGGCCACGCCGCTCGGCGCGGTCGCCAAGTTCTCCGCCGGCGGCAAGGCCACCGCGAAGAAAGACCTGGCCAAGCTGGCCAGCAACTATGGCCACGCCTACGTCGCCACCGTGGCCTACGGCGCCAAGGACGTGCAGACTCTGCGCGTGTTCCACGAGGCCGAGTCCTACCCCGGCCCTTCGCTGATCGTCGCCTACAGCCCCTGCATCGCCCACGGCTACGATATGCTCTACAACCAGCGCCAGCAGGAAATGGCGGTGAAGAGCGGACACTGGCCGCTGTTCCGCTTCGATCCGCGACTGGCAGAGGCGGGCGGCAATCCCTTCAAGCTCGATTCCGCTGTGCCCAGTCAGCCGATCAAGGCCTTCATGGAATCGGAGGCCCGCTTCGCCATGCTCACGCGCAGCCACCCCGAAGCGGCGCAGCGCTTCCTGGAACAGGCGCAGCAGGATGCCGAGCGGCGCTTCAAGGCCTATCGGGACCTGGCGCAAAAACCTGCCGATCAATCCAAACCGGAAACCTGACATGATCGATCTTTCCACCGACTACCTCGGCCTCAAGCTCAAGAACCCGCTGGTACCCTCGGCATCGCCGCTGTCGCGCAATCTGGACACGGCGCTGCGGCTGGAGGAAGCCGGCGCCGCCGCATTGGTGATGTATTCCCTGTTCGAGGAGGAATTGCGGGCGGAAGACGCGATGATGGATCGCTTTCTGCTGCATGCCGGCCTTGGGAGCTGCGAAGCGGAGGACGGCTTTCTGCCCGATCATGGCGAGTTCCGCAGCAGCCTCGATCACTACCTGGCGCATCTGCAGCAGCTCAAATGCCGCCTGGAAATTCCCGTGGTGGCAAGCCTCAACGGCATCTCCCCGTCCGGCTGGGTGGAGCTGGGCCGGGAACTGCAACAGGCCGGCGCCGATGCGCTGGAACTCAACGTCTATCACGTCGCGGCGGAGATGATGGAACCCGGCGAGGCGGTGGAGGCGCGTTATCTCAGCCTGCTCACCGAACTGCGTCAGGTGGTGAGCGTTCCCATCGTCATGAAGCTGTCGCCGTTCTTTTCCTCGCTGCCGCATTTCGTGAAACA
>NZ_JANJXQ010000181.1 GCF_024708915.1 Thiobacillus sp.
GTGGAGCGAGGCGGTGACGGTCAATTCGGTTCAGGGGGCGGCGATCTTTCCCCATCTGGAATCGGCCAACCGTCAGGGCGTGGCGGTGTCGGGCGATAGCGTGGGCGTGGTGTGGGAAGACAACCGCGATGGCACGCCGCAATGTTATCTGGCGATCAAGCCGGGCGCCGCAACGGAATTCCAGCCGGAGATCCGCCTGAGCCAGTCGGCCTGCTACGAGCCGGCGGTGATTGCGCTCGGTGCGGGCCGCTTTGCCGCGGCGTGGGAAGAAGCGGGCAGCGTGCATGCGCGGGTATGGCCCGACGGCGCCGCGTCGAGGCTGGCTGCCGGCGAGGCCGCCCAGGTTACGCTGGCGACCGGGACGGGCGGGATTTACGCAGCCTGGGCCGAGCAGGCCGGGCGGTTCCGCCGCGTCGTCGTTGCCCGGCTGACGTTGGCGGCGGACACGCTCGGTGTCGAGACGGCGCGGCCGGTCGAAGCGAAAACGCCGTCCAACGATCAGGGCTGGCCCGCGCTGGCGGTGGCCGGCGACGGCAGCGTGACGGTGGCGTGGGAAGACCGGCGCGATCGCCACACGGTGCTGCTGGTGAGCCACAGCCGCGATGGGCGCCGTTTTTCCCCGCCGGCCCGCCTGACCGACCAAAAGAGCGGCAGCGTCGGCGGACTGGGGGCAGGCAGCGGCGCGATGCGTCCGACGCTTGCAGCCTGGGGGCCGCGCGGCGTGGCGGCGGTGTGGCTCGACAAGCGCGACTTCCTCTCCGGCTACGACGTCTATGCGGCATTCGATACGGGCACGCGCCGCTTCGGCAAGAATCTGCAAGTGCAGGACAGCTTCGGCGACAACATGGCGCAGTGGCATGCGCGGGTCGTCGGCGACGCCAGCGGCCGGCTGGTGGCGGTGTGGGACGACGCGCGCGACGGCACGCCGGATGTGTGGCTGTCCGACTGGGATGGCGAGGCATTCGGCGACGACGTCGCGGTGCCGGCGGCCGCCGGCGCGGGCGCGCAGTCCGACCCGCTGGCGGCGCTGGATGCGGCCGGGCGCCTGCATGTGGTGTGGCTGGACCGGGATGGGGAGGCGGGGCAGGCAGCCACGCGCATCCGCTACGCCCGCGCCGAGCGGCGCTGAGCGCTGGCTCAGATCCAGCCGCGCCGCTTCAGGCGCCGGTACAGTACCAGCACGCTTATGCCGGTCGCCAGCAGCAGCGCCGGATAGGCCCACGGCCATTTCAGTTCCGGCATATGGTCGAAGTTCATGCCGTAGAGGCTGAACACCACCGTCGGCAGCGCCAGCAGCGCGCCCCAGCCGGCCAGCTTCTGTACCGATTCGTTCTGCTTCACCGACAGCGACGCGAGGTGGAACTGTATCGCGTCCGAGGTCGAGACGCGCAGATGGTCGATGGCAGCCGACACGCGCACCGCATGGTCGTGGATGTCACGGTAATACGCCTTGAGCTCCTTGGTGGACAGTTCCGGATGCAGGCGGATCAGGTTCTGCGTGATCTCCTGCATCGGCTCGGCGGCGTCGCGCAACATGGCCAGCTCGCGCTTCATGGCGTAGAGCTGTTCCAGCATGCCGCGCCCACGCCTGGCGCCGCTCATCAGCTGGCTTTCCAGCGACTGGAAACGCTCCTGCATACCTTCGATCACCGGCCTGAACTGGTCGACGATGAGGTCGAGCACCAGATACAGCGCGTAGGGCGTGGCAGCCTTGATGCCGCTGGGACAGCGCTGCAGGCGCTCGCTTACCCGCTGGTAGCCGCTGCCGCTGCCGTGACGGATGACGACGACGAAATTGCTGCCGACAAACAGGTGGGTCTCGCCGAGTTCCAGGCGCGATTCCCACAGCTGCGCAGTGCGCGTGGCAATGAACACGTGCTCGTCGTATTCCTCGAGCTTGGAGCGCTGGTGGGTGGAAATGGCGTCCTCCAGCGCCAGCGCATGCAATCCGAGTTCATCGCCGAGGCGCGCGATGGTCCGGTTGTCGGGAGATTTCAGTTCGATCCAGATGAAACGATCCGGCCGGCCGACATGATCGCTGATGTCGTCGAAGGCGATCGCGCGGGTTTTGGCGTCCTGGAAGAGCAGGCAGTCGATGATGGCACCTGGTGGCATTGAGAAACGGTGACGAATTCTAGCCCGTATTGCAGGAACGCCACCCGCAAGAAGCCGATCTGCCTCAAAGGAGTTGGAGACTTCGTGCAGGACCGCGGCGGGACGACCTCTCGCCGCCGCCCTTCTGGTCGCATGGTGTAGTGTAAAATCCACGGGTTTCCTGGATCGCGCGTATGCCGCGCGATGTTATGAATTCTTATGAATTTGAAAGAACCCCGCTGGACGGGGCGCACAATTGAATCCCGACCCAAGCAGTCCCGGGCACGGTGGCAAAGGGTTGGCCAAACGTACTTCACAGCCCCCATGGCGGGAAAATCGACGATCAGTGAGCAGGATCCGCATGGGCCTGATAGAGACTCATAGACGAACAGGATTCCAATTTGCGCTGCGACAAATCGGTCAGTCTTTCTGGTTGGAGCAAATTAACCTATCCGCTGACAAGCGGGGAGCTTGGAAAACATACCGCAATGTATTGGTAAAATACGGGCGGTTAAGGACTTTGATACCCGACATCAAGGCACCGAAACCTTGGGAGCTTTTATTCTGTTTGGCTATTTCTGATGGGCCAAGGTGTGGCTGCAACGACAGCGAGAGATGCTGGGTGATGCTTTGCTGAAACAGACCGCACACACATTCAACGCTTCCGGAACAATCAATCCCTCCAGTCCATGCAACACGTAAACGTCCTTTGCCTCAAGTGGGGTACCCGCTACGGCCCGCATTACGTCAACATGCTTTATCGCGCCGTTGGCCGCAACCTGAGCCGGCCGTTCCGGTTTTTCTGCTGTACCGACGACCCCAGCGGGCTGGACGATGGCGTGGAAGTCATTCCGTTTCCCGCCAACCCTGGCGTCAAGCGCGGCTGGCCCGATATTCTGGTCAAGCTGGCGATCCTGCAGGACGGCTTTGGCGGCTTGCAGGGACCGACACTGTTCCTTGATCTGGACGTGGCGATCACCGGGCCGATCGACTGCTTCTTCGACTACAAGCCGGGCGAATTCTGCATCATCCACAACTGGGTGCACTGGCGTAAGGCGGCGCTGGGGCGGCGTCCGGCGGTAGGCAATTCCTCCGTTTTCCGTTTCGAGGCAGGCAAGTCGAACTACGCCTACGAGACCTTCCTGCGCGAGATGCATCGCGCCGAGGATCGTGCGGCCTTCAATACCGAGCAGGCCTTTCTGACCTACGCGATGGGCAATCCGCAGTGGTGGCCGGAGGAATGGGTCAAGAGCTACAAATGGAACTGCCGCCCGGCTTTTCCGCTCAACCTGTTCCGCGCGCCGCAGCTGCCCGAAGGCTGCCGGATTCTGGTGTTCCATGGGCGTCCCGACCCGGACGAGGCGATACGCGGTTATCGCGGATGCAAACCGCATCATCGCACGCTGCCCGCGCCGTGGATCGCGGATTACTGGAAGCTGTAGCTCCTAATCGTGATGCATGCATGTATTCTGCATTCATATCACGGTCAGTCCAAGCGGATGAAACTCACTCCAGCCCATGTTTGGGCGACAAATCACGAAGCGTCTGCAAAGGGGAGCTCTTTGATTTCAGACACGAGAAAGGTTAGGCGTGCCTAGTGTGCTCTGGTGGGGGCGTTTTGACGCCGGCTACTCCCGTAATCGCATCCTGCGCAAAGCATTCGGCGACTTGGGGTGGCAGATCAAGGATTTCCACCCCAAGTTTGCCATGGTGGCCGATTGGGAAGCGCGGCTGCATCGAGTACCCAGGCCAGACTTGATCTGGGTGCCCTGTTTCAGGCAACGAGATTTGGCAGCAGCGAGTCGTTGGGCAAGAAACCAAGGCGTTCCACTGGTTTTTGATCCGCTTATTTCTGCTTATGACAAGCAGGTGGATGAACGTGAAAAACTGAATGTTGATAGTTCGCGTGCACAAAGTTTGCTCATTTGGGAACAAGTTCTATTTCAACGCGCCGATAGGATTATTGCCGACACCCCTGTTCACGCCGACTATTTTTCTCAAGTTCTGGACGTTCCACGCAAAAATCTCTCGGTAGTCTATGTGGGCGCTGAAGAGGAATTTTTCACACCTGAGCATTCGGTATCCAATGCCAGGAATAATCCATTGGAAGTTTTGTTTTACGGCAGCTTCATTCCGCTGCAGGCGCCCCAGATTGTCATCGAAGCGGCCCGGTTGTATCAGGGGCCTCCAGTGAGATGGACTCTCCTGGGGCAGGGGCCGATGCGCGGAATGTGCGAAGAAAATGCCAAGGGTGCCGCAAGTGTAAGGTTTGAAGAGTGGATGCCCTATGAAAAGCTTCCGGTACGCATTCGCCAGGCCGATATTCTGCTGGGTGTATTTGGAACGACACCCAAGGCGGGCAGGGTCATCCCCAACAAAGTGTTCCAGGCACTGGCTTGTGGCAAGCCTGTGATAACACGTTCGGCCAGTTCCTATCCGGAAGATCTGCTTGCTACCTCGGATAGTGGGCTCGTCTGGGTTCCGGCGGGTGATGCCCGGTCCCTTGCTGACCGTGTGGCGAACCTGGCAACCGACCAAGCCAAACTAAGCATGTTCGGCGAGGCGGCTGCAATGACCAGTCGGCAATACTTTTCAGAGTCGGTAGTGCGCCATCAATTGGAAGAGGCGCTTGCCGGCCTGAATGTTTGAATGCCATGCCCAGTAGCATTTCATACTGGTTTGCATAATCCAACGTAATGCGCGCATTTGCCCGAACTGCAAATCCTGAAGCAAGATCGCCTCGCCTCAGATGTGCGATTTGCCATCAAAAATCCAATATGCTCCACCAAGCTTATGACCCGTTCGATTAAAGCGCAGTACTTCACTTGGTTGATTTTTTCCTGCTTCCTGCTGTTTCCGTTCAAAAGGTCAATTGAGTTACCTGTCCTGATCATGACGATTTGTGGAGGTGTGCTCACATACAAATACGGCAGGCGTTTGTTTCAAGAGCCGGCAACCAGGCTTTTTACGCTCTTGTTTGCCTGTATCTGGCTTCCCATGCTGATCTCTTTTCCAGATAGCTATGATCTAAAAAAATCTGGCAGCACGGTTCTGGTATTTCTTCGTTACTACCTCACCGGCCTGTTCGTTATCTGGGCGTTGAGCAAACAGAATCAGGTGCCCCTGCTTGCCAAATTGCTGGCTGGATTGACTGCATTTTGGGTGACGGATGCATTATTTCAGGCTGCGACTGGGCAGAATATTTTTGGCTGGGAACAGATATCCGCCAGACTTAATGGCGTTTTTGGAGAAAGGCAATTGAGATTGGGTAATGCCCTGCCGGTTCTCGCCCCATTTCTCATACTTGCGTTGCGCAGCAAGCCCGTTCTGATGATTGCCGTGACGGTCATGACGGGCGTAGTTATCATCCTTGCAGGAAGTCGTGGCGGCTGGGTCAGTTTCGGTCTGGTGTGTGTATGGCTGAGTATTTCAGAAACCAGGAGGCGTGGGATACCACTTTGGAAAATGGGTGTGGTTACCTTATTGATTGGTCTGGCTGGAACCTTTGCTGCATTCGAGAACCCTGGCGCGAAGCAGCGGTTGGATCAAACGCTTTTACTTTTTTCTGGCGACGAGGCCAAAATTGATCAGGCGCTTTCTCTTCGCTGGACCCTTTGGAAAGATGCCTTCGCCATGGTCGATGCCCACCCGGTCAACGGAGTTGGTGTCAGAGCATTCCGCTATGCTTACCCGGAGTTTGCCCAGCCTGGCGATCCATTCCTGTCTATCGATGAAAAATCTGGCAGGCCAACAGGCGCGTTTTATGCGCATCAAATAGTCTTGGAGGTCATGGCTGAAACAGGCTTGATCGGGTTTTCTGGTCTGGCTTTGTTTTATGCCTGGCTTGTCAGATATTGGTGCTTGGTGAACCCGGAACGGAGAATTGTTGCACTACCATTTGCCATGGCAGCGCTGGTCTGGTTGTTCCCCTTCAACACCCATCCGTCTTTTTATACGGCGCAGTGGTCAATTCTGATCTGGCTGTTGATCGCCATGTTGTGTGCGACTTTACTGCCGCTGCAAAAAATCTCCCGTGATAATTCTGACGGAGTCAAGGGATGACCGATCTCCCCCGGTTGCGCATCAAGTTTCTCGGAAAATACAAACCCGGCCGCGACGGCGAGGGCTGGCTGAAATGCTTTCCCGGCAGGCAGCCGCGCTGGGGCAATTGCGACTTCATCTTCGACCGCGACTGCCGCGACTACGACTGGCTGGTGGTCTACGACGATCTGCCTTCGCTCGCCGGCGAGCGCCATCCGCTGTGGGTCGAAGAGCTGGCCTGCTCGCCCGAGAACACCCTCTTGATCACCGTCGAGCCATCTTCGATCAAGACCTACGGCCGAACCTATCTGCGCCAGTTCAACTGGCTGCTGACCACGCAGGAGCCGTGGGCGACGGGCAGGCACAGGGGGTTGATTTTTCAGCAACCCGCGCTGATCTGGTTTTACGCCACCACTTCGCCGCGCGGCGACTACGATACCCTGGCCTCGTACGTGCCGCTGGAAAAGACCGCAGACCTGTCGACGGTCTGCTCCAGCAAGCGGCAGGGGCATACCCTGCACCGCATGCGCTACGATTTCACCCAGGCGCTCAAGACCCGGCTGCCGTTCATGGAAATCTACGGCCACGGCGTGCGCCCGCTGGTCGACAAGGCCGACGCCCTCGACCCCTACCGTTACCACCTCGCAATCGAAAACCATCTGGGGCCGCACCACTGGACGGAGAAGCTCGCCGATCCCTTTCTCGGTGCCTGCATGCCGGTCTATTACGGCTGCCCCAACGCCGAGGATTATTTTCCGCCGGAGAGCTTCATCCGCATCGACATTGCCGATGTCGACGCCGCCGCCGAGACCATCCAGCGCGCCATCCGCGACAAGCTGTGGGAAAAGAACCTGCCGGCGATTCTGGAGAGCCGCCGGCGTGTGCTGGAACAATACGGACCGATCGCCACCGTTGTGCGGCTGGTCAACGAAAGGCATGCCGCCAACCGCACCTTGCCTGCTTCACCGGTTTTTATCCAGAGCCGCCGCCGCCTGCACCGGCAGCTGCTGCCGGGCCTGCGCTACGGACTGGAAAAAGGCTACGTCCGCGCCCGCCATCGCTGGGCCGGCGACTGAGCGTCGCGCTCAGGCCATGGCCTTGCGCAGTCTGAACAAATGCCCACGCGGAAAGCTGCGGAAAGCCTTGTGCGAGCGCAGCGTCACCGCCTTCTCGGCAAGACCCGGCCGGTATAGCAGCTCGGCCCAGTGCGCCGCCCAGGCGAAAGGGTTGTAGACGTTCAGCACGCGATTGCGGGCTTCCGCCAGCGCGGCCTGGCGCCGGGGGGCGAGCGGCTGATCCAGCAGTTCGGCAATCCGCGCCGCCGCCGCGTCGACGTCCAGATCGTTGATCGACAGCAGCGCTTCTCCGGGCAGGTAATCGGACACGTTCGGGCAGCCCAGATAGACCGGATAGGCCCAGCCGAGGTAGGCGTCGGCGAGTTTTTCAGTCCAGTAATTCTGCTCCACACCGTTTTCCAGCACCAGCTGAAAGCGGTAAGGCAGGATCGCATCCATCTTGTCGTCGATGGACTCGAAGCCGCGCCCGAAATGCACCAGCCGCTCGCCCAGACGCTGCTTCAGGCCTTCGAGCAGGGCCAGCCGCTGGCGCTGGCCCTCGGTCTTGCTGGCGTTGGAGCACACCACGGCGATGCGGTTCTGCTTCTCGGGACAGGCCAGCGCGGACAGATGGTCGTAGCCGTAGCGATAGCTGTTGCTGCTGCGGTCGAGCCCGACGTGCCAGTTGAGCCCGAGCGCGCCGACGTGCAGATGCGGGTGGCGCGACTCCGCATGGCCGTCGACGACGTGGCCGAACTGCCGGTAGAACGCCTGCGGGTACAGCTTTTTCGACAGCGGTTCTCCGGCGATGAACAGGGTGTTCTGCGGCGCAGCGATGAAGCGGTCATACGGGCGCATATTTCCCAGCACCACGCTGAAATCCGTGCGGCCCCCAGGCTCGGGATTGAAGTCGAAACGGCAGTGCCCCCAGGTCAAGCTGCCGCCCGGCGTCAGCAATGCCATGCCGCCGGGTGCGCAGTCCATGTTGATCCGGACGCGAAGCGCGCCGTCTTGCTTCCCCGGCACCACGCTCAGAACGGCAGCGCGAGGCCGGGCGCTGCCTCGTGGATCACCCGGCGGAAGTCGGCCTGGATGCGTTCCAGTGCGGCGGCGTTGTCGGCCTCGAAGCGCAGCACGATCACCGGCGTGGTGTTGGACGGACGCGCGAGGCCGAAGCCGTCGGCGTATTCGACGCGCAGGCCGTCGAGCGTGATGACTTCCTTCGCGTCGGGGAATTTCGCCGTCTTCTGCAGCCGCTCCATCAGCGCGTAATGTTCGCCCTCGGCCATCTTGATGTTGAGCTCGGGCGTGTTCAGCGTATCCGGCAGGCCGTGCAGGGTGGCGTCGATGTCGGCCTGCTTGCTCAAGTATTCGAGCATCCGCGCGCCGGCATACAGGCCGTCGTCGAAGCCGTACCAGCGTTCCTTGAAGAACACGTGGCCGGACATCTCGCCCGCCAGCAGCGCGCCGGTCTCCTTCATCTTCGCCTTGATGAAGCTGTGGCCGGTCTTCCACAGCGTGGGTTTGCCGCCGCGTTCCCGGATCCAAGAGAAGAGATTGCGCGTCGACTTGACGTCGAAAATGATCTCGGCGCCGGGGTTGCGCGAGAGCACGTCGTCGGCGAACAGCATCAACTGGCGGTCGGGGAAGATGATGCTGCCGTCCTTAGTGACCACGCCGAGACGGTCGCCGTCGCCGTCGAAGGCGAGACCGATTTCGGCATCGCTGGTTTTCAGCGCCGCGATCAGGTCCTGCAGGTTCTTCGGCTGCGAGGGATCGGGATGGTGGTTGGGGAAATTGCCGTCGACTTCGCAGAACAGCTCCTCCACCTGACAGCCCATGTCGCGATACAGCTTGGGGGCGAAGGCGCCGGGGACGCCGTTGCCGCAGTCGACGATGATTTTCATCGGCCGCGCGAGTTTGACGTCGGAGACGATGCGCGCGAGGTATTCGCCGGCGATGTCGTGCTGGCGGTAGCCGCCGTCGCCGTGGGCGAGATCGCTGTCGATGAGGCGCTGGCGCAGCCTCTGAATGGCATCGCCCGCCAGGGTTTCGCCGCCAAGCACCATTTTCAGCCCGTTGTAGTCGGGCGGGTTGTGGCTGCCGGTGACCATCACCGCGCTGTTCGTGTTCAATTGATAGGCGGCGAAATAGGTCATCGGCGTGGCGACCATGCCCAGATCGACCACGCCGATGCCGGCCTTGCGGATGCCGCGCGCCAGCGCCGCGGCGAGGTCGGGGCCGGACAGACGGCCGTCGCGGCCGATGCAGATTTCCTGCTGGCCGCGCGCCACCGCTTCGGAGCCGATGGCATGGCCGATGGCTTCGACGATTTCCGGGGTGAAGCTCTGGCCGACAATGCCGCGGATGTCGTAAGCCTTGAAGATTTCCTTGGGGTATTCCACAGCACGCTCCCTGTTTTCAGATGGATCGATTTTACCCGGGCAATGTGTCGAAATACTGCGTCAGGCGGCGCGGAATCCAGCCGGACCTGCCCGGGAAGGGGCCGGAAGGAAAGGCGACGTGGCCACCGGTGGCAGGCTGTTCGAGCGTGACCACAGGCGAGACTTCGTCTGGCGACGGCAGGGCCCAGGCGGGCAGGAACGGGTCGTTTCGCGCGTTGACGACAAGCGTGGGCACGGTGATGGACTGCAGCAGGGGCTTGGAGGACACCTTCTGCCAGTAGTCGTCGGCATCGCGAAAGCCATGCAGCCGCGCAGTGACCAGTGTGTCGAATTCGCGGAAGGTGGTGGCGGCGGTGATTGCTTGCGAATCGAGCAGGCCGGGAAAGCGCGCGGCCTTGTGCAGGGCCTTGGCTTTCAGGGTGACGAGAAAGCGCGCGGTGTAGACGCGGCGGTTGAAGCCACGGTCGAGGCTGTGGCCGGCCGCGGTGAGATCGAGCGGCGCGGAGACGGCGGCGGCGCGCTCGACCAGCAGATGCGCCGCAGCGCCCTGTTCGCCCAGCCATTTCAGCAGGGCATTGCCGCCGAGCGAGACGCCGACCGCGTAAACCGGCGCATCGGCGTGCTGCGATTTGACGTGGCGCAGGATGCATCCGGTGTCTGCGCTGTCGCCGGCGAAATAGGCGCGCGGCAGCCGGTTGTCCTCGCCCGAGCAGCCGCGGAAATGCGCCACCACGCCATGCCAGCCGCGTGCCCGCACGAGGGTCATGAGGTCGCGTGCGTAGTGGCTGTCGGCACTGCCTTCCAGGCCGTGGAACAGCACCACCACCGGCGCGCCGGCCGGGCCGTCGACCCAGTCGAAATCGAGGAAATCGCCATCCGCCAATTCCAGCCGTTCGCGCCGGTAGGCGACCGGCGGGACGCGGAGGAACAGGCTGCTGTAGATGGTTTGCAAGTGGCCGCCAGGCAGCCAGGCCGGGGCGCGATAGGGCATGTTTTCTGGCGAAGGCGTGGTGGCCAAGGCGCCGCTGCCGTTAATGCAGGACCACGGGCGGCGTGCGTGACGGCGGTGTGCCGCCTACCTGGAGTGGCGAGGCATGGTGCAACACCATGCGCCAGCCGTCGGCTTCCTTGCGGTAAATGTTGGTGGCCAGGATCGGTGGGCGCGATTCGGCTTGCTGGCCGATGACGAGATATTCGCGGACGATGCGGATGACCTCGCCGGCTTCGCGCATTTCATGGGCCAGTTCCGCGTGTACGCGGAACTGGCCGGCGGCCTCGAACATGCTGCGCCACCCGGCCGCCACGGCGGTACGCCCATTCAAGGGCGC
>NZ_JANJXQ010000218.1 GCF_024708915.1 Thiobacillus sp.
GTTGGGGATCATGCGCAGGGTGGCGGTCTGCTCGACCGGCTGGTGGGTCGGGCCGTCCTCGCCGAGGCCGATGGAGTCGTGGGTGAACACGTGGATCACGCGCTGCTTCATCAGCGCGGCCATGCGGATGGCGTTGCGCGAGTATTCGGAGAACATCAGGAAGGTGCCGCCGAAGGGCAAGAGGCCGCCGTGCAGCGCCATGCCGTTCATGATCGCGGCCATGCCGAATTCACGCACGCCGTAGCTGATGTAGTTGCCGGGCTTGCCGTGGCGCACCGGGTGGCAGCCTTCCCAGTTGGTCAGGTTGGAGCCGGTGAGGTCGGCGGAGCCGCCGAGGAACTCGGGCAGCGCGGAGGCCAGCGCATTGATCGCGATCTGCGAAGCCTTGCGGGTAGCGACCGTTTCGCCCTTGGCGTTGATGGCGGCCAGCTTCTCGGCGACATGCGCCTTCCAGTTGGCGGGCAGTTCACCCTTCATGCGGCGCTCGAACTCGGCGCCTTCGGCCGGGTAGGCCTTCTTGTATTCGGCGAACTTGTTGTTCCACAGCGTTTCCAGACCCTGGCCCTTGGTCTTGGCGTCCCAGCCGGCATAGATGTCAGCGGGCACTTCGAACGCGGGATGGGTCCAGCCCATGTGCTTGCGGGTGGCCTCGACTTCGTCGTGACCCAGCGCGGCGCCGTGCACGTCGTGGGTGCCGGCCTTGTTGGGCGAGCCCTTGCCGATGACGGTCTTGCAGCAGATGAGCGTGGGCTTGTCGCTGCTGGCCTTGGCTTTCTGGATCGCAGCTTCGAGCGCCACCACGTCGTGGCCGTCCACCCCGGCGATGACATTCCAGCCGTAGGCTTCAAAGCGCTTGGCGGTGTCGTCGGTGTACCAGTGCTCGATGTGGCCGTCGATCGAGATGCCGTTGTCGTCCCAGAAGGCGATCAGCTTGTTGAGTTTCCAGGTGCCGGCGAGCGCGCAGGCTTCGTGCGAGATGCCTTCCATCATGCAGCCGTCGCCCATGAATACATAGGTGTGGTGGTCGACGATGGCGTGGTCGGGCTTGTTGAATTCGGCGGCGAGAACCTTTTCCGCCATCGCCATGCCGACGGCGTTGGTGATGCCCTGACCGAGCGGCCCGGTGGTGGTTTCGATGCCGGGGGCGTAGCCGTACTCGGGGTGGCCCGGGGTCTTGGAGTGCAGCTGACGGAACTGCTTCAGATCGTCCATCGACAGGTCGTAGCCGGTCAGATGCAGCAAGGCGTAGATCAGCATCGAGCCATGGCCGTTCGACAGCACGAAACGGTCGCGGTCCGCCCACTTGGGATTGGTCGGGTTGTGGCGCATGTGATGGTTCCACAGCGTTTCGGCGATTTCAGCCATGCCCATGGGGGCGCCGGGGTGGCCGGATTTGGCTTTTTCGACTGCATCCATCGCAAGCGCGCGGATGGCATTGGCCAGGTCGTTACGGGTTGGCATTGCGTTCCCTTCAGCTAAGTAAAAACTGCCGCATTCCCCGCCCGGAAAAGCCGTACAGCGACAGCTTGGGCAGAATATGCAAAAACCCTGATTATCCGTCAGCAGGGCGGGCTTTCGCAAGCCGCGCCGTAACCGGATAAAAAGGATTTCACGACAATGGGTTAAGCCACGAAGCTTAAGTATCAGCTCAGGGTCGCGCGCTAAAAATCTTTTTATTCGCCCGATGAAGCTGCTTATGCGCCGGCGGCTTTCAACCAGGCGCGCCACAGCTCAAACAGTTCCGGGCTGGCCGACGCCACCACCGATCGCTCCCACACGTTGGCGATGTCGAAGCTGCCCGACAGGCTGGCCAGCCGCCCGCCCGCCTCTTCCAGGATCAGTGCGCCGGCGGCGTAATCCCACAGCTTCTGACCGCCGTGGACATAGATATCGAAACGCCCGGCTGCGGTGTAGCACCAGTCCAGCGTGGAGGCGCCGAAATTGCGCTGCGAGGCATACGGCGGCCACGCCGCGAGCCGGCCGGCCAGCTCGCGGTCGATGCGCTTCATTTCGACTCCGGCGAGCGCGCGCCGCAGTTCGCTGGCGGGGGTACGCAAGGGTAGCGGAATGCCGTTCAGGTGCGCGCCGCGTCCGCGTTCGGCGGTGAACATCTCGTCGGCGACCGGATCGTACACCACGCCCAGCTGACGCTCGCCCTTGTAGAGATAGGCCACCGACACGGCGAAGTAGGGCACCCCGGCGACGAAGTTGGAGGTGCCGTCGATCGGATCGACGCACCACAGGCCGTCGCGGCCGGCCTCCCAGGCATCGCGCTGCTGTCGCTCGGTCATTTCCTCGCCCAGCACCGGCACGTCCTTGATATGCGGCAGCGCCGCTTCCAGCGCGGCCTGCGTCGCCGCATCGGCTTCGGTGAACAGGCTGCCGTCCTGCTTGTGGCTGTGCGTCACCTTGAGGAAGCGCGGCGTGACCTCGCACTGCGCAACCTGCCTCACCAGCGCCTGGACCTGGTCAAGCACGATCAGGTGCGCAGGCAATAACAATAAACAAATTCCTGCTCCTGCCCCGCCGGGGTGTGGTGGATTTCGGTTTCGTGCCCGAGCAGCCGGAAAGGCATGCCGAACTCAGCATGCAGCGCATCGGGGGCGTAACGCATCACGTCAAGCCCCGAGCACTGCAACGGCCCGCCGGGGCCGAATGCGGCGACGATGACATGCCCGCCGGGTTTCACGCTCTTCAGAACCTGCGCGACATAACGCGCGCGGTCGGCCGGATCGGTCAGGAAATGGAATACCGCGCGATCGTGCCAGACGTCGTAGCGCGCAGCCGGCAATTCGGCCTGGGTGACGTCGCCGGCAATCCACTGCACCGACCGTGCGCGCGCGCCGAGTCGCGCACGGCTGGCGACCAGTGCCGGCTCGGCCAGATCGAGTACGGTCAGATGGCGGTAGCCGGCGTCGAGCAGATCGTCCACCAGCACCGAAGCGCCGCCGCCCACATCGATGATCGCGGCATCCCGGTCGGCACAGTCCGCGATCAGGCGCAACGACGAGGCGGCATGCAGTTGGAACCAACTGACCTGGTCCGCCGCCTTGTTGCGGTAAACGGTTTCCCAATGCTGACGACGGTCGGCCATGTCATTCTCCCTTCCACTTGATCGAGCAGCCCATGCTGGGAATCTGCCCGGCGGGGCCGCGGCCGGTGGCGGCGATTTCCTTCATCGCCTCGAACAGGTCGCGGCGCACGCCCTCGGGCGCGGTTTCCTTGCGCGATTCGTCGAAGCGTCCGCGGTACTGCAATTCGAAATCGCGGTTGAAGCCGAAAAAGTCCGGCGTGCACACCGCCCCGTAAGCTTTCGCCACCTGCTGCGTCTCGTCGATCACATAGGGAAAGGGGAAGTCGAATTCCGCCGCCACCTTTTTCATGTTGTCGAAGGAATCCTCGGGATAGTCGGCCGGGTCGTTCGACATGATGGCGATGGCGTGGATGCCGTGCTGCCGGAGTTCGGCCAGATCGCGCACCAGCCGCGGACGGATCGCCTTCACATACGGACAGTGGTTGCAGATGAACATCGCCAGCAGGCCGTTCGGCCCCATCGCATCGGCCAGCGTCCATACTTTTCCGTCGACGCCGGGCAAGCTGAAGCCAGGCGCTTTCCAGCCAAAATCGCACACGGGGGTGGTAAGGGAAACCAAGATGCTCTCCGCAAGATCGTTCGACAATCCCGGCATAATACCAATATGTCCGCCCCGCGTTTTCATCTCGACCAGCCGCTTGCCGCGGGTGCCCGTTTCAACCTGCCGCCCGGCCCCGCGCGCCATGCCGCGCGGGCGCTGCGGCTGGCGGCGGGCGATGCCGTCACCCTGTTCAACGGACAGGGTGGCGAATACACCGCCCGCATCGAACGCATTCAGAAAGACGAAGTCGCGGTCAGCGTCACCGGCTTTGCCGGCATCGAGCGTGAATCGCGCCTGCGCGTGATGCTGGCGCAAGGCATTTCGAGCGGCGAGCGCATGGACTACACGCTGCAGAAAGCAGTGGAACTGGGCGTGACGGCAATCCAGCCGATCGCCGCCAGGCGCAGCGTGGTCAAACTGGCGGCCGAACGGGCCGGCAAGCGCGTCGCGCACTGGCAGGGCGTGGTGGCGAGCGCCTGCGAACAGTGCGGACGCAACCGGGTTCCGGCGGTGGCCGCGCCGTTGACGCTGGCCAACTGGCTCGGCCAGCGCACGGACGGGCGCCTGCTGTTTCTATCGCCGCTGGCCGAAGCGCGGCTGGCCGACCTGCCGCCGCCGGCGGCGCAAGACTGCCTGGTCGCCGGTCCCGAAGGCGGGTTCGAAAGCGACGAGATCGCCGCCCTCCTGGCAGCCGGCGCCGTCGCCGTCCGCCTGGGGCCGCGCGTGCTGCGCACCGAGACGGCCGCGCTGGCCGCGCTGGCCGCGATGCAGACGCTATGGGGCGATTTTTAGGCACGCATCAGGCGTAAAAATCCGGGCACCCGGCCCGGATTTGCCTGGCGAGGGTGTCGCTCATGGACGCAAATACGTGTAGCCCTGCTTCTGGCGCTGCATGATTTCCACCACCCCCGAGGAAACATAGCCCACCTTGGCATGCATATCCTGCTTGTCGAGCTTCTGATTGCGCATGGTGTTCTGGCACGCCATCACCGGCACCCCGGAATCGACCGTCTCGTCAATGCGGTTGGCCACTTCGGATTCGGCTTTCAGCATGTTGATGCCGGGGCCAAACGCCACGATTTCGAGTTCGACGTTGTCCTTGCCCATATCCTTCTGGATATTCCTGGCGTTGTTGAGCGCCAGATTCCAGGTGGCCGGGTCGTTTTCGCTGACCTGGATCACCATTTTCGACTTGTCGGCGGCCACAGCGGCGGCGGGCAGCGCCAGCGCACCCATCAGCAAAACCCCGCCCAGCAGGGCGCCCAGCGTATTCATGTGTTTCATGTGTCGATCTCCAGTGGAATATGGGTTGCGGTGCGAACATGCGCCCCGCTTTACTTATGACGTAAAGATCAACCGATATATTCCGTTTATTCTCGTGGGCATTGCCGCCCTGCGCCGCACGGAGGTTTTCTGTATCCTTCGCGCTAATCAACCCTGTTCAGGCCAATCCGTTGAAAGACACCGCCGATTTCGTCCACTGGTTCCGCTCTGCCGCCCCCTATATTCACGGTTTCCGCGGCAAAACCTTCGTCATCGCCTTTGGCGGCGAACTGGTGGCGGACGGCGGCTTCGTGCAGCTGGCGCATGACGTCAATCTGCTGAACAGCCTGGGCGTGCGGCTGGTGCTGATCCACGGCGTGCGGCCGCAGGTGGAAGCACGGCTGACCGAGAACGGTACGGCGATCCGCTATGTGAACGGGCTGCGCGTCACCGACGACGCCGCGCTGGCCTGCGTCAAGGAGGCCGCCGGCACGGTGCGGGTGGAGATCGAGGCGCTGCTGTCGCTGGGTTTGGCCAATACGCCGATGGCGGGTGCCGACATCCGGGTGGCCTCGGGCAATTTCGTCACCGCGCAGCCGCTGGGCGTGCGCGACGGCGTCGACCTGCTGCACACCGGCGAAGTGCGCAAGATCGACGCCGCCGCGATCCGGCGCCGTCTCGACCAGCACGATATCGTGCTGCTCTCCCCCATCGGCTATTCGCCGACCGGCGAAATTTTCAACCTCAGCCTGGAAGACGTGGCCACGCAAGCCGCCATCGAACTGGCGGCGGACAAGCTGGTCTTTCTGATAGACACCGAGGGGGTACCGCAAGACGATGCCGATGCCGAAAGCCCGAAAGGGCTAGCAAGCGCACAGCTGGCGGACCCGGAACGGGCGATCCACAACGCCCTCACCGTGAACGAGGCGCGCCAGGTGCTGGAAAAAGCGCGCTCGCTGCCGGAAGACATCACCTACTACCTGCCCTGCGCCATCGCCGCCTGCACCCAGGGCGTCAAGCGGGCGCACTTCATCAGCCGCCACCGCGACGGCGCCCTGCTGTCCGAACTGTTCACCCGCGACGGCGTGGGCACGCTGATCACCCCGGCGCCGCTGGAAACCCTGCGCGCCGCCAGCATCGACGACGTCGGCGGCATTCTCGGCCTGCTCGAGCCGCTGGAACGCGAAGGCGTCCTGGTACGGCGCTCGCGCGAACTGCTGGAAATGGAAATCGAACGTTTCCTGGTACTCGAATCCGACGGCGTCATCGCCGGCTGTGCGGCGCTCTATCCCTTCCCCGAGGAACAGGCCGCCGAACTGGCTTGCCTGGCGGTATCCAAGGAATTTCGCGGACGCGGATTTGGCGACCTGTTGCTGGCGGAGGCCGAAAAAAGGGGCAAAAAAGCCGGATTCAAGAAATTATTTGTCCTGACCACCCGCACTGAACACTGGTTCGAGGAGCGCGGCTTCATCGACAGCAGCCCCGACCATCTGCCCAAAAGCAAACAGGCACTATACAACTACAAGCGGAAATCCAAGGTTCTGCAAAAAACCTTGTAGATCTTTGCAGAGAAGTGAAGTAAGGAGGAGTCTTGCGTCTATTCACCCCGCGCCCGGGATGGTCTTGGCGCGCCCTTCATGCACCGATCCATGGCGCCGGTTCACGGCGCATACGGCCCGGCTGTTTCAGTGACTTCCGCAGCTGGCTCTTTGCCCTGCTGCTGGCCGCTGCCGGTCACGTCGCCGCCAGCGCGGATCGGCCGCTGGTGTTCGGCGTCTTCCCCAAAATGACGGCGAAGCAGACTGTCGAAATCTACCGTCCGCTCGCCCATGCGCTGGAGCGGCACCTGCAGCGCAGCATCGTCGTGTACAGCGCACGCGACTTTAAAACCTTCGTCGAACGCACCCGCCAGGGCGAATACGACATCCTGCTGACGGCACCGCACCTGGCCTGGCTGGCACGCCAGGACGCCGGCTACCGGCCGTTGCTGAAATACGCCCGCCCCACGCATGGCCTGCTTGTGGTCAAACAGGCTTCGCGGTTCCAGGCGCCGGATGAACTGCGCGGCAGCACCATCGCCACCGCCGACGCCATTGCCGTGACCGTATTGGCGGTGCAGGCAGAAATGGCCGCCAACGGACTCCAGCGCGACACCGATTACCGCACCGCGGATGCGGGCACCCACTTCAATGCCGCGATGCAGGCGATCAATGGACGCGCCGACGCTGCCATGCTGGGCATGCATCCTTATTTTCTGCTGCCGCCCGAGGTGCGCCAGCAATTGCGCGTGCTCGCCAAAACCCCGCCGCTATCGAGCCTGATGTACCTGACCCACCCGCGCCTGCGCGACCGCGAGGCAACGGCCATACGCCAGGCATTGCTCGATTTCGCCGCCACGCCCGAGGGCGTCAGCTTCATGCAGCACGGCGGCTACGGCGGCTTCGCTGCCGTGGATGGCAGCGAATTGCGCGCGTTCCACCCCTACGCCCTGCGGGTGCAGGAAATATTGCGGGCAAGCCGATGAAGGCATGGTTCGGGCGACTCTCGCTGCGCTACAAGCTCACCCTCGCCGCACTCGGGGTGGAGGCCGTTATGCTGGCCTTTCTGATCGCCAACGGCGTCCAGCTCACCCGCCAGGAGTTGCAGCAGCAGGCCGAGCACCGCGTGCGGGAAGTGGGGGAAAACCTCGCCGCGGCCCTGCTTGCGCCCTTGTCGCACCAGGATGACGCCAGCGTGCGCGACGTCATTGAAACCTTGCAGCGCGACGATGGCCTGAAAATGATCGCGGTGCGCGACAACAACAAGCGCATCGTGCACCAGGCCGGAACCGACGGCACCAAAGCCGATTTCAGGCTGCGGCAGCCGGTCGAGTTTTCCGGCCAGCGCTACGGTGAAATCGCCCTGGTCCTGTCGGGCGACTTCATTCACGAGGCGCGTAGCCGCTACGTGCGGCAAAGCCTTCTCATTGCCGTTGCGGCTTTGCTGCTGACCGGCATCCTGCTGGCCTGGTCGACCGGCGGTGTGGTACGCCGCTTCGAGGCGCTGACCCGTGCCAGCAAACGCATGGCGCAAGGCGACCTCGACGTCAGACTGGCCGGCGAAGGAGAAGATGAAATCGGCCAGTTGATCGGCACCTTCAACCGCATGGCCGAATCGGTCCGCTTCAATATCGACCGCGCACGCGAAAACGAAGCCCGCTTCCATGCGATTGCCGACTACACCCACGACCTGGAATTCTGGCTGTCGCCCGAAGGCAGGCTGCTATGGATCAATCCGTCGGTCGAGCGCATGATCGGCCACAGCGTCGCCGAATGCATGGGACAACAGATGGATTTCCCGGCCGACGTCGTTCATCCGGAAGACCGCGCTGCAGCCGAATTCCAGCTGCGCCAAGCCTTGCGCGGCACCTCCGGCCAAGGCTACGTACTGCGGGTATGCCGCAAGGATGGCGGCCATTTCTGGGCGGTAGTGAACTGGCAGCCGATTCACGATTACAGCGGCGTTTACCAGGGCATCCGCGCCAGCATCCACAGCATCGACGACCTCAAGGCGACCGAGGCCAATCTGCGCCAGGCCATCAATGAGCTGCGGATGGCCGAAAGCCTGCAGGGCAAGTATCTGGAGGAAACCGAGCAGGAACGCGCGCGCCTGGTTTCGCTGTTGTCGGCGATGAATCTCGGCATTCTGTTCGTCGCCGCCGACAACCGCGTGATCTACCACAACCCCGCGTTCAGCCGCATGTGGATGATCGAGGAAGAGGCCGCCCTGATCGGCCTGCCGGTGCACGAAGTGCTGGCCAAATCCACCTCGGTGCTGGCGCGTCCCGATCACTTTTCGCGCCACCTGCTGTCGGTGCTGGAAACGCGCGAGCTGTCCGACAGTTATGAAATCCAGATGACCGACGGCCGCGTCATCACCGAACTCGATTACCCGGTGCGCGACCGCGAAGGCCGCTTCATCGGCCACCTGTGGATTTACGAGGACATCACCCGCGAACGCCAGACCGCCGAACAACTGGTGTATCTGGCGGAACGCGACGCCCTCACCGGGCTGTACAACCGCCACCGCTTCCAGCAGGAACTGGCGCGCACCATGCTGGAAAGCGACCGCCACCATCTGCCGTGCGCGGTGATGTTTTTCGACCTCGACGAATTCAAAACCATCAACGACAGCTATGGCCACCGTGCCGGCGATGCGCTGCTGATCCGGGTGGCCGGCGAAATCAGCGCCCTGGTGCGGCGCAATGAAGTTCTGGCGCGGCTGGGCGGCGACGAATTCGCCATCCTGATCCCCGCGGTGGAAGGCAACGAGGCCGAGGTACTGGCCGAGCGCGTGGTGCGCGCGGTGTCGCAGATTCCGTTCCGTTTCGACGGACAGAACCTGCGGCTTACCACCAGCCTCGGCATTGCCTACTATCCCGGGCACGCCACCGATGCCGACGACCTGGTTGCGCGGGCCGATATCGCCATGTATCAGGCCAAGGAGGCCGGCAAGAACACCTGGCGCGTATTCCGCGCCGATCGCGAGGCCGACAGCGAAATGCGCAGCCGCCTGTCGTGGGGCGAACGCATCAGCAATGCGCTCGACAAGGGCCTGTTCCAGCTGCATTTCCAGGGCGTCTACCGGACGGAGGACGGCACACTGTCGCACCTGGAGGCGCTGATTCGCATGATCGACGAGCGCAATCCCGACCAACTCATCATGCCGGTGCATTTCATCCAGCTGGCCGAAAAAAGCGGCCGCATCCTCGACATCGATCGCTGGGTGATCCACCAGGTGCTGCGCATGTTGTCGCACAACCCGGCCATTCCTGCCATCGCAATCAATCTGTCGGGACGCTCGCTGTCCGAGCCCGGCCTGCCGCAATACATCGGCAACGAGCTACGGCTGACCGGCGTCAACCCCGCCCGCCTGATCATCGAAATCACCGAAACCGCTGCGGTTTCCGACCTGCACGATGCGCAGCGCATGATCGAGGCGATGCGCCAGTTCGGCTGCGGCGTCAGCCTCGACGATTTCGGCGTCGGTTTCGCCTCCTTCGCCTACCTCAAGCATCTGCATGTCGACACCATCAAGATCGACGGCATTTTCATCCGCGACCTGCCCGGCGACCCCGACAACCAGGTGTTCGTGCAAGCCATGGTCAGCGTCGCGCTCGGCCTCGGCAAGTCGGTGGTGGCGGAATACGTCGAGGACAGCCAGACGCTCGCCCTGCTGCGCAGGTTCGGGGTCGATCTGGTGCAGGGCTATCACCTCGACCGGCCGGTCGCCGACCACCCGGCGTTGCGGGACACAGTCTAGAGCGAGCTGCGGACAGGGGCGCCTGTGGCCTCCGGCACAGGGTGCTAAAATGCCCCGTTTTTCCCGCATTTCAGGATACCTCCGTGCTTACCGCCTCCAGCATCACTCTGCAATTTGCCGCCAAACCCCTGTTCGAGAACGTCAACGTCAAGTTCGGCGACGGCAACCGCTACGGCCTGATCGGCGCCAACGGCTGCGGCAAGTCGACCTTCATGAAAATACTGGCCGGCGAGCTGGAGCCGAGCGCCGGCAACGTCTCGCTCGACCCCGGCGAGCGCATGGCCTGGCTGCGCCAGGACCAGTTCGGCTACGAGGAGCAGCGCGTGCTCGACGTGGTGCTGCAGGGCCACGCCGAAATGTGGAAGGTGATGCAGGAAAAGGACGCCATCTACATGAACCCGGAGGCGAGCGAGGAAGACTACCTGCACGCCGCCGAACTGGAAGCCCGGTTCGGCGAGATGGGGGGCTACGACGCCGAGGCTCGCGCCGGTCAATTATTGCTTGGCGTCGGCATCCCCACCGAACAGCACAACGGCCCCATGAGCCAGATCGCGCCCGGCTTCAAGCTGCGCGTGCTGCTGACGCAGGCGCTGTTCTCCGATCCCGACATCCTGCTGCTCGACGAACCGACCAACAACCTCGACATCAACACCATCCGCTGGCTGGAAAACGTGCTGAACGAGAGCAACGCCACCATCATCGTCATCTCGCACGACCGCCACTTTTTGAATCAGGTCTGCACCCACATGGCCGACCTCGACTACGGCACCATCAAGGTCTATCCCGGCAACTACGACGACTACATGCTGGCCTCGACCCAGGCCAAGGAACGCCAGGCCAGCGCCAACGCCAAGGCCAAGGACAAGGTGGCCGAGCTGCAGGAATTCGTGCGCCGCTTCTCGGCCAACAAGTCGAAGGCACGCCAGGCCACCAGCCGCATGAAGATGATCGACAAGATCAAGATCGAGGATTTCAAGCCGTCGTCACGGCAGAACCCGTACATCCGCTTCGAGCCGGAGAAGGCGCTGCACCGCCGCGCGCTCGAGGTCGAGAATCTCAAGTTCGGCTACGACGGCTCGCCGCTGTTCACCAATCTCGGCTTCTCGCTGGAAGCCGGCGAAAAGATGGCCGTCATCGGCGGCAACGGCGTCGGAAAATCGACCCTGATGAAGCTGCTGATGGGCGAACTGACGCCGCAATTCGGCGAGGTGCGCTGGAGCGAAAACGCCAACGTCGGCTACTTCTCGCAGGACCATGTCGCCGACTTCGACATGGACAAGAACCTCACCGACTGGATGCACCAGTGGACCCAGCCGGGCGACGACGAGCAGGTGCTGCGCGGCATTCTCGGGCGCCTCTTGTTCTCCGGCGACGACGTCAAGAAATCGGTACGCGTGCTGTCCGGCGGCGAAAAAGGGCGCATGCTCTACGGCAAGCTGATGCTCGGCCGCCACAACGTGCTGGTGATGGACGAGCCGACCAACCACATGGACATGGAATCGATCGAGTCGCTCAACCTCGCGCTCGACCTGTTCAAGGGTACGCTGATCTTCGTCTCGCACGATCGCCAGTTCGTCAGCAGCCTGGCCACGCGCGTCCTCGAAATCACCCCCGAAGGCGTCGAGTTCTACATGGGCAACTACGACGAATACCTGCATTCGAAGGGCCTCGAGTGAGCGAAATCGTCATCATCGGCCTCGGCCAGCTCGGCCGCGTGTTCGCCGGCGGCCTGCTGCGTACCGGCCACACCGTGGTGCCGGTCAACCGCGGCGACGACATGGCCAGCGTCGCGCAGGCGCATCCCGATCCGGCGCTGGTGCTGGTCGCGGTTGCCGAGAACGACCTGCATGCCGTGCTGGCGACGCTACCCGAAGTCTGGAGGCCGCGCGTCGCGCTGATCCAGAACGAACTCTTGCCGCGTGACTGGCAGGCGCACGGCTACAGCGAGCCTACGGTGATCTCGGTGTGGTTCGAGAAGAAGAAGGGCATCGACGCCAAGCCGCTGATCGCGTCCCCCGTCGCCGGCTCCGGCGCCGCGCTGTTGTGCCGCGCGCTCGCCGCAATCGAGCTGCCGTGCCGTGAAGTCGCGTTGGGCGATGAACTGCTGTTCGAACTGGTCCGCAAGAACGTCTACATTCTCACCACCAACCTCGCCGGACTGAAAACCGGCGGCAGCGTGGGACCGCTGTGGGCGCAGCACCAAACCTTCGCGCGCCGGGTGGCGAACGAGGTGATGGACATCCAGGACGCGCTCACCGGCGCGCAACACGATCGCGACGCGCTGATCGCCGGCATGCTCGAAGCATTCGACGGCGATCCCGATCACGGCTGCACCGGACGCTCGGCGCCGGCGCGGCTGGCGCGCGCAATTGGGCACGCGGATGAGTTCGGGTTGGACGTGCCCGTCCTGCGGGCGTTGGCAGGCTGAGCGCGCCCCGGGCGCTCAGATTGCGCGGCCCCCGGGGCTTTTCTCGTCGCCGCCGACCACGCCCGCATGATCGAATGGCAGCCAGCTGGACGAGCGGTCGGTTTTGACCCGGCCCTTGATGCGATAGGGCACCCCGTGCTTCAGCGATTCCGGCGGCAGGGTCTTGATCTGCTGGATCAGGTGCTTCGACTGCATGATCGCGTCCACCCGCACTACCGTGCTGGACGTCGCCGCAATCAGCGTCGGCACCCGCGACAGCCCCCGCGCAAACGGACGCCCGTTCACCTCCAGCTCGAAATCCAGCGCCTCGACATTCAGCTCGAAATCGTTCGGATTGCTGACCCGCAACCCCACATCGAAGTGCTGCTCGAACAGGCCGAGGCTCTTGACGTCGACTTCGGCGACGCTCACCTTGGGGGCAACAGCGTTCAGCGGCAGACCGGAACAGGCGGCGAGGCCGAGCGCGAGAAGCAGAACGAGCAGACGCTGCAACATGGAAAGCCTATCGAATCTGCGCCAGCAGTTGGGCGGTCATGCGCGCGGCCTGCGCCACGTAGCCGCCGCCGAACAGGTTGGCGTGGTTGAGGATGTGGTAAAGATTGTAGAGCGTTTTGCGCCCCGCATAACCGGGGTCGAGCGGCCAGGCCGCGCGGTAGGCGGCGTAAAAATCCGCTGCGAAACCGCCGAACAGTTCGCTCATCGCGAGGTCGCATTCGCGGTCGCCGACATAGATCGCCGGATCGAAAATCACCGGCGTCCCATCGGCGAGGTAGCCGTGGTTGCCGCCCCACAGATCGCCATGCAGCAGCGAGGGGGCTGGCACATAGCCGCCGAAGAAAGCGTCGAGGCCGGCGAGCAGTCTCTCGCCATCCCGTTGCAGCGCGCCGCCATGGCCGTTTTGCGCCGCCAGTTCCAGCTGGTAGCCAAGCCGCTGCGTCCGCCAGAATGTGATCCAGTCGCGCGTCCAGCCGTTGCGCTGCGGCGTGCTGCCGATCCAGTTGTCGTGCGCCCAGCCGAATTGGGGCTGCGGCACACGGTGCTGGCGCGCCAGCCGCTCACCCAGCTGGGCGGCATCGCCGCTGCCGTGCAGGTCCAGATACTCCAGCACCAGAAAGGCCTGGCCCGCCGCCGTGCCCGCGCACAGCGGCTGCGGCACCCGCACGCCCTGCGCCGCGGTGAGCGCGTGCAGCGCGGCCGTCTCGGCCTCGAACAGCGGCAGCCGCTCCGCGCGATTCGCCTTGACGAAGTAGCGGCGCAAACCGTCGCTCACGCTGAAGGTCCGGTTGATGTCGCCGCCGCCGAGCGGGCGCAGCGTAGTGGCGGCAAAAGGTATCCCGCTGGCGCGGGCGATCGTTGCGGCAACGGCGGCGACGAAGCTCATCGGCGCGCAACCCTGTCCGCCATCCAAACCAAACGCGCCCCGGAGGGCGCGCTGGGCAAGGCATGGCGGACGCGCACGCGGCTTACTTCCCCTTGGGACGCTGCTCGAACATCTTGGCGATGCCGGGGTCGCGCGAGGCGCCGGCGGCTTCCATCCGCTTCAGGTACTCGTCCCATAGCGCGGCCTGATTGGTGCCGAGGTCGTGGAGATATTCCCAGGAATAAATCCCGGTATTGTGGCCGTCTGAAAAGAAGAAGTTGATGCCATAGAGGCCCACCGGCTCGGCGGCATTGATCAGCACGTCACGCTTGCCGACCTGCAGCACCTCCTGGCCGGGGCCGTGGCCGCGCACTTCGGCGGACGGCGAGTAGACGCGCAGGAATTCGAACGGCAGTTCGAACCGCGCACCGTCGGTGAACGCGATTTCCAGCTTACGTGAAGCCTGGTGGAGCTTGATGTCGGTAGGAGTGGGAATGGCCATGATTGAAGCGCTCGAAATGAATTTGGCCCCAAGTGTAAACCCGCGCTACAGAGATTAAACCCCGGCAGGGCAAGGGCTGAAACCGATGGTGACCTGAAAACTGGCGCGCCCGGCGCGATTCGAACGCACGACCCCTGCCTTCGGAGGGCAGTACTCTATCCAGCTGAGCTACGGGCGCAAAGTCGGCGAAGCATAGCGGGTTTGCCGCGTGCCGTCCATCCGCCGGGGGCACCGCCCTTTCCTGTCGAGGCCGCTTTCCTTATAATCGCGGCTTTCGACGCCACCCCCACCAAGGATAATTTCATGGCCGATTCGCACGCCAAGATGACCCAAGCCACCCCGCAGGAAGTCATCATTTCCGTTGTTGCCGGACTGTTCGCGCCCCTGCTG
>NZ_JANJXQ010000230.1 GCF_024708915.1 Thiobacillus sp.
GCCAAGGTGTGCGCCGCCGCCATCGTCGAGTTGCTCGCAGGCCGCGCGCCCGACCCCATCCCGGTCATCGCCAACACCTGCTATTCCGCCACGTCGGGCGACACGGCAGGCTACGTCGCCCACGTCTATCGCTTCGAGGCCGGCAAGGGCTACGTCGCCCAGCCCGAGGGCGGCGCCACCGCCAAGGGGGACGCGAAGAATTTCGGTTTTGCCGACTCCTGGTCGAGAAATATCTGGGCGGATGTGTTGACTTGAGCGGATTCTTGCTCGGCAATGAAAAACGGGGCCAAGTACCCCGTTTTTCATTGCTGGCGATTCGCGCTGCGGCGCTTATCCCCGCTCATACACCACAAAATCAAACTCCAGCGGATCGCCCTTCTCGCCGGTGTACGACTCGCGCGAAATTTCTCTGAACGCGCTGCGGTCGTAATCGGGGAACCAGGCGTCGCCCTCGGCTTCGATGTCGACTTCGGTCAGGTACAGACGGTCGGCGAGCGGGATGGCCTGGGCGTAGAGGTCGGCGCCGCCGATGAAGAAAACCTCGTCGGCGTCCCGGCACAATGCCAGCGCGGCGGGGATGGAGTCGGCGACAAGGCAGCCGTCCTTACAGTAGTCGGGATTGCGGGTGACGACGATGTTGGTGCGCCCCGGCAGCGGTCGGCCGAGCGACTCGAAGGTCTTGCGGCCCATCAGGATGGGGTGGTTCAGCGTCAGCGCCTTGAAGTGGGCGAGGTCTTCCGGCAACCGCCAGGGCAGGCGGTTCTCGATGCCGATGACACGGTTTCTGGCGAGCGCGGCGATGACGCTGACGCGCGGTTTTTTCTGATTCATGTTCCCTCGACTTTTCTCAAAGCTGCCTCACCCCTTACGCCTTACCCCTCACGCATTTCACACCGCCACCGGCGCCTTGATCGCCGGGTGCGGATCGTAGCCGCTGAGGGTGAAATCCTCGAAACGGAACGCAAAAATGTCGCGCACATCGGGATTCAGCGTCATCGTCGGCAGCGGGCGCGGCGCGCGGGAGAGCTGCTCGCGCGTCTGGTCGAGGTGGTTCAGGTACAGGTGGGCGTCGCCCAGGGTATGGACGAAGTCGCCGGGCTTGAGGCCCGTCACCTGCGCCATCATCAGCGTCAGCAGCGCGTAGGAGGCGACGTTGAACGGCACGCCGAGGAAGATGTCGGCGCTGCGCTGGTACAGCTGGCACGAGAGCTTGCCGTCGGCGACGTAGAACTGGAAGAAGGCGTGACACGGCGCCAGCGCCATCTTGTCGAGGTCCGCCACGTTCCACGCCGAAACGATGATGCGGCGCGAATCGGGATTGGTCTTGAGCGTCTTCACCGCTTCGCTGATCTGGTCGATGCTGCCGCCGTCGGGCGTGGGCCAGGATCGCCACTGGTGGCCGTAGACCGGGCCGAGGTTGCCGTTGTCGTCGGCCCATTCGTCCCAGATCGAGACGCCGTTTTCCTTCAGATACCCGATGTTGGTGTCGCCCTGCAGGAACCACAGCAGTTCGTGGATGATGGAGCGCAGATGGCATTTCTTGGTGGTGACCAGCGGAAAACCGTCTTCCAGGTTGTAGCGCATCTGCCAGCCGAACACCGACAGGGTGCCGGTGCCGGTACGGTCGTCTTTACGGGCGCCGTGCTCGAGCACGTGGCGCATCAGATCGAGATAGGGTTTCATCGTGTGAGGCTTAGGGTTTGGCCGGCGCGGCCTGGATGGGTTGATTATCCCTTAGAACACCGTCGTAGAAGCCGGCGAGCCGGTCGGCCGGCGCCTGGCCGTAGATATTCCAGAAGGCGATCTCGAAATCGGTGTTGTCCTGTATCGCCAACGCCAGCTGGCGGAAACGCGCTTCGTCCTGCGCCTTCAGCCAGCCGACCAGCAGCATGGACTGGCGGTAGAACTCGAAGATGCCGAGCCGGGAGGCAGCGGCGCGGTGGCGCTTGTCGGGCGCATCGCGTGCCAGCAGATTGACCCGCTTGCCTTCACGGATCGCCTCGAACACTCTGGCGTCGGTGGCGTAGTCGGCGCCGCCGCCGTCGGCCGTGAGCGAAGCCCAGCCTTCGTGGAACCAGACCGGCAGGGTGCTGTGGTAGTGGCCGATGCGCTGCCCCAGATGCAGGTGCGCCAGTTCGTGGGCGAGCAGCGTGGGCAGGCGGTGTTGCTCGCGGCCGTCGAGCTTGGGCGACAGGATCAGACGGTTGTCGGGCACCACCGCGGCGGAGAGTTTCGGCGTCATCACATGGCGCCTGAAGCAGTCTTCGCTGCCGCACACATGGACGCGCGGCGGGCGGGCGAAGGGCAGGTAGTGCGCGGCCTCGACCCGTGCGATGGCGGCGGGCAGCGCGGCGGCGACGCGCGCGCCGTAGGCCTCGTAACCGGGTTCGATCCACACGCGCGCATCGGCGGCCGACTGCACGAAGCTGTCGATGGGCCTGAGCGCGCGCGGATCGCTCACGGTGAGCGCGCAGCCCTGCAGTGCCGCCAGCGCGGCGACAAGAAGCCACAGCCTCATGCGTCGAGCACCTGCCAGCGGCCGTCGACCAGCCCCTGCAGCGGCGGGTACTGTTTCTTGTAGGCCATCTTGCGGCTTTCGGCGATCCAGTAGCCGAGGTAGAGATAGGGCAGTTCCAGCCGCTTCGCCAGCTCGATCTGCCACAGCACACCGTAGACGC
>NZ_JANJXQ010000015.1 GCF_024708915.1 Thiobacillus sp.
ATGGTGCATTGCCTCGCCCAGGGCGGGAAAATCCTCGCCTGCGGCAACGGCGGCGCGGCGGCGGGTGCGCAGCATTTCGCTGCCACGATGATCAACCGTTTCGAACAGGAGCGCCCGGGGCTGGCAGCGATTGCGCTCACCGCCGACACCTCGACCCTGACCTCGATCGCCACCGACCATGCCTACGACCAGGTGTTTGCGCGGCAGGTGAAAGCGCTGGGCCAGCCGGGCGACCTGCTGCTGGCGATCTCGACCAGCGGCAATTCGCCCAGCGTATTGCAGGCGGTGGCCGCTGCCCGTACGCGCAGCATGCCGGTCATCGCCTTGACCGGCCGCAGCGGCGGAGGCCTGGCGGAACAAATGCAGGACGACGACGTCTTCCTGTGCGTGCCTGCCGAATCCACGGCGCGCATTCAGGAAATCCACCTGCTGGCCATCCATTGCCTGTGCGATGCGGTGGACAGCGTTTTACTAGGAGTCGAGGAATGAACAAACTGATCCCAATCGCACTGATAGGTATGGCACTGTCGCAATTGCACGGTTGTGCCGCGGTCGTCGTGGGCGGTGCCGCCACCGGTGCGGCGGTCGCCACCGACCGCCGCTCCACGGGCGTCTTCGTCGCCGACCAGGAAATCGAGTTGCGCGCGATGACTCGTCTGCGCGAAACTTTCCCGGAAAACACCGGAGGAAAGATCTCCGTGACCAGCTACAACCGCCAGGTGCTGCTCACCGGCCAGGTGCCGGACGAAGCCGTCCGCGCCCGCGCCACCGACATCGTCAAGGATGTACCCGACGTGCGCACTGTCTTCAACGAACTCACCGTTTCGGGCGTCACCTCGCTTACGTCCCGGGCCAGCGACACCACCGTCACCGGCAACGTCAAGGCCCGCCTGTTGCGCAACGAAAGCGTGCCCGGCACCCAGATCAAGGTGGTGACGGAAGCCGGCGTGGTGTATCTGATGGGGCTGCTCACGCAGGCCGAAGCCGGCGTCGCCACCGAGGTTGCGCGCACCACGTCGGGCGCGACCAAGGTCGTCACCCTGTTCGAAATCGTCAAGTGACGCCGAATCGCGCCATCGAACGCAGCCGCCCGTGATCGGCCGCCCATGATCTACCGCGACCTGCGCGACTTCATCGCGCAACTCGAAAAAATGGGCGAGCTGAAGCGCATCGCCGTCGAAGTCGACCCCAGGTTTGAAATGACCGAAATCGCCGACCGCGTGCTGCGCGCCGGCGGCCCGGCGCTGCTGTTCGAAAAGCCCAAGGGCGGCACGATGCCGGTGCTGGCGAACCTGTTCGGCACGGTCAAGCGGGTGGCGCTGGGAATGGGCGAGGACGATCCGGCGCGGCTGCGCGAGGTCGGCAAGCTGCTCGCCTATCTCAAAGAGCCCGAGCCGCCGAAAGGGCTGCGCGACGCCTGGGAGAAGTGGCCGGTGCTGAAGCAGGTGATGAACATGGCGCCGAAGGAAGTGAAGAGCGCGCCGTGCCAGGAAATCGTGTGGGAGGGCGCCGACGTCGATTTGAGCCGCCTGCCGATCCAGCACTGCTGGCCGGGCGACGTGGCGCCGCTGATCACCTGGGGGCTGACCGTCACCCGCGGCCCGCACAAGAAGCGCCAGAACCTCGGCATCTACCGCCAGCAGGTGATCGCCCCGAACAAGGTGATCATGCGCTGGCTGGCGCATCGCGGCGGCGCGCTGGATTTTCGCGAGCATCGGCAGGCGCACCCGGACGAACCGTTTCCCGTCGCCGTCGCCTTGGGCGCCGACCCGGCGACCATCCTCGGTGCCGTCACCCCGGTGCCGGACTCACTCTCCGAATACCAGTTCGCCGGCCTCTTGCGCGGCGCCAAGACCGAAGTGGTGCAATGCCTCGGCAGCGGGCTGCAGGTGCCGGCATCCGCCGAGATCGTGCTGGAAGGCGTGATCCATCCGAATGAAACCGCGCTCGAAGGGCCGTACGGCGACCATACCGGCTACTACAACGAGCAGGAAACCTTCCCGGTGTTCACCGTCGAGCGCATCACGCTGCGGCGCGATCCGATCTACCACAGCACCTACACCGGCAAGCCGCCCGACGAGCCGGCGATCCTCGGGGTGGCGCTGAATGAGGTGTTCGTGCCGCTGCTGCAGAAGCAGTTTCCCGAAATCGCCGATTTGTACCTGCCACCCGAGGGCTGCTCCTACCGCATGGCGGTGGTGAGCATGAAGAAGGCCTACCCCGGCCACGCCAAGCGCGTGATGTTCGGCGTATGGAGCTTCCTGCGCCAGTTCATGTACACCAAGTTCATCCTGGTCACCGACGATGACGTCGACGTGCGCGACTGGAAGGAAGTCATGTGGGCGCTGACCACCCGCGTCGACCCGGCGCGCGACACCCTGCTGGTGGAGAACACGCCGATCGACTACCTCGATTTCGCCAGCCCGGTGTCCGGGCTCGGCAGCAAGATGGGCATCGACGCCACCAACAAGTGGCCGGGCGAGACGGCGCGCGAATGGGGCACGCCGATCGTGATGGATGCGGCAGTAAAGGCGCGCGTCGACGCGCTGTGGGCGGATCTCGGCCTGTAGGCCCATAGGCATGGCCGACAAGCCCGCGGGCAGGCGCACCTGCCTCTACAGC
>NZ_JANJXQ010000038.1 GCF_024708915.1 Thiobacillus sp.
AGCCTACCGGCAGGTAGGAGGGCTTTGCCGTACCGTACGCGGCCCCAGCATGTCCGCCAACCCCGGCAAGGTGCAGGTGCTGGGGACCAGCGAAGTCATGGGCGAAAAAGTTCTGCAGGTGCGCTTCATCCAGGCCCGCAACCCCGATTGGGTGCACCGGCCCTTTTTTGCCCGCTATGACGAACAGGCCACCTGGCTGAGCGATCTCAAACCCGCCTTTGGCGAAGAACGGTTTTTCTATCAGGAAGAATTCGAACAGCACTACCGGGAGAATCTGGAAGTCGGGCATCCAGAGGACTATGAATGACGTCCCGCTGCCCAGATGCCAGCCCCGCTGTCCCGCTCCGGCTTGACTGCCGCCAACACCGGCGATGCGCCACCAGCCGCCCTTTCATGCCTGATTTCTTGCCGCAATGAACTTTGAAATGTCCTTTCTGACCGAGCAGCCTGAAGCGATTCAGGCCATCGCCGGCCTGGCGCTGATGGTCTTGCTGGCCTATGGCGCCAGACTTGTCGTCCACTGGATCCTGCTGCATGGGTTCAGCCGCTGGATCGAGGCCATGCAGGCGCGCTGGACACGCGTCGTCCTGCACCGCAATGTCCTGAACCGCCTGGAGAAGATCACGCCGTCCCTGGTGGTCCAGATGTCCGTCGCCGCCATTCCCTATCTGCCCACTGCCGCCGTAAGCATCATCAGAAATGTGGCCGTGGCGGTGACCGTCCTGCAAATCGTTCGGGTATTGATGGCCTTGCTGGATGCGCTCCACGAAGAGCATGAAAGATCGGCCGGCAGCCTGGCCGTATCGACCCGCTCGATCAAGAGCCACATCCAGCTGGCCAAGCTGGGTTTGATGTTGCTGGGCGGCATCGTCATCATTGCCGCGCTGATCGACCGCTCGCCGCTGATTCTGCTTTCCGGTCTGGGCGCCATGTCGGCAGTGTTGATGCTGGTTTTCAAGGACACCTTGCTGTCCTTCACGGCTGGCCTGCAACTGGCGTCCAACGACATGCTGCGCGTGGGCGACTGGATCGAGATGCCCCAGCTGGGCGCGGATGGGGATGTGATCGACATTGCCCTGCACACGGTCAAAGTGCAGAACTGGGACAAAACCATCACGACCATTCCCACCTGGCGTCTGATGTCCGAGAGCTTCCGCAACTGGCGCGGCATGTCCGAGTCGGGCGGACGGCGCATCAAGCGCGTCGTTCGACTGGATGCGGGCTCTGTCTGCTTCCTCAAACCGGAGGACGTGGAACGCCTTCAGCACATTGCCCTGCTCAGGCCTTACCTCGAACAAAAGCTGCAGGAGCTCGATGGCGCCAATAGCGCGGCAAGCCGGGCGCTGGGCGATCTGGCAAAAGCCCCTGCCAACCAGCGGCGTCTGACCAACCTGGGCACCTTCAGGGCCTATATCAACGCCTACCTGAGGCATCATCCGAAGATTCACCAGGGCATGACCCTGATGGTTCGTGCGATGGAGCCATCCTCGGAAGGCATTCCAATGGAACTGTACTGCTTCACCGCATCAACGGCCTGGATTGAGTACGAAGGCATCCAAAGCGATATTTTTGATCATCTGCTCGCCATGCTGCCTGAGTTTGGTTTGCGCCTTTACCAGAAGCCTACGGGTCAGGACCTTACCAGTGGATTGCGCTTGCGTCAGGGGCTGAACCAGGACTGACAGGTGCCCGATTGCAGGCGGTCAGCGCGTCCGGGAAAGCCGGGTCGATACAGGCAGACTGTCGGCCGGGCATGCCGAGACCGCCTTTTCAGGGTCGCAAACCGCTGCTCTTTTTGCCGCAATACCCGTGTAACGGATTCCGCCGCTTGCGGTTCAGTCTCTTCAAAAAAACGGGCGCAGCCTGTCCAGCCGCGCCCGCTATCTTTGCGCCCCCCGAATCAATACTTCAGGGTCAGCCCTTTCTGTTTGGAAAAATACATCGCCAGATCGAGCATGTCCGTATCGGAGAGGTTTTGCACCTGGCCGGCCATAATGGGGTTCTTGCGCTTGCCGGACTGGTAATCCTTGAGCACATGGTAGAGATAATCGCGGTGCTGGCCCGCCAGTTTGGGAAAGGATGCCACCTCACTGATCCCGTCCACGCCGTGGCAGGCAGCGCAGGTGGCCGATTTGGCCTTGCCGGCCTCGTAGTCGCCCTTGGCCTGTGCGGCCAGGGAAGTGCCCAGTGCAACCGCGGCGAGGATGAGCAATGTTTTTTTCATGGGGTCTCCTCAGTTGGCAGCGCCGCTGTACGACGATGCGTAATACGCTGCAAGATCATCCATGTCCCGCTCGGACAGGCTGCCCGCGATGGCCTTCATGCTGGGGTGGCTGCGCTCGCCGCTTTTATAGGCTTTGAGGGCCGCCACGATATAATCGGCGTGCTGTCCGCCGAGCTTGGGAACGCTGTATACGCTGGGATAGGCGGTACGCCAGCCGGCAATGCCATGACAACCGGCGCACATCGAGGTTTTAAGCTGCCCGGCCTTGGGATCGCCCGCTGCCTGAACCGGTACGGTCAACAGCAGCAGCGCGGATGCACACAACGTCATCGTGGTGAGTTTCATCTTCCTCTCGCTCCCTCTGGCTGAATTGTCGTTGCGACTCGATCCGACACGGGCTTTGCGTCCGATTATAAAACCGGACAGGCCACCCGGCCAGAAAGCCATGCAAAAACTCTTTTGCAACAAGTAGTTATAGTCTTATTCGCTAATATGCTTTTGGAGTCCGCGTGATCGATCTCAAGGCCTGCCCGCTGTGGCTTTACCGCCTGCTGCCCTTCCTGCGCTGGTGGCCCAGGGTCACGCCGCAGACCTTCAAGGCCGACAGCCTCGCCGCGCTCACCGGCGCCATGATCGTGCTGCCGCAGGCGGTGGCGTTCGCCACCATCGCCGGGCTGCCGCCCGAGTATGGCCTCTACGCAGCCATGGTGCCTGCCATCGTTGCCGCATTGTGGGGATCGAGCTGGCACCTGGTGTCGGGGCCGACCACGGCGATCTCGATCGTGGTGTTCGCCTCGATCAGCCCGCTCGCCGAGCCCGGCAGCCCGCAGTTCATCGGCCTGGTGCTGACGCTCACCCTGCTGGCCGGCCTGATCCAGCTGGCGATGGGCCTGGCGCGGCTGGGTGCGCTGGTCAACTTCATCTCGCATACGGTGATCATCGGCTTCACCGCCGGTGCGGCGATCCTCATCGCGAGCAGCCAGATCAAGAACTTCTTCGGTCTCGACATGCCGCGCGGCGCGCACTTCCACCAGGTGCTGATCCATTTCGGCAGCCACCTCGCAGACATCCAGCCGTGGGTGCTGGCGGTGGGCGCGGTCACGCTGGCGTCGGGCATCCTCGCCAGGCGCTATCTCACCAGGCTCCCATACATGATCGTCGCGATGGTGGTGGGCAGCGTGGTCGCCGCCGCGATCAACGCCGAGTTCGGCGCCGAGAACACCGGCATCAAGACCGTCGGCGCGCTGGCGGCATCGTTCCCGCCGCTGTCGCTGCCCGACTTCTCGCTCACCGCAATCAAGCAGACCCTGTTCCCCGCCACCATCATCGCGATCCTCGCGCTGACCGAGGCGGTGGCGATCGCGCGTTCGATCGCGGTCAAGTCCGACCAGCGCATCGACAGCAACCAGGAATTCGTCGGCCAGGGGCTGTCCAACATTGCCGGCAGCTTCTTCTCCGGCTATGCCTCCAGCGGCTCGTTCAACCGCAGCGGGGTGAATTACGCCTCGGGCGCAAAGACGCCGCTCGCCGCCGCCATGTCGGCGGTGTTCCTGCTCGCCATCGTGCTGCTGGTGGCGCCGCTCGCCGCCTACCTGCCGGTGCCGTCGATGGCGGCGATCCTGTTCATCGTGGCATGGAGCCTGATCGACTTCCACCACATCGGCGAAATCTTCAAGCGCCACAAGCGCGAACGCATCGTGCTCGCGCTGACCTTCGCCGGCACCCTGATCGACCTGGAAAAAGGCATCTTCCTCGGCATTCTGGTGTCGCTGCTGTTCTACCTGTACCGCACCTCGCAGCCGTCGATCCGCGAACTGGTTCCGGATGCATCCGAACTCGGCAATCCGCGCCGCAAATTCGTGCCGGCCACGATAGACGCGCCCACCTGTCCGCAGATGGCCATGCTGAGGGTCGAGGGCTCGATCTTCTTCGGCGCGGTCGAACACGTGCAACAGCACTTCCGCAACGTCGACGAGGCCGATCCGAAGAAGAAAAATCTGCTGATCACCGCACGAGCGATCGGCTTCATCGACCTCGCCGGCGCCGAACTGCTGGCCAAGGAGGCCACGCGGCGGCGCAGGCTGGGCGGCGGCCTGTATCTGGTGGGGGTGCAGCCGGATTTCTGCGAAATGCTGCGCCGCAGCGGCCAGGTCGACACCGTCGGCGAGGACCAGATCTTCCGCCACAAAGGCGATGCGCTGCAGGCAATCTATCCGCGCCTCGACAACGAGATCTGCCGCACCTGCACCGCGCGCATCTTTCAGGAGTGCCACGTCGCGCTGCCCGACGGCACGCCGCGTTAAAACGACGAACACGGCCGCGGCTGGGGCGCAGTTCGACGGGGGCGTTGAGTATGGACGCCTGGCGCAATCGGCTTGTCCCTGGCTTGCTGTTGTGCGTGGAACGCACTATAAAATCATCAGCGCCCCGCCTGACGCAATCGGCGCCTTCGGTGCGAACCACCTCTGCGCCAATCGCCGGTCTTCCTGGGCGTGCCGGTCATGCAGCAGCCGGAGGCCTGCCTCGGTCGCGTCGCGAAGCTGTTCGTTGAGGCGGGTATTGAGCCGCGGAGGTGCGCAATGTTGCTGGCAAACCGGGAAGGAGGAGCCGCCATGGACAAGACAAGACGCGAGTTTATCGGCAAGACGCTGAGCGCCTCGGCGCTGACGATGCTGGCAGGGAGTTCCGCTGGAAAGGTGTTTGCCGCCGAGCGTAGCGGAAACGCGGCGGCTCGAAAAAAGTCCGCGGCCGCCGCCTACGTCGCCGGAAAGGCCGAGCGCAAGCTGAATATCGTCAGTCTCCATGAGTTGGAGGCGGAAGCGAGAAAAGTCATTCCAAAGGGAGCGTTCGGCTATATCGCGGGCGGTTCCGGCGATGAGTGGACGCTCAAAGAGAACACGCGCTCGTTCGACGATCGGCAAATCCTGCCGCGCTATCTCGCCGGCGTGACTCAGCCCGACTTGCAGACCGCCTTGCTCGGCTCGAAGGTGGCGACACCCGTCTTCGTACCACCCATGGCCGCACACGGCCTGGCGCACGAGGGTGCGGAAAAGGCAACGGCACGCGGCGCGGGCGAGGCTGGGGCACTGTTTTGTGCGCAGACGCTTGCCAACACGCCGCTCGAAGAGATCGCGAAGGCGGGCTCCGGACCGAAATGGTTTCAACTCTATTACGCGAACGACGCCGGCATCAATCGCGAGCTCATTCAGCGAGCGAAGGCGGCCGGCGCCACGGCCATCGTGTTCACGGTGGACCTGGAGTGGCCGGGAAACCGCGAAGCCGATCAGCGCAACGGTTTCGTCTTCCCGGCGACGCTGCCCTTTCCGAACCTGCCGACCGCCAAACCCGGCGTCGGCCTCGGCGAGCTGACCCAGGTGTTCAAACGCAACCTCGATTTTTCCGACATCGAATTCATCCGCCGCGAATCGGATCTCCCGGTCGTCGTCAAAGGCATCCTGACGCCGGAGAACGCGAACGAGTGCATCGCGCACGGCGCGAACGCGATCCAGGTCTCGAATCACGGCGGGCGGCAACTCGACGGTGTGCCCGCCGCATTCGCCGCGCTGCCCGGCATCGTCGAGGCTGTGGGCGGGCGCGTGCCCGTCTATCTCGACGGCGGCGTGCGCCGCGGCATTCACGTCTTCAAGGCGCTGGCGCTGGGCGCATCGGGTATCGCCATGGGACGCCCTGTCCTCTATGGCCTGTCGCTCGGCGGCTGGCAGGGGGTGAAATCGGTTTTCGATACCATCAACGCAGAATTGCAGCTTGCCATGAAGCTGGCTGGATGTGCCCGTATTGAGGATATTTCGCGGCGCTTCGTTACTTGAGCGGGCGGGTGTCAGCGTTCTGCCGATCGCGGGTCACAGCAGCCACTCGATCGGCAGCAGCGATGCGAACCAGATCCAGACGCGCTTCCAGAAACCCGTGCCCGGCTCGGTCTCGTGCCGCAGCGGCCTGCCGTCCCGATGCTCGATCCAGTACAGGTTCCCTGTCTCCGAAAGGCGCACCTCGTAGGCCCCAGCCGGGATCCCGCCCACGAATGCTTCCTCGATGCGGCCGGCCAGCGCCGGGCTCTCGACCACGAAGCCCAGTTCGGTATTGAGGCGGGCCGAGCGCGGGTCGAAGTTGAACGAGCCGACGAAGACGCGCGATCGATCGACCGCAAAGGTCTTTGCGTGCAGGCTGGCGCCGGAACTGCCCGAGCCCCCGGCGCGCCTGTCCCGCTTGAGGTTCGGCGACAGGCGCTGCAGTTCGTAGAGCGTGATGCCGGCTTCGAGCAGTGGCTTGCGCCGCTTGGCATAGCCGGCGTGCACGACGGCCACATCCGTCGCCTCGAGCGCGTTGGTGAGAATCTGGATTTTCACGCCTTCGCGGGCGAGCCTCGTCAGCTGCTCGGTGCCCGATTTCGTGGGCACGAAGTAGGCCGACACCAGCTCAACGCTGGTTTCCGGCTTGCCGATGATTCGGTCGAGCTGACTGGGCAGTATCGATGCGCCGTCGTTCAGGCCGAGCCCCTTGGCCGGATCGTCGCTGACCATGCGGGTGGCCGCCCATTCGAACGGCAGCGTTCCCTCGACCAGTTCGCGCACGAACGGGGATTCGCGCAGCGCCTCCATATAAGTGCGCGCTGCCGGATCGCGTTCGATCAGGGACGCTTTCGACGCAAGCTGCTCAAGCAGGGCGGGATCGGCGGGCGGCAGCAGCCGGTCGACGGGATAGGACGAGGCGCTCGCCCAGTAGCGGTCGAAATCGCGCGACACCTCCTCCACCACCGTCCCCACCGCCAGCAGGTCGAGATCGACGAACACGATCCCTTCGGTCGCGTCGAAGTACTCATCGCCAACGTTGCGCCCGCCGATGATCGTCGCCTGGCTGTCGGCGGTGAACGACTTGTTGTGCATCCGCCGGTTGAGCCGCGAGAAATCGGTCAGGTAGCCGATCCAGCGCACACCGCGGGTCGCGAACGGGTTGAACAGCCGCACCTCGATGTTCGGATGGGTATCGAGCGCAGCGAGGGTCTCATCCAGTCCGCCGGTATTGTGGTCGTCGAGCAGCAGCCGCACGCGCACCCCGCGCTCGGCCGCCTCGTGCAGGGCCTCGAACAGCAGCGTGCCCGCCATGTCCTGACGCCAGATGTAGTACTGCACGTCGAGCGAGCGCTCGGCCGCGCGCGCCAGCAGCACGCGCGCGGCGAAGGCGTCGCGCGAATCGAGCAGGGGGTAGACGCCGGATCTGTCCGGGTGCGCGGCCGCCTGCGGCGCGATCGCCCGGCCGAGCCGCGTGGCATCGGTGTCGGCCAGCGCCGTGGAACTGCTGCGGCCGTCGAGCGAGGGCAAGGTATGGCAACCCGCGACCGCTGCCGGCAAGCAGAGCAGCACGAGGCTTTTCAGGATTTTGTGGCGCAATCCGGCATTCATCCGAAGCGCCCGCGGTCGCCGTCCGGCCGCTTGGAAATAGCGGCGAGCGTCACGTAGCAGGAAGCGCGCACGGCTACGCACAGATCCTGATGCGCCGAACGCCGCCGCCACGCCCACGGCGGCGTCGGATCGTCGTCCTGCCACAGGCCGAGGCGCGCTTCGCGCGCTTCATCCTGCAGACCGCGCAGCACGTCGCCGGCATTGCGCGAAGACGCCCAGGCGTGGCCGCGCCGCACCAGTTCCGCGTTCACTGCCAATGCGTCGACGGCGAGGTGGCCGAGCTTGCGCCCGTAGACGTCGGTGGCGACGATGTCGAGCGTCGCCCGCCGCTTCAACGCCAGCGCCCGCAGCGCGCGGGTCGCCGCCTCGCCGTGCGGCTGGTCCGCCTCGGGGGCGTCGATGCCCGCGAGCCGCACCTTGAGAAAGGCCCGCGACGCCGGCCGGTAGTGGTCCGGGCGGAACAGCACGGTGTCGCCGTCGATCACCACGATGACGACGCCGGCGAGCGGCTCCGCCCACGCCGCACCGGCGGCGAACAGCATGAACAGTGCAAGCAGCGCTCTCAATTGGCGAGCATCTCGGCGGCGTGCTGCCGCGTCGTCGCGGTGATCTTCATCCCGCCCAACATGCGCGCGATCTCCTCCACCCGCGCGTTCGCATCGAGCAGCGCGATGTTGGACGAGACGACACCGCCGTTGGCCTGCTTGGCCACGCGCAAGTGCTGCGAACCGCGCGCCGCCACCTGCGGCAGGTGGGTGATGACCAGCACTTGCCGGGTTGCGCCCAGCTTCGCCAGCCGCCGCCCGACCGCTTCGGCCACGCTGCCGCCGATGCCGACGTCGACTTCGTCGAAGATCAGCGTCGGCACGCCAGCCACGCCGGAGAGCGCGGTCTGGATCGCCAGGCTGATACGCGACAGCTCGCCGCCCGACGCCACCTTGGCGAGCGGCCCCGGCGGCAGGCCGGGATGGCTGGCCACCAGAAAGCCCACGTCCTCCAGCCCGTGCGCGCGCGGTTCGCCGGTCGGCTGCAGCTGGACGTCGAGCCGGCCGCCGGCCAGCGCGAGTTCGTCCATCGCCGCCGTCACCTGCTTCGACAGCCCCGTCGCCGCCTTGCGGCGCAGTGCGCCGAGCTGGCGCGCATCGGCCTGGTATCGCGCCAGGGCCGCATCTTCGCTTGCCTGCAGCGCATCGAGATCGTCGCCGGCCGCCAGCGCGGCCAGTCGCATGTCGAACTGTTCCAGCAAACCAGCCAGCGCATCCGGCTGCACACGGTGCTTGCGCGCCAGCCGGTGCATGTCGGCAAGCCGCCGGTCGAGTTCGGCCAGCCGTTCGGGATCGGGATTGAGGTTGCCGGCGTAGCGGCGCAGCGCATGCACCGCCTCGGCCAGATCGGCGCTGGCCGAATTCAGCAGCGCGGCGACCTCCTTCAGGCTGTCGTCCACCGTCTGCATGCCGTCGAGCCGCGCGCTCATTTCGCCAAGCTGGCCGGCCACCGCCGCCTCGCCATCGTCCAACCCCTCGATCAGCGCGTGGCTGCCTTGCAGCAGCGTGGTGACGTGCGCCAGCCGCGCATGTTCGGCCTGGATATCGTCCCAGCGCGCGAGGTCGTCGCCGAGCGCGCGCAACTCCTCCACCGCCAGCCGCAGCCCCTCGCGTTCGATCTGCCGCGCCTGGCCGTGGGTTTCGGCGTCCAGGCGCTGTTGCCGCGCCGCCTGCCAGGCGTGCCAGGCGGCGTTGACCGTCAGGGCCAGCGGCTGGGCGCCGGCATACGCATCGAGCACCTCGCGCTGGGCCTGCGGGCGCAGCAGCGCGTGATGCGCGTGCTGGCCGTGGATGTCGAGCAGAAAATCGGCGGCTTCCTTCAGCTGCGCCAGCGGCGCGGCGCTGCCGTTGACGAAGGCGCGCGAACGGCCGCCGGCGTCGATCACGCGGCGCAGGATCAATGCATCGCCGTCCGGCGCGAAGCCGGCTTCGTCGAGCCAGGCTGCCAGCGCGGGCAAGCCATCGATCGCGAATTCGGCGGCGATCTCGGCGCGCGGCGCGCCCTGCCGCACCACGCCACCTTCGGCGCGGTCGCCCAGCGCCAGCGCCAGCGCGTCGACCAGGATCGACTTGCCGGCGCCGGTCTCGCCGGTGAGCACGGTCAGCCCCGGCGCGAAATCAAGCTCGACCGATTCGACCAGCAGGTAGTTGCGGATGGAAAGATGCAGCAGCATGGGTACGCGTTGCGGGTTAAAGCTGCTTGCCCCAGTGCAGCTTCTGCCGCAGGGTGTCGTAATAACTGTAGGAATGCGGATGCAGCAGCGTGATCGGGCGGCTGGCACGGGTGATCCACACGTGGTCGCCGCTGAACAGGTCGAAATGGTGCTGACCGTCGAAGTGGACGCGCGCGTCGTCGGCGTAGGTCAGGTGCAGTTCGATGCGCGCATGGCTGCTGACCACGATGGGGCGTGCCGACAGCGTGTGCGGGCAGATCGGCACCAACGCCACCGCCTCCAGCGTCGGATGCATGATCGGCCCGCCAGCCGACAGTGCGTAGGCCGTGGTGCCGGTCGGGCTGGTGACCACCAGGCCGTCGGCACGCTGGCTCTGGACGAATTCGCCGTTGATGGCGATTTCCAGATC
>NZ_JANJXQ010000083.1 GCF_024708915.1 Thiobacillus sp.
ATCCGCCAGGGCTGGCTGAAAAGCCCGGTCAGCGTGCACACGAAGGGCGGCGACCTGGTCATCGAATGGGCAGGCAAGGGCCAGCCGGTCAGCATGACCGGCCCGGCCGAAACGGTATTTGAAGGGGAGATCGAACTCTAATGGACACGCAACCCACCACGCTGGACGCACCGGCGATTGCCGAGTTTCTGACCCGGCATCCGAATTTCTTCAACGACTTCCCCACCCTGCTGGCGGATCTGCACATCCCGCACCCGCACGGCACCCACGCGGTGTCGATGAGCGAGCGCCAGCTGATCGCGATGCGCGACAAGGTGCGGATGCTGGAAAACAAGCTCGCCGAGCTGATCCAGTTCGGCGAGGAGAACGACGGCATTTCGGAAAAGCTGCACGCGCTGACGCTGGCGTTGGTGACCGCCTCCGTTCCGCAGGACGTTACCGCAGCGCTGGCCATCCATCTGCGCGACGGCTTTGCCGTGCCGCACCATGCGCTGCGGGCATGGACCCTGACCGGCGAGCCGATGCCGGGTCTGGGCGACCCGGTTTCGCAGGCGGTGCGCGACAGCGCGGCGGGCATGCCCCATCCGGTGTGCGGCGCGCTGGCGGTGAACGAGGCCAGCGACTGGTTCGGCGAGGTGTCGCCGCATCTGCGCTCCTTCGCCTGCATCCCGCTGCTGCCCGCGCCCGCGGCGGCGCCGATCGGACTGCTGGTGCTGGCATCGGAAGAAGCCAAGCGCTTCTATCCCGGCATGGGCACGCTGTACCTCGAACGGCTGAGCCAGCTGGTCGGCGCTGCGCTGGTGCGGATGCAGGGATAAACCCCGCAGTGAGCGCGGTCGCGCATTACCTGCAGCACCTCGCCGCCGAACGGCGGCTGTCGCCGCATACGGTCGCGGCCTATGCGCGCGATCTGGCCAACCTGTCCCGGCTGACTGGCGGCAAGCCGCTGGCCGAACTCGATGTCGCCGACATCCGCGGCGCCATCGTCAAACTGCGCAGCCAGAACCTGGCGGCCACCAGCCTGGCGCGCCAGCTGTCGAGCTGGCGCGGGTTTTATACCTTTGCCTGCCGCCGCCTCGGCTATGCGGGCAATCCCTGTCTCGGCCTGCGCCCGCCCAAGGCGGCCAAGGCCCTGCCCGAAATCCTGTCGCCCGACGTCTGTGCCCGGCTGCTCGACGGCCCTATGCCGGCAACCGGCGACGATGCCCTGGCCGCGCGCGACCGCGCCATGTTCGAGCTGCTGTATTCATCCGGCCTGCGCCTGGCGGAACTGGTCGGACTCGATCTCGACGACGTCGATCTGCGGTCGGGCGATGCGGTGGTCACCGGCAAGGGCCGCAAGACCCGCGTCGTGCCGGTCGGCAACCAGGCGCTCAGCGCCCTGGCTGCGTGGCTGCCGTTGCGGCTGGCACTGGCGCGCGACACCGCCGCGCTGTTCGTCAGCCAGCGCGGCGCCCGGCTTACGCCGCGCAGCGTGCAGCTACGCCTCGACCGCTGGGCCCGGCAGGCAGGTCTCGGCCAGCACGTCCACCCGCACATGCTGCGCCACGCGTTCGCGACCCACGTGCTGCAGTCGTCCGGCGATCTGCGCGCGGTGCAGGAAATGCTCGGCCACGCCAGCATCAGCACCACCCAGGTGTATACCCATCTCGACTGGCAGCATCTCGCCAAGGTGTACGACCAGGCGCATCCGCGCGCGCGCAAGAAATCCTGATCTCGCCGCCGGGTACGCATGCTCGCACAACCCGGCGCCCCAGCTTTACGCCCCCTTCAGGAACGGGGAATACGGCCGATTCATTCCGTATGCGCCTCATTCCCCCTTCCCGGCTTGTCCGCCTCGTGCAGGACTTACGCCCTGCCTGCCTCAGCACGCAGGGCCGGGTCATGGGTGCGGTATTGCTCATCCTGCTTGCTGCTTTCGTCCTGGCCGGGCGGCAGGCGCTGCACATCGCCCACCAGGATGCCGGCGCCGCGTTGCGCGTGCAGGCATCGGCGCAACTGGCGGCGCTGTCCCAGGCGGTGGCCGACGCAGCCGGCCGGGGAGACTACAGCGCGGTGCAGGCGCGGCTCAACATTCCGATCGCACAGGGCAACCTGCAGCGGGTGGAATACACCGCGCCCGACGGCCGCCTCCTGCGCCAGCAAGCGCCGCCGTTCCGCGTAGACCGTCCCGGCTGGTTTGCCGGGTTGACCAATCTGGTCGCGCCCGTCATGCAGGAGTCCCTGGTCGTCGACGGCGTCTACCATGGCCGCCTGCTCATCCAGCCGTCCACCCATGCCTACGAGGACTTTCTGTGGCATCTCGGCAGCCGCCTGTTCGTGCTGCTCGGCGCCGCTTTCGTCCTGCTCGGCTGGCTGACTTACGGGCTGCTCAAAATCAACCTGAAGGATCTGGACCGGCTGCGCGCGACCGCGCGCCAGATCGAAGCCGGCGATTACAGCACACGGATTCCCATCCGGCCCGGCAGTCCGCCCGAACTGCAGGAGACCCTGTGCGCGTTCAACCATATGGGCGCAGCGCTGGAGCGCCTGCTCACCGATCTCAAGCAGAATCGGAAGGCCATCGACAGCGCCGCCAGCGTGTCCGAAACCGATCTCGCCGGCAACATCAGCTTCGCCAACGACCTGTTCTGCATCGCCAGCGGTTACACCCACGAAGAACTCCTCGGCCAGAGTCATTGCATCCTCCGTTCGGGCCGGCACGACGCCGCATTTTTTGCCCAACTGTGGGAGACCATCTCGCACGGGCAAACCTGGCGCGGCGAAATCTGCAACCGCGCCAAGGATGGCCGGCTGTTCTGGACCGCCTCGACCATCACGCCGATCAAGGGCGACGACGGCCTGCCGCTGAAATATCTGTCGATCCACGTCGACATCACACAGCGCAAGCTCGATGAAACCGCGCTCAGCGAGGAAAAGGAACGCTGGCAGGTCACACTGCAATCGATCAACGACGCCGTCATCGTCACCAATGCCCATAATCACGTGGTCTATCTCAACCCAACCGCCGAGAGCCTGCTCTGCATCGCGCTTGAAGATGCCGTATCGAGCCCGCTGAAAAGCCTGCTGCAATTCGATCGGCTGGGCGACGACGAAGCCCCGGCCTGCTTTCTCGCGCCCGATTCGCCGCAACTCGGCCAGACCGGCTCTGCCCGCCTGCACACGCATCTGGGGCAGGATCTGGCGATCAGCTACAGCTGTGCGCCGCTGACCGGCAACGGCGGTTTCGGCGCGGTCTACGTGCTGCGCGACGAGACCGAGAAAAAGCAGCTGCTCGACAGCCTGCGCGAGATGGCCTTCCACGATACCCTGACCGCGCTGCCGAACCGCCGCGCGGTGGAAGGCCGGCTGGTACGCGCCCTGCGCACCGCGCGCGAACAGGCGCAACAACACGCGTTCTGCTACATCGATCTCGACCAGTTCAAGCTGGTGAACGACACCTGCGGCCATTCGGTGGGGGACGCCCTGCTGATGGACCTTGCACAGACCATGCAGGCGGCCCTGCCCGAGCATGCCTACCTGGGCCGTCTGGGCGGCGACGAATTCGGCCTTATCCTGTTCGACACCCAGCCCGACGCGGCCAGCACGGTCTGCCGGCAGCTGGTGCAGCGCATCCGCGATTTCCGTTTCGAACACAAGGGACGGCGTTTCACGCTCGGCGCCTGCGCCGGAATCGCGCCCATCACCCAGTCCGCGACCACCGCCGGCGACCTCATGATCCAGGCCGACATGGCGTGCTACCGCGCCAAATCCGAAGGCAGCGGCCGGATCATGCTGTACGAGGCGGACGAGATCGGGTTCCGCCGCCTGGAGGCGGAAATGGGCTGGGCGGCCGATTTCGCGCAGGCGCTGGAAGCCAACCAGTTCCTGCCCTACCGCCAGCTGATCCAGCCGGTTTCCAGCAGCGGGCAGCCGCATTACGAAGTGCTGATCCGCTGGCAGCGCAATGGCGCGATCGAGGGGCCGGCCAAGCTGCTGCCCGCGCTCGAACGCTACGGGCAGGCACCGATTCTCGACCGCTGGATGCTGGAAGCCGTGGTGTCCTACCTGGCGGCGCAACCCGGCGACCATGCGGTGTATTTCATCAACCTGTCGGGCAAGACGGTGGCCGACGAATCCTTCCTCGGCACCGTCTGCCATCTGCTCGACCACTATGGCGTGGCTGGCGAACGCCTGGGCTTCGAAGTCACGGAAACCGCGGCAGTGGTGAATCTGGCGGATGCGCAACGCCTGATTCACGGCCTGCGCGAACGCGGCTGCCAGTTCGCGCTGGACGATTTCGGCCGCGACGCCTCCTCGTTCTTCTACCTCAAACACCTGCCGGCCGACTTCCTCAAGATCGACGGCGCCTTCGTGCGCGGCATGCTGGACGACCGCCGCGACCAGGCCATCGTGCGTTCGATCGCGCAGCTGGCGCGCGACTTCGGCATGCGTTCGGTGGCCGAGCAGGTGGAAGACGCCGCAATGGCCGCACTGCTGAACGACATCGGGGTGGATTATCTACAGGGCTACCACATCCATCGTCCGGAAGCCTTGCCGCACTGGCAACCGGTTTCGCACGCCGGCACGGCGCGGCCGCCGCAGCTGACGCTGGTCAGATAGCCCGTCAGACGATCGCGGTATCCGCCGCCCCGTCGACCGGATCCGGATAACGCATTTTCAGGTTTTCCAGCGCCTCGATCAGCAGGCTCGACACCATCAGGTTGCGCGCCAGCTTGCTGTTGGCGGGGATCACGTGCCACGGCGCATGCGCCGTGCTGGTGGCCGACAGCGCCGCCTCGTAGGCCGCCATGTAATCGTCCCACTGCGCACGTACCGCGAGATCGCCCGGCTGGAATTTCCACTGTTTCTCCGGGGTGTCGCGGCGTTCTTCCAGACGCTTCTTCTGCTCGTCCCGGGAAATGTGCAGATAGAACTTGAGGATGGTGGTGCCGGTTTCTGCCAGCATTTTTTCAAAGTCGTTGATCTGGCGAAAGCGCCGCTTGCATTCGGCGGCATCGATCCAGCCATTCACCCGCGTGATCAGCACATCCTCGTAATGCGAACGGTTGAAAATGGCGATCTCGCCGGCGCCCGGCACGTGGTGGTGCACCCGCCACAAATAGTCGCGCGCCAGCTCGTGCGGCGTAGGCGTCTTGAAGCTGGCCACGCGCACTCCCAGCGGATCGACGCCCTGGAACACGTGACGGATGGTGGAATCCTTGCCGGCCGTGTCCATCGCCTGCAGCACGACCAGGAGCTTGTGCCGGCCTTCGGCGTACAGCAGCTCCTGCAGCGCTTCCAGGCGTTCGCGATAGTCATCCAGACGCTCGCGCGCTTCGGATTTTTCCTTGCCGACGATCGCGTCGTCGCCGGCATCCCATTTCGACAGCTTGACCCGGGTATCCGGGGCAATACGGGTTTCGGCAGGCTTCACAGGCGCTCTCCTTCTGGCGGAATCAGGCTCATCCAGCCGCCCAGCGCCTGGCGGATCTCGTCCAGCGTGAGATGCCGCATCGACGTGCGATTGCCGGGCGCCATCTGGTTCCAGGCGCAGCTCATACCGCGCAGATTCGGCTGGGCCGCGTCGCGTAGGCGGAATTCGGTTTTGAAGTAGAGAAAAGTCGGATCGCCGTCGTCGGCGACGAACCTCGCCTTGACGAAAGGCGAAGCCGCCGCGGCGACGGGGCTGACGCTGCGGCTCACTCGCCATACCTCGAAGCGCCCCGGCTGCAGCGTCTGCGCTTCGGCGCGCACCGTGTTCAATTCCACCACGCAGAACGGGGCATACTCCTGCACGCTGTTGCGCGGCACGATGCGGCCGTATTGCAGGCGCACCGTGGCGGCATCCGGCGGAATCGTCAACGGCCGGTTCAACTGCACCGCCCAGCCCGGCGCATAGGCGTAATACGGCGATGCCGGGTCGGGCGACTGCAGTCCCGCACAGCCGCCCAGCAGCAGCACGAGTCCAAGTCCGATCGTCTTCATGCGGCCTCCTTGCAACTTGCATCCTGTTGGTTCGGTTTAACCCGAAACCACGCCGCATACAAGGCCGGCAGGAAAAACAGGGTGAGAAAAGTCGCCGCGACCAGGCCGCCCATGACCGACACCGCCATCGGGCCCCAGAAAATCGAACGCGACAGCGGGATCATCGCCAGCACCGCAGCGGCGGCTGTGAGGCTGATCGGGCGCATCCGCCGTACCGTCGATTCGACGATCGCATCCCATTGCGACAGGCCGCGCGCGATGTCCTGCCGGATCTGATCGACCAGAATCACCGAGTTGCGCATGATCATGCCGGCCAGCGAGATGATCCCCAGCAGCGCGACGAAACCCATCGCCTGGCCGCTCAGCAGCAGCGCGAGCGCCACCCCGATGATGCCGAGCGGCGCGGTCAGCACCACCAGCAGCGTGCGCGGGAAACTGCCGAGCTGCAGCATCAGCAGACTCAGCGTGGTGATCACGATCAGCGGCCACGATGCGCCGATGGCGGCGTTGGCCTTGGCGCTGCTTTCCACCGGCCCGCCGACTTCCAGCCGGAAGCCGGGCGGCAGCCGGGCCTTGAATGCGGCCACCTGCGGCGCGATGGCATCGATGATGGTGGCCGGCTGGGTTTTGCCCACCGGGTCGCCGCGCACCGAGATCGTCGGCAGACGGTCGCGCCGCCAGATCACGCCGTCCTCGAATACCGGCTCGAGGCGGGCGATCTGCCCCAGCGTCACGCTCTGGCCGTTGAAACGGCCGACGGGAAGCGACTTGAATGCATCGACGTCGCGATGTTCGTTGCGCGGCGTGCGCAACACCACGTCGATCAGCAGGTCGTTTTCGCGGAGCTGGGTGACGCTGACGCCCGACAGCTGCAATGCCACCAGCCGGCCGACCAGGTCGGAACTCAGACCCAGCGCCTTGATCTTGTCCTGATCGAGTTGCGCCTTGAGCGCCAGCGACTGCTCGTTCCAGTCGAGGTTCACCGCCGTCACCTGCGGCTGCGCGGCGACGATCTTGCGCAGTTTCTCGGCTTCGATCTTCAATTGCGGAATGTCGGCGCCGCTCAAGCGGTATTGCACCGGATAGCCGGCCGGCGGGCCGTATTCGAAGCGCACCGCGCGTCCGCGCACATTGGGAAAATCGGTCTCGAACAGCCGCTGGATGCGGGCGAGTTCGCGTTCGCGCGCCGGCACGTCCTTTGCGATCACCACCAGTTGCGCAAAGTTGCGGTTGTTCAGGCGCTGATCCAGCGCCAGCACGAAACGCGGCGCCCCCTGGCCGATGTAATTGAGGACATGGGCCACGTCCTGGTCCTTCCGCAGCATGGCTTCGAGCCTGAGCGCTTCGGCGTGCGCGGCATCGATCGAGGCACCTTCCGGCAGCCACAGCTCGATCAGGATTTCCAGCCGGTCGGACTGCGGGAAGAATTGTTTTTCGACCCGCTGCATCGCGGCCAGCCCCACCGCCAGCGCGGCCACCGTCAGCGCAATCACCGTCCGGCGATGCGTCACACACCAGGTCACCGCGGCGCGGAAGCGCCGGTAAAACGGCGTCAGGTAGGCGGCGTTTTCATCGGTCACGTGATGGCTGGGCTGCAGCAGGGCATGCCCCAGATAGGGGGTGACCACCACCGCCACCAGCCAGGACGACAGCAGCGCAATCGTGGTCACCGCAAAAATCGCAAAGGTGTACTCGCCGACCATCGATTTGGCCAGTGCGATCGGCAGGAATGCCGTGGCGGTGAGCAGGGTGCCGGTGAGCATGGGAAACGCGGTCGACTGGAAGGCATAAGTGGCGGCCTCGAAGCGATTCCAGCCGGCTTCGAGCTTGTGTGCCATCATTTCCACCGCGATGATGGCGTCGTCCACCAGCAGGCCGAGCGCAATGATGAGCGCGCCGGTGGAAATGCGGTGCAGGTCGATGTTGAACAGCCACATCGCGCTGAAGGTGATCGCCAGCACCACCGGAATGGACAGCGCCACCACCAGGCCGGCGCGCCATTTCAGCGCCAGGAAGGTTACCGCCAGCACGATGACGAGGGCTTCGACGAAGCTCTGCATGAAGAGCTTGACCGCGTGGCTGACGATGCTGGGCTGGTCATGAATCTGGCGGATTTCCAGCCCCACCGGCAGCGTCTTTTGCCGCGTCTCCATGGCGGCGGCGACGGCGCGCCCCATGGCCACCACATCCCCGCCGTCGGCCAGCGACACCCCGAGCAACACCGCCGGTTCGCCCTGCGAGCGGATTTCGCTGGCGGGCGGATCTTCGTAGCGGCGCGTCACCTCGGCGATGTCGCCCAGCCGCAGGCTGTGCGCGCCCACCCGGATAACGGTTTCGCGCAGGCGCTCCACTTCGGAATACGCCCCCGATATACGCAGCGGGATCGACAGCACGTCGTTTTCCACCCGGCCGTCGGCGACCACGCTGTTCTGCTCCTGCACCGCCTGCACGATCTGCTGCGGGGTGAGGCCCAGCGTGGCGAGCTTCTCGGTGGCAACCTCGATATAGATTTTTTCCGCCACGATGCCGAACAGTTCGACCTTGCCGACGTCGGGCAGGCGGCGCACTTCGCGCTGCGCATCCTCGGCGGCGCGGCGCAATTCGGTGCGGCTGAAGCCTTCGCCGGTGAAAGCGTAGATCGAACCGAAGGTGTCGCCGAACTCGTCGTTGAAAAACGGCCCCCGCACCCCGGCTGGCAACTGCGGTTCGAGGTCGCCGATTTTCTTGCGGACCTGATACCAGGCCGCCGCCACATCGCGCCCGCGGACGGTCTCCTTGAGGTTGACGAACAGCGCGGTTTCGCCCGCCTTGGCGTAGCTCTGCACGAAATCCAGCTCGGGCATTTCCTGCAGTTTTTTCTCGATGCGCTCGGTCAGCTGCTCGGACACTTCCTGCGCCGTCGCACCCGGCCATTGCGCCTGGATCAGCATGGTCTTGAAAGTGAACGGCGGGTCTTCGGCCTGCCCCAGCTGGATATAGGAACGCGCGCCCAGCAGCAGGATCAGCACGACGAAGAAGCGCACCAGCGCCGGGTGCTCGATCGCCCAGCGCGACAGGTTGCCGCGCCGCGGCGCAAAGCGGGGCGGCGCGCTCATGGCTGCCTGGAAGGCGCCAGACGCACCTGCTGGCCCGGCGCGATCTTGTGCACGCCGGCGGTCACCACCCATTCGCCGGCCGCCAGCCCCGCCGTCACCACCGCGCGATCGCCGCTCAAGCCGCCCAGCTGCACGCTGCGCGGCGCCACTTTCCGGGTTTGACGATCGACCACCCACACCTGCGGCTGACCGTTGATTTTGAACAGCGCAGTCTGCGCCACCGACAGGCTCGGCGCAGCCTCGCTGCCGACGTCCACCGTGGCGGTCATGCCGAGTTTCACCCCCGCATCCGGCTTGATGAAGCTCACGCGCGCGCTGTACGTCCGGCTCGCGGCATCGGCCATCGGCGACAGCTCGCGCAAGCGGCCGGCATAGTCCGTCCCCGGTGCCGACCACAGCCGGATGCTCAGGTTCTGCGCCGCACGCAGCGCCGCGAGCGCATTTTCCGGCACGTCGATGCGCACTTCCCGTTCGCCGCTGCGCGCCAGTTGCGCCACCGGCTGCCCGATGTCCACCACCTGCCCGGCTTCAACGGAGATCGCCGTCACCACGCCCGCGTGCGGCGCGGTCAGCCGCGTGTAGGCCTGCTGGTTGCCCTGGCGCTCGGCTTCGGCGCGCAGTTGACGCACCCGCGCCGCCGCCGCTTCGGCCACACTCCGGCGGCGGTCGAGTTCGGCTTGAGAGATGAAATTCTGCGCCCGCAGTTCGGTGTAGCGCTGCAGATCCTGCTGCGCCAGCCGGGCTTCGGCCTCGGCAGCGCCGAGCTGCGCCCGCGCCGCACTCGCCGCCAGCGTGTAATCCTGCGGGTCCAGCGTGGCGATGACCTGACCGGCCCGGACCTGCGTACCCACCTCCACCGCACGGGTCTGCACCCGGCCGGCGACGCGGAATGCCAGCGCGGTCTCGTAGCGCGCGCGGACCTCGCCGGCGTAGCGCGTGTCGCTGCGCGCAGCCTGCAGGCCGACCTGCTCGGCGCGCACCGGGCGCACGTCCTCGGGCACGGCAGGCGGCGCATCGCGCCCGCAGCCGGACAGCAGCGACAGGAAGACCATCGGGAACAGGAGTATTTTCATGGCGGGATTATCGCGTAATCACCTGTCCGTTGTTTACGCGCCGCCAGCGCATTTTTGCAACCAAGTTGCATTTTTTCATGCCGCGCCTTACCATCGGTCCATGCAAACGGCCCCCACCCGCCACGACCAGGCCACCCGCCTGCTGCACCAGCGCGGCGCGACCGTCACGCCGGCCCGGGTACGGGTGCTGCAACTGCTGCTGGCGGCCGACGCGGCGATGTCGCACCAGTCGCTGCAGCAGGCGGCGGCGGCCAGCGGCCATCCCTTCGACAAGGTGACGCTCTACCGTGTGCTCGACTGGCTGGCCGAGCAGGGGCTGGTGCACAGCGTGGCCGGACACGACCGGGTCCGCCGCTTCAGCCTGATGAACGCGCACCATGCCCACGCGCATTTTGAATGCGACGTCTGCGGACGCTTGTTCTGCCTGCGCGGCGGCCTGGCCGCCGCCGCCCCGGAACTGCCGCCCGGATTCGCATCCGACCGGGTCGATATCACGGTGCATGGCCGTTGTGCCGGGTGCGCCGCCGTCGCCACTGCACCGCGTCCCCGGGGGGAGGGCCCCGGGGTATGATGCCGGGCAATGCGCGCCGCGCACTCGCCCGGGAGGGCAGCATTTGCCGCCCATGGGTACACACGTATGCCCCTGCCAGCAGGATGCATGATCCACAACCTGTCTTTGCTGCTTGAACGGAGTCTCCACGATGCCTACCTCGTCCAAACCCCTCACCGAAGCCGCCCTGCTGAAAATGCCGGCTTCCGCCTACATGAACCCGGCTCAGCTCGAATTTTTTCGTGCCCGCCTCGAAACCTTGCGCGATGAAATGCTCAGCAACGCGGCGGACACCAGCGAGACCCTGAAGGAAAACGAGAATTTTGCCGATCCCAACGACCGTGCCACGGTCGAGGAAGAGCACATGCTGGAACAGCGGGTACGCGACCGCGAGCGCAAGTTGCTGAAAAAAATCCACGCTGCCCTGACGCGCATCGATTCCGGTGAATTCGGATACTGCCTGGAAACCGGCGATCCCATCGGTCTGCCCCGTCTGCTGGCCCGCCCCACCGCCGAATACTCGATCGAGGCGCAGGAACGCCACGAAAAGAAGGAAAGGCTGCATGCCTGAATGCTGCCGCGAGCACCCGGTATGGACGCTCCGCTAGGCAACGCCGATCCACTGCGCACCGAAGCGCGGATGGATTCGCCTGCCCCGCTTCCCATCACCCTGCTCAGCGGATTTTTGGGCAGCGGCAAAACCACGCTGCTGAACCACCTGGTAGGCGCGCTGCCGCGTAGCGCGATCCTGATGAACGAGTTCGGCGAAGTCGCACTCGATCATCAACTGCTGCAAAAGATGGAGGGGCCGATGGCGCTGCTGTCGGGCGGCTGCGTGTGCTGCACGATTTCCGGCAGCCTGGCGCCGACCCTGAAAAATCTGTGGATGGCGCGGCAGAAAGGCGACATTCCCGCATTCGAGCGCGTCATCATCGAAACCACCGGCGTGGCCGACCCGGTGCCGGTGCTCGACACCCTGCTGCACGACAACTGGGTGCGCGCGCGCTTCCGCCTTGACGGCGTGGTCACCATGGTGGATGCGCTGTTTGGCATGGGCCAACTCGACGAACACTCCGAGGCGGTGAAGCAGGTGGCGGTAGCAGACAGACTGCTGCTCACCAAGACCGACCTCGCAACGGCCAGCAGCATGACGGCTCTGCGCGAACGGCTGGCCGCGCTCAACCCGGCAGCCGACGTCATCGCGGTGACACACGGCGAGCTCGATCCCGCAGCGATCCAGAACCTGGGGCTGTGGAATGCCGCGACCAAATCGCTGGAAGTGGCGCGCTGGTTGAAGCAGCAGCGCTATCGGCCCGCCGGCGCCGGCCCGGTCGTCGGAAAAACGCGGCGCGCACTGCACGACGCGCGCATCCAGGCATTTTCGGTGGTGCTCGACGCGCCGCTCGATCGTTATGGCCTGCAATCCGCGCTCGGCATGCTCACCTCGTTTCGCGCGGAAAACCTGCTGCGCTTCAAGGCCATCGTAAACCTGCAGGGCGACGCCCGGCCGGTGGCGCTGCACGGCGTGCAGCACGTGCTGTATCCCGAGGTGCGGCTCGACGCCTGGCCGGACGCGGATCGCCGCAGCCGCTTCGTCTTCATCGTGCGCGACCTCGAACCCGGCTTCGTGGAAAAGCTGCTGGCCGATTTCACCGGTGCGGCATGCAGCCAGGCCGAGCCTGGCGCACTGGCAAGCCCATGAATCTGGCGCAGCAATGCCTCGTCGGCGCGATCCGCCTCTACCAGCTGGCGCTCTCGCCGTGGCTGGGCCGGCAATGCCGCTACCTGCCGACCTGCTCGGAATACGGCAAGGAAGCGATCGAAAAACACGGCGCGCTCAAGGGCGGCTGGCTGGCCGCCAAACGCATCGGCCGCTGCCGCCCCGGCTGCGCCCACGGCTACGATCCGGTGCCGCCGCCCGACTGACCCGCATGCTGCGCCGTCGTCTCATCCGCACGCTGTTCGCACTGTTTCTGCTGCTGGGCCAGGCGTCCGCGTTCGCCCATGCGCTCGGGCATCTGTACCCGCACGATTCCGGCCTCCCCGAGCCGGTGTGCGAGGCTTGCCTGGCGCATGCCAGCCTTGGCAGCGCGGCGCCGGCAAGCACGTTCACGCTGCCGGTCGTGCCCGGCCATCATCTCGGCTTGCCGGCTGCGTCGCCGCCACCCACCGCCGCCCGTCCCTGCCGCGCGCAAGCCCGCGCCCCGCCTGCCCCCGTCTGAAATCCGCACCTCAACACCGGCCGACCGTGCGCGTCAGCCGGCTGCGTTCCATTTCTTGACGGAGTCCTACCATGTTACGACCCACATTTTTCGTGGCCGCGCTCGCGGCTGCGTCTCCTGTATTTGCCGATGCCGGCCTCGACGCGCTGCGCGCCGAACTCAGGGACATGAAGGCCAGTTACGAAGCGCGCATCCAGGCGCTGGAAGCACGCCTGCAATCCGCCGAAACCAGAACCGCGGACGCCGCCCTGAATGCCGGCGACGCTGCGGCGCAAAACGAAGCGGCGCCAAGCACCACCCAGCGCTTCAATCCCGATATCTCGCTCATCCTGCAGGGCGGCTATGCGCATCTCGACGATGGTGGCGAACGCCGCCTCAACGGCTTTCTGGCGGCCGGACACGACCATGGCACGCCGCGCGGTTTCTCGCTCGATCACACCGAGCTGGTGATGTCGGCCAGCATCGATCCCTATTTCCGCGGCTATTTCAACCTCGCCCTGCTGGACGAGGAAGTCGCCATCGAAGAAGCCTGGTTCCAGACCACCGCGCTCGGCCATGGCGTCTCGTTCAAGGGCGGACGTTTCCTCTCGGGGCTCGGCTACCAGAACCAGCAGCATCCCCACGCCTGGGATTTCGCCGACAACGCCTTGATGTACCGCGCGCTGTTCGGCGAGGCCTACGGCAACGACGGCGTGCAATTGAAATGGGTGGCGCCGACCGATCTGTTCGTGGAATTCGGCTTTGAGGCCGGGCGCGGCGCAAACTTCCCCGGCACCGACCGCGACCGGAACGGCGCAGGCAGCTACGCCCTGTTCGGCCATCTCGGCGGCGATGTCGGCGCATCCAACAGCTGGCGCGCCGGAGTGTCCTACCTGCGCGCCAAGGCAAGCGAGCGTGACAGCGAGCTGGAAGACCTGAACGACGTGGCGGCAGAAACCCTGTTTTCGGGCGCCAGCAAAACCTGGGTGGCGGACTTCGTCTGGAAATGGGCGCCCGACGGCAACGCCGCCGAGCGGAATTTCAAGTTCGCCGCCGAATACTTCCGCCGCAGCGAGCGCGGCAGCCTGCTGTGCGAGGACAATACGGGCGCCGGCGGCGCGTGCGTCGGCAGCGACGATGCCTACCGCTCGCGCCAATCGGGCTTCTACGCCCAGGCGGTGTACCAGTTCATGCCGCGCTGGCGCACCGGATACCGCTACGACCGCCTGGACCCGGGCACGATCGATTTCGGTGCCAACAGCGCCTTCCTGCCGGCAAGCACCCAGCCGCCAACACGCCACTCGCTGATGCTCGATTACTCGCCGTCCGAATTTTCCCGCCTGCGCCTGCAATATTCGCAGGACAAATCGATGGAGAACCTCAGCGAGAACCAGTGGTTCGTGCAGTACATCCACAGCCTGGGCAGCCACGGCGCCCACACTTTCTGAGGGCTCGCGCCATGAAATCCCTGATCCGATATCTGATCCTGCTGGCAGCGATGCCCGGCCTGGCGCACGCCGCCCTCAAGGTGTTCGCCTGCGAGCCCGAATGGGCGGCCCTGGCCAAGGAAATCGGCGGCGCCGACGTCAGCGTGTTCGCCGCCACCACGGCTTTGCAGGACCCGCACCGCATCGAGGCGCGCCCCAGCCTGATCGCGCAGATGCGGCGCGCCGGGCTGGTCGTGTGCACCGGCGCCGAGCTGGAAATCGGCTGGCTGCCGGTGCTGCTGCGCGAAGCGGGCAACGCCGATGTGCAGCCCGGGCGTCCCGGCTACTTCGAAGCCGCGCGAACCGTGCCTCTGCTGGACAAACCGGCGCGGCTGGATCGTGCCGAAGGCGATGTGCACGCCCAGGGCAATCCGCACATCCACACCGATCCCCGCAACATCCTGCGCGTGAGCGAGGCGCTGGCAGTGCGGCTGGCCGAGGTCGACCCGGCGAACGCCGCCGCGTACCGCGCGCGCGCGCAGGCGTTCGCCGCGCGCTGGAACGCGGCTATGGCGCGCTGGCAAACACGGGCCGCGCCGCTCAGGGACATGCCCGTGGCAGTGCAGCACCCATCGTTTCGCTATTTGCTGAACTGGCTGGGAATGCGCACGGTCGCCACGCTCGAACCCAAACCCGGCGTCGAGCCTTCGGTCGGTTATCTGGCGCAGGTGGCCGCGCAGTTGCAGGCGACGCCCGCCAAAGCCGTGCTGCGGGCGGCCTACCAGAGTCCGCGCCCGGCCGACTGGCTGGCACGACGCGCCGGGATTCCCGCGCTGGCGCTGCCCTACACCGTGGGTGGCAGCGAGCGGGCAAGCGATCTGTTCGGCCTGTTCGACGACACACTGGATCAACTGCTGAAAGCTGCACCATGAATTCCGCGATGAATCTCGCCGCGCTCGACCCCGGCCTGCTGGGCTGGCCGCTGCTCGCCGGCTTGCTGGTGCTGGCCACCCATGTGCCGCTGGGACGGCGGGTGCTGGCGCGCGGGATTATTTTTCTCGACCTGGCGATTGCGCAGATCGCGGTGCTCGGAGTGATCGCGGCCCACGCGTTCGATCTGGCGCCGGATGGCTGGCCCACCCAGCTTGCCGCCGCCGCAGCAGCGCTGGCGGGCGCAGCGCTGCTGGCAGGCTGCGAGCGCCGCTGGCCGGCCATTCAGGAAGCACTGATCGGCTCGGCTTTCGTGGTGGCAGCCAGTCTCGGCGTACTCCTGCTGACAGGCGATCCGCACGGCGGCGAGCACCTGTCCGAATTGCTCAGCGGGCAGATCCTGTGGGTGACCCCGGGGCAGGCTACGCAGATCGGCGTCCTGTACGCCGCCCTGCTGGCGCTGTGGGCATGGCGCGGCGCCGGCCTGGGGACGTTCGGGTTTTATCTGGTCTTCGCCCTCGCCATCACCGCCTCGGTGCAGCTGGTGGGCGTGTATCTGGTATTTGCCAGCCTGATTCTGCCTGCGCTGGCGGTACGCAGCTGGCCGCCCCGCGCGGGACTGCTCGCCGGCTGGGCGCTGGGCGCGCTGGCGTATGCGGCGGGGCTGGCCGCTTCGGCGTTGTTCGACTGGCCCGCCGGCCCGGCGATCGTCGTCGCGCTTGCAGTCGCCGCCCTGCTCGCCGGGAGCCTGCTGCGGGTTGCTGCACGCGGGCGACAGCGCTAGTATCCAACACTGATTCCCTCATCCAAGCACGCATATTCCGTGGCTCTCCCGTTTTTCAAAAAAGGCAAGGACAAGGCCCCCGCCGCCGCGCACAAGCCGGCAGCCGTGCGGGAAGCCGAGTCGCCCCCCACCGAGACTCTGCTGACCATGGACATGGGGGCGGGCGGCATCGTGGTGGAAGAAACCAGCGGAGCACCCCAGTCGCCGGTGGACGAAGTCGCCATCCTCTATGCCAGCGGCCAGGTCGAGATGGCCGAGCGTTTGCTGCAGGGCATCCTGACCGCGGGCGACCGGCGCGCCTGGCACATGCTGTTCGACCTGTACGCCATCCAGGGCCGCGAGAAGGAATTCGACCAACTGGCGCTGGATTACGCGATGCGCTTCGAAACCTCGCCGCCGGTCTGGCAGAAAATGAACGGCAACGGCGCGGCCGCTCCCCAACAAGCCCAGACCGCCAGCCTGGAGTTGCCCGGCCTGCTCGACAAGACCGCTGCGGCCACGCTGCGTGACGGCATTGCCGCCACCGCCAAAAATACTGCGGTACGGATCGATTTTTCAGGCATCGCAATGGTCGACGAATCGGGAGCGGACGAATGCGCGCGGATTCTGAGCGCGGCGCGCAAGGCCAGGCGCAAGCTGCAGGTCAGCGGCGTCGACCGCCTGATCGCGCTGCTGCAGGACCTCAACCGCGCTACCCACAGCCGCGCGGTGCACTGGCTGCTGCTGCTGGAACTGTACCAAACGCTCGGGCAGCAGGAAAAATTCGAGGATCTGGCGGTCGACTACGCCGTGCGCTTTGAAGTGTCCCCCCCCTCCTGGAGCGAGGTGCAAGCCGCGGAAGTGGTGCCGGGCAAGCCTGTCGAGCCGCTGGACAATGCCCTGCAGCTGGCTGGCGAGATCACCCCCGCCAACGACAGCGCCTTGCAGCAACTCGGCAGCTACGCCGCCACCCACAGCGAAGTGCTGGTCGATCTGGCGCAGGTCACCCGCGTCGATTACGGCAGCGTCAGCCAGTTCATCGGCGTGCTGATGCAGTGCCTGGGCAGCGGCAAGAGCATCACCCTGCGCGGGCACAACGCGCTCATCCACGAACTGTTTCGCGTCATGGGCATCGACCAGCTGGCGCAACTCATCCCGCATCACCCGGACTGACTCCGGCCCGCCCGGGCGGCTTCGACCAGCAGCTGCAGCTGCCGGCGCCCCTGCTGGCCATCGGCATTCCCGCCGGGCCGCCATCTGTCTCGGCCTGAGCGTCATTTATAATTCGGCCATGGAACAATATCGTGGCACCACCATCCTCTCCGTCCGCCGTGGCAATGAAGTCGCCCTCGGCGGCGACGGCCAGGTCACGCTCGGCAATATCGTCATCAAGTCCACCGCGCGCAAAGTGCGCCGGCTGTACCAGGAAAAAGTCCTGGCCGGATTCGCCGGCGGCACCGCCGACGCCTTCACCCTGTTCGAGCGTTTCGAAGCCAAGCTCGACAAGCATTCGGGGCACCTGCTCAGGAGCGCGGTCGAGCTCGCCAAGGACTGGCGCACCGACCGCATGCTGCGACGGCTCGAAGCCATGCTGGCGGTGGCCGACCGCGAGTACTCGCTCATCATCACCGGCAACGGCGACGTGCTGGAACCCGAGCTCGGCATCGCCGCCATCGGCTCGGGCGGCGCCTTCGCCCAGTCCGCCGCGCGCGCACTGCTGGAAAACACCGACCTGCCCCCGCTTGAAATCGTCAAAAAGAGCCTCACCATAGCTGGCGACATCTGCATTTATTCGAACCAGAATCACGTGATCGAAACCCTGTGAGGCGTGAAGGGTGAGGGGTGAAGTGCCCCCACCTCACCCCTCACGCCTAACGCCAGACTCCCAATGACCCCCAAAGAAATCGTCCACGAACTCGACAAGCACAGCGTCGGCCAGGCCGCCGCCAAGCGCGCAGTGGCGGTCGCGTTGCGCAACCGCTGGCGCCGCCAGCAGGTGAGCGAACCGCTGCGCCAGGAAATCACGCCGAAGAACATCCTGATGATCGGCCCGACCGGCGTCGGCAAGACCGAGATCGCGCGGCGCCTGGCGCGGCTCGCCAACGCGCCCTTCATCAAGATCGAAGCGACCAAGTTCACCGAGGTCGGCTACGTCGGCCGCGACGTCGACACCATCATCCGCGACCTGATGGAAATCGCGGTCAAGCAGATGCGCGGACAGGCGGCCGGCAAAGTCCGTTTTCGCGCCGAGGAGGCTGCCGAGGAGCGCATCCTCGACGCGCTCTTGCCGCCGCCGCGCAGCGCCGGCTTCGGCGAGGCCGAGCCGCAGCGCGAGGAAGGCGCGGCGCGCCAGCGTTTCCGCAAGATGCTGCGCGAAGGTGCGCTCGACGACAAGGAAATCGAGATCGAACTGGCAGTGGTCAGCCCCAGCATGGAAATCTTCACCCCGCCGGGAATGGAAGACCTGTCGCAGCAATTGCAGGGCATGTTCCAGAACCTCGGGCAAAGCCGCCGGCAGAGCCGCAAGCTCAAGGTGCGCGAGGCCATGAAGCTGCTGGCCGAGGAAGAGGCCGGGCGCCTGATCAGCGACGATGAAACCAAGCAGCAGGCGCTGGAAGCGGTCGAGCAGAACGGCATCGTGTTCCTTGACGAGATCGACAAGATCGCCACCCGCAGCGACGCCCACGGCAGCGACGTGTCGCGCCAGGGCGTCCAGCGCGACCTGTTGCCGCTGATCGAGGGCACCACCGTCTCGACCAAGTACGGCATGGTGAAGACCGATCACATCCTGTTCATCGCCAGCGGCGCGTTCCACCTGTCCAAGCCGTCCGACCTCATCCCCGAACTGCAGGGGCGGCTGCCGATCCGGGTCGAACTGCAGGCGCTCTCGGTGGAAGACTTCGAGCGGATCCTGACTGCCACCGACGCCTGCCTGACGCGCCAGTACGAGGCCTTG
>NZ_JANJXQ010000091.1 GCF_024708915.1 Thiobacillus sp.
AGAGTCGCAATTACCGTTGGTGTGGATGTGGAAACCGTGCTTCCCGGGGGTCAGTCCGCTCACCCGTCCTTCGATGTGCACGCCCTTGCCGGGCATTTCGCTGAACGTGAGCTTGCCCTCGACGGCGCTGCCGGACTTGGCCTGCAGTTCCGCGACCGCGGTGAGGTTGCCGTGCGCATGCTGCGCCAGGGCATTCAAGGGCACCGCCGGCATGGCCGCCGCCAGGACCAGGGCGGCGAACCGGGCGATACCGGCCGCAGGCTTGTTACGATGATGCATGGTTTTCTCCCTTTGAATAATTGAGATGGATTCAAGAATACTCCGTCTGCAAATCGGGCGTATCGGCGCACTCCCGTTACATTGCTACCATTCGGCATGAGCCGTATCTACGCCGTCTCCGGGCCGTTCGGCCCCGGCCCGGACGGGGCGGCGAGGATGAAATAAAAACCGCGGCGCTCTGGATAAATCCGCTCCGGCGCCGATTCCTTCAGCAGGGGCGGCAATGCGGTCACCTGTTGTTCGCCGGGTTGTGGCCCGGTCTCATGTCTAAAACAAAAAACAGCATGTCGAATGTGAACCCAAAAATGACGAACCTTGACGATGGCGCGCCAGCGGGCGGCGACGTCAGGCAAAGCGCACTGAATGTCCTGCTGCGGCGCATGCGCATCGAAAGCGATTTTCCCGCCTTGTCCGAGGCCATTGGCGCCATCAACCGCATCGCCTCTTCGGACCGGGAGGGGGTCAACGAGCTATCCAACAATATTCTCAAGGACTTTGCGCTGACCAATAAGCTGCTGCGGCTGGCCAATGTGGCGTTCTACAACCAGGTCGGCGGGGGATCGATCAGCACCATCTCGCGCGCGGTGGTGATTCTCGGTTTCGACGCGGTGCGCTCGATCGCCCTGAGCCTGATCCTGTTCGACAACCTGGAGAACAAGGCGCACGCGCAGCAGCTGAAGGAGGAATTCGTCAAGGTGCTGTACGCCGGCATGCTGGCGCGCGAGATGGCGGGCAAGGCGCAGGTGAAGGATGTGGAGGAGGCGTTTATCGGCGCCATGCTGCACAACCTGGGGCGCATGCTGGCGATGTTTTACTTCCCGGCGGAGACGGCGGCGATCCGGCAGCGGGTCGAGGCCGAGGGCCACAGCGATGCTCGGGCCTCGACCGAGGTGCTGGGGGTGTCGTTCGAGAATCTGGGGATGGGCATAGCCAGGAGCTGGGGCTTTCCGGATCAGCTGGTGCAGAGCATGAAAAAGCTGCCGGGAGGAACGCTTAAGCCCTGCGCGAACAATACCGACCGGCTGCGCGTGCTGGCGGGCTTTTCCAATGAATTGTGCGAGGTCATCCTCAGCACGCCGGACGACGATCGCGGCAAGGCCCTGGCCAAACTCACGGCGCGTTTCTCCGCCGCCTTGCCGGTGCCGGAGGAACAGCTTTCCGGGGTGATGGAAAAATCCATGCAGGACATCGCCCAGTTCGCCCTGGCGGTGAATGTGAACCTGAAACACAGCGCTTTCGCGCAACAAGCGTCGAAATGGGCCGGGATGGCGGTGGCGCCGGCCGCGGCGCCGCCTGCGCTGGAAGCAGATGCCGACGCGCCGCGGGACGGCGTGTCCGCCATCGAGACCGAGCTGAGCAGCAGCGTGCTTCACGAATACGCCGCGATCCTCGATGCGGCGCCGGGCGAAGATGGCGGCAAGCCGCAGCGCAGCAGCGAGGAAATTCAGTCCGTCCTCACCTCGGGTCTGCAGGACGTCGGCAATTCGCTGATCGACGACAACATTTCAATCAACGATATTTTGCGCATGATCCTCGAGGCCATGTATAGCGGCATGGGTTTCGCGCATGTGGTGTTGTGCATCAAGGATGGCCGTTACAATACCCTGCGCGGAAAATTCGGTTTCGGCGACGGCGTGCAGAACCTGATCAAGGCATTTGATTTCTCCCTGGCGGGGCAGCCGGATGTGTTTCTCGTCGCGCTGCAGAACAATGCCGACATCCTCATCACCGACATCGACGATCCTAAAATCGCGACGCGGATTCCGGCGTGGTACCGGCAGAACGTGCCGGCGCGCACGTTCGTGTTGTTCCCGATCATCGTGAAAGGCAAGCCGATCGGCCTGATCTACGCCGACCAGCCCGATCCTGGCGGTATCATGATTCCCGAGAAAGAACTTGCCCTGCTCAAGTCGCTGCGCAACCAGGCGGTGCTGGCCATCAGGCAGTCGCTGTAAGCATCACGTGCCCAGAGCGGGAACGAAAGCGCCCCGGGTCGCCGGGATTTTATTCACATGCAAGGAGACGACCATGAAATCCGCCCCTTCCTTATTTCTTGTCACGCTGCTGCTCGGCGGCGCCGCCCTGGCCGACGATGACGACGACGACGTGACTTACCGCAAGGACATCCGCCCGCTGTGGGAGCAGAAGTGCATGGCCTGTCACGGCGAAGGCTCCCCTTATCTGGCCGAATTCGATGAAAACAAGGACAAGTACGAGAAGCTCGCCCGCGGGCCGCGCATGGATACCTACGCCAATCTGGTGACCTTCGTCGGCTGGCCGGACAGCGGTGCCCTGATGCGCCGGCTGGACGATGGAAGCAACACCAAGGACGGCGAGCCCGGGAACATGTATCAACACCTGGGCGCCGACGAGCGGGAGCGGCAGAAAAACCTGGCCTTGTTCAAGGCCTGGGTAGGCGAGAAGGGCTGGGTGCTGAAGCGCTTCGACGAGCTTAGCCGGAAAGAGCTTGGCAGGATGCGGGTCGCCGAATAGGCAGCGGACGCCGCTACCGCCGCGGGGCGTAAAACCGCACAGCGGAATTCGGCATAATGGCGGGATGCCGTCTACCCGAATCGCCTCCCGTTTTTTCGCCGGCCTGCTGTTTGCAGGCCTTGTTGTTTCTGCCGCTGCTGCCGAACTGCCCGCCGCTTTCACCAGCGCGCTGAAGCAGGCCGCCATTCCGCTCGATCACGTGGCAGTGGTGGTGCAGCCGCTGGAGGCGGCGCAACCCGTGCTCAGCCACAATGCCGATGCGGCGCTGAATCCGGCTTCGGTGATGAAGCTGGTGACGAGCTTCGCGGCACTCGACCGGCTGGGTCCGGAATACGCGTGGACGACCGATGTCTGGGCGGACGGCCCCATCGTGGACGGCGTGCTGACGGGCGATCTCGTCGTCAAGGGGTACGGCGACCCGACCCTGACGCTGGAGCGCATGTGGCTGCTGCAGCGCGAGCTGCGCACACGCGGGGTGCGCCATATCCGCGGCAATCTGGTGCTCGACCTCAGCCATTTCGAGTTGCCGCTGTTCGATCCCGCTGCCTTCGACGGCGAGCCGCTGGCCTTGTACAACGCCGCGCCGGGGCCGCTGGTGGCCAACTTCAACGCGACGACGCTGCGCCTGCAGCCGGGCGAGCGCGACGTGTCGATCGTGCCGGACATCGCATTGCCGGGGGTGACGCTGATCTCGCAGCTGGTGCTGGAGGAGCGGGCGGCATGCAATGGCTGGAAGGACGCGATCGCACCGTCGATCGCCGGGGGCGGACGCCGCGTGCTGGTGCTGCGCGGGCAATACGCGCGCGGCTGCGGCGAGCAGACCCTGTCGCTGAACCTGTTCGAGCCGGCGGCCACCTTCGATTTCATTTTCCGCGGGCTGTGGGCGGAAGCGGGCGGCACGCTGAGCGGCGCGACGGTGCCGGGTCTGCCGCCTGATGCGGCACCGCTGCTGAGATTCGCTTCTGAACCGCTGGCCGATGCGCTCACCCGCCTGAACAAGCATTCCAATAATCTGATGGCGCGCAACCTGTACCTGACGCTGGGCGCGGAAGCCTACGGCGCACCCGCGACGCTGGACAAGGGCGCGCGGGCGGTGCGCGAAACGCTGGGGCGGCGGGGGATCGCGACCGCCAAGCTGGTGCTGGAAAACGGCGCCGGCCTGTCGCGCATCGAGCGTATCAGCGCGGATGCATTGAACCAGCTGTTGCGCGCAGCCAGCCGCAGCCCGCTGTCCGCCGAATTCGAGTCGTCGCTGCCGATCGTCGCCATCGACGGCACCCTGAAACGCCGCTTCAACGGCAGTTCGCTCGCCGGCAGCGCGCACCTGAAAACCGGCACCCTGCGCGACGTCAGCGCTTTGGCTGGATACGTGTTTACCGCCAGCGGTGGGCGCGTCAGCTTCGTGATGCTGGTCAACCACGTCAATGCGCGCCGCAGCGAAGCCGCGCAACGCGCGCTGCTGGAGTGGGTGCAATCCGGCGAGGCGGCCAGCGGGGCGGTGCAATGACCTCCGGTTGCCGCGCGACGGGGCTGTTTCTGGTTCTGCTGGCGCTGTTCCAGTCGTTGCCGGTGGCCGTGGATGCCTGGCAGGCGCGACAGTGGCCGGGCACGGCGGCGGAATGGTTGCGGCTGTCGCTGTTGCCGGGCGCGCTGTGGCTGCATCTGCGCTACTTCGGCATCCTCGGCTGCCGCCGGTGCGGGGACGACGATGAATTTCGATAAGGTGCCCGAGTGGGTGAGATGGCTGGCGCAGGATGCCGACGGTGCCTGGTGGGGATATGAAGCCGAGCCCAACAGGCAGGATTACGGCTGGTACGAGAATGAAGTGGGGCGCATCGTGCGGCTGGCGCAGGCTGCGCCGCCGGACGACTGGGAAGCCACGTTGAGGCAGTGGCCGCTCAAGCGCGGCTGACGCGCGGCATCGGCAAATCAGGACGCGGCGGGCGCGTTAAGCTGCAGCTTCCCGTCCTTCACCGGGATGCGCGCACCGGGCTCATGGTCCATGCGCACCTGGCTTTCTTCTTCACCCAGGCGATAACGCACATCGTAGCCGATGGTCCGGGTGTGCGATTCCTGCACGGTCCGGCAGCGCCGCTCGGTACGGCTGACGGTGTCCTTTTCCTGCATGTTCTTCTGCACCTGGTTGCCGGCGTAGCCGCCCGCCGCGGCGCCGGCGACGGTGGCCACGGTGCGGCCAGTGCCGCCCCCCACCTGGCTGCCGAGCAGGCCGCCTGCGACCGCGCCGATCGCAGTACCGGCGATGCGGTTGGTGTCCTTGACCGGCGCCTGTTCGTTGACGACCACGTCGTCGCATACTTTCTTGGGTGTTTTCGTGGTTTCGGTCACCGGCTTGACGGCCAGTACCTCGGCAAATTCCGGCTCCGGATTGAATGCCTTGTAGCCGGCCACGCCGGCGATCGCGGTCACCGCGACGGCCCCGGCAATCACACCGGTCAACATTGATTTGTTCATGATTTTCTCCCGATCAGTTGAGGATGAAGGCTTGAAATGCTGCTCGAATAATAGCCTACCTGTTCAGCGTTCTGTCTGGTGCGCCGATTGCCCGCCAGGCTGCAACAGATCGATCCGGAAGCGGTCCTCGTACGGCGGAACGTTGCATTCAATGACGTCCGAGGGAGCGACGTCGAGGCGCACGCCGACGATGTCCGTGCGTACCGGCAGTTTCGCCGCGCCGCGGTCCACCAGCACAACGGTGCGGATTTCCTCCGGCTGCTTGCCGGCAAGGTATTCCACGGCGCGCAGCATGGAATGCCCGCGATACATGACGTCGTCCACCACCAGCAAGGCGTAGCCGGCGAGGTCGAGGCTGGCGTGGGCCGGATTTTCGGTCAGCCGGGTTTCCGGGTAGAGCAGCGTGAGATCGTCGGCGTAGCGCTTGATCATGAGATCGAGCCGCACGCAGTCGGCCAGGCCGTAGGCCTCGGCCAGCCGGGCCTGCAGCCGGTCGGCCAGCGGCGCGCCGCGCCGCAGAATGCCGACGATGGCAATCCGGGTGCGTCCGGTCAGCAGGCCGGCAGCCTGGCGCGCCATGTCGTCGACGATGGCGTCGAGCTGGTCCGTGCTGTAGAGGCAGGTGCGCCTGCCCGCGGGCTGGTCGGCCATGTCTGCGGGCCTACAGGCCGAGATCCGCCCACAGCGCGTCGACGCGCGCCTTCACCGCCGCATCCATGACGATCGGCGTGCCCCATTCGCGCGCCGTCTCGCCCGGCCACTTGTTGGTGGCGTCGATGCCCATCTTGCTGCCGAGCCCGGACACCGGGCTGGCGAAATCGAGGTAGTCGATCGGCGTGTTCTCCACCAGCAGCGTATCGCGCGCCGGATCGACGCGGGTGGTCAGCGCCCACATGACTTCCTTCCAGTCGCGCACGTCGACGTCGTCGTCGGTGACGAGGATGAACTTGGTGTACATGAACTGGCGCAGAAAACTCCACACGCCGAACATCACCCGCTTGGCGTGGCCGGGATAGGCCTTCTTCATGGAGACCACCGCCATGCGGTAGGAGCAGCCTTCGGGCGGCAGGTAGAAATCGGCGATTTCGGGAAACTGCTTCTGCAGCAGCGGCACGAACACCTCGTTCAAGGCGACGCCGAGGATCGCCGGCTCGTCCGGCGGCTTGCCGGTGTAGGTGCTGTGATAGATCGGATCGCGCCGCAGCGTGATGCGCTCGACGGTGAACACCGGGAAGGTTTCCTGCTCGTTGTAGTAGCCGGTGTGGTCGCCGTACGGCCCTTCCAGTGCGGTTTCATTGGGATGGATCACGCCTTCGAGCACGATCTCGGCGGACGCCGGCACCTGCAGTTCGCTGCCGAGGCATTGCACCACTTCGGTCTTGGCGCCGCGCAAGAGGCCGGCGAACTGGTATTCGGAGAGCGAGTCCGGCACCGGGGTGACGGCGCCGAGGATGGTCGCCGGGTCGGCGCCGAGCGCCACCGCGAGCGGAAACGGCTCGCCCGGATGCGCCAGTTGATGCTCGCGAAAATCCAGCGCGCCGCCGCGGTGTGCCAGCCAGCGCATGATCACCTTGTTCGGGGCGATCACCTGCTGGCGGTAGATGCCGAGGTTCTGCCGCTTCTTATGCGGGCCGCGGGTCACCGTGAGGCCCCAGGTGATCAGCGGCGCCACGTCGCCCGGCCAGCAGTGCTGGATGGGCAGGCGATGCAGGTCGACATCGTCGCCTTCGATCACCACCGCCTGGCAGGGCGCGTGTCGCACCTGGGCAGGACTCATGTGCCACAGCGATCGGACCATGCTGCCCAGTCCGGTCATGGCCTTGAGGCCTTTGGGTGCCTCGGGCTCCTTCAGTCGCGCCAGCAGTTCGCCGAACAGCCGCAGCTCGGTCAGACTGTTCACCCCCATGGCACGTGCCACCCGATCGGGCGTGCCAAAGAGATTGCCCAGGACGGGGATGCGGTGGCCGGTGGGGCGTTCGAACAGCAAGGCGGGGCCGGCGGATCGCAGCACCCGGTCGCACAGCGCCGTCATTTCCAGGTGGGGGGAGACGGGCTCCCGCACCCGGCGCAGTTCGCCGGCCGCTTCCAGCTGGGTGATGAAGTCGCGCAGGTCCCGGTAGGCCATGCCGCTCAGACGCTCTGCCGCAGACCGCTCCAGCGGTCGCTGAGCTGGTGGGGCAGGTCCAGCAGATCCATCACGCGGGCGATGCTGGCGTCGACCAGGTCCTCGATGCGCTGGGGGCGCAGATAGAAGGCCGGCATGGGCGGGCAGATGATGCCCCCCATCTCGGTGACCGTGGTCATGTTGCG
>NZ_JANJXQ010000274.1 GCF_024708915.1 Thiobacillus sp.
CGAGGCGCTGCTTGGTCTTTGCCGCCAGCGCCTTGGCCATCGAGATGCTTTCCATGAAGGCGACCAGCGCAATGATCAGCGCGGCGGAAAACAGCTGCATGAAGGCGTCGAGCGACAACGCCGGCACGCGGAAGGACGGCAGGCCGGCCGGGATGTTGCCGACCACGTCGCCGCCGCCGGTCAGGCTCATCTTGCCGTTTTCGATTTTCTTGATGTGCCAGTGCTGGCCGTCGGTCTTCACGCCGTCGGGGACGGCGCCTTCCAGATACAGCGTTGCGGACTGGCCTTCGGGCGCATCGGCGCGCTCGAAACCCAGCTTGCGGATGTATTGCATGCGCTCCTTGTTCTGCTGTTCGAAACCAGCAGCCTCCAGATTCAGCAGGTCGATCTGGTAGTTGAGACCGGCCGCAGCACGGGCGTCGTTCACCTTTTCCAGCCCACGCAATGCGGCTGTTTTTGCCGTGACATCGCCCTTGATCTCGTCGATGCGCGCCTGCGCCTGGGCATAGCTCGCCACCAGTTCGCGCGCGGCGGGGTCGGCAATCGTGTCGGGCGCGCCACTGGTCTTGTGCGCAAAGCCGACCGCAAAGCTGACCAGGGTGGTGATCACCACCGCAACCAGCACGCTGGGCTTGGCCAGCAGCGGAATCTTCTTCATCCCCAGCATCAGGGCCAGTGCAAACACCGACATCGCCAGCGTGGGCAGATGGGTCTGCGGCAGATAGGCGAACATTTCCCAGATATCCGCCAGGAAGGAATCGCTGCGGCCCTTGGGGATGCCCAGCAGCATATCGAGCTGGGACAGCGCAATGATGATGGCCGCCGCATTCATGAAGCCCAGAATCACCGGATGCGACACGAAGTTGACGATGGTGCCCAGCTTGAGCACGCCCAGGCTGAACTGGATGACGCCGACCATCAGCGTCAGCAGCAGCGCAAGACCGATGTAGTCCTCGGAAAACGGGATCGCCAGCGGCGCCAGTGCCGCGGCCGTCATCAGCGACACGATCGCCACCGGGCCGGTTGCCAGCTGCCGCGAAGATCCCCACAACGCCCCCAGGATCGCCGGGATGAACGCCGTATACAGGCCGAAATACACCGGCAGCCCCGACAACTGCGCATACGCCATCGCCTTCGGGACCAGCACCAACGCGCCGGTGATGCCGGCCATCATGTCGCCGCGCAGGACGACCGAGCTGACGGGGAACCAGGCCAGAAAGGGAAAAAACCGCACAAGCCATTTGTTGTCGTACATGAGTGCCGCCCCGAACGCTGACAAGTTGCTTACCGCAACATTGGTGTTGAAAAATGTAATATTCTAACATTTTGACACGACGTACCGGAAGCCGCCGGCCCGCCCGCGGCGGATTCAGGGCAAGCCGGTTTCCGGCCCACACATCGACCGAGGCCACATATGATTCGTCGCAATCCCAACGGGGACATCCCCCAGGTACACGAGACCGCCTTCGTCGACCCCACTGCCATCCTCTGCGGCAAGATCATCGTGGAAGCCAATGTGTTCATCGGGCCGTATGCGGTGATACGCGCTGACGAGGTCGATGACGACGGCGGCATGGAACCCATCGTCATCGGCGCCGATTCGAACATTCAGGACGGAGTGGTGATTCACTGCAAGGCGGGGGGCGGGGTCAACATCGGGCGTGGCACCTCGATCGCGCACCGTTCCATCGTGCACGGGCCCTGCACGGTCGGCGACCATGTGTTCGTCGGCTTCAACTCGGTGCTGTTCAACTGCGTGGTCGGCAGCCATTCGGTGATCCGCCACAACTCGGTGGTCGAAGGCTGCGAGGTGCCGCACAGCTTCTATATCCCCTCGACCGCCAACATCCGCGCCAATGCGGATCTGGCCGGAATCGAGCGGGTGACGGCGGATGTCAGCGATTTCTCGGAAAGCGTGGCGCACGCCAACCACGAACTGGTGAAAGGCTACAAGCGCATCCGCAACGAGTTCTGAACGCCGCGCCGCCCGGGAACTACAGGGGGCTCAGCCCTTTTCCACCTCGTAGCGCTTCAGCTTGCGCCACAGGGACACGCGGTCGATGCCGAGGATTTGCGCGGCCAGGGTCTGGTTGCCGCCGGCTTCCTGCAGCACCCAGTTGATGTAGTCCTGCTCCTGCTCTTCCAGGCTGGGGATGCGCCCCTCTTTTTTGCGGAAGGTGCGAATCGACAGTTCGCGCAGGTCTTCCGGCAGCTGGGCGGGCTCGATGCGGTGGCCGCTGGAGAGCGCGACGCCGCGCTCGACGATGTTTTCCAGTTCGCGCACGTTGCCGGGAAAATCGTAGGCGCGCAGCAGTTCGAGGGTGTCGGGCGCAAGCTCGCCGACA
>NZ_JANJXQ010000114.1 GCF_024708915.1 Thiobacillus sp.
GCTCAAGCGGCGGGTCGGCAGCAAAGGGTCGTCGTCGTCCATCAGGATGCGCTCGGCCGGCCCTTCGAGGTCGTCGAACTGGCCGCTTTTGATCGACCAGAACACCCCCACGATGATCAGCAGCACGAATACCCCCGACAGCAGAAACAGAAATCCCAGGATGCCGCTCATGGCACGACCAGCTCCTGGGTGCCGTGGTAATGCAGCTCGCCATCCCGCAACAGCCGCAACTCGACCAGCCAGCGGCCAGCGGCAGGCACATTCAGCACCCCGACATATACCCCCGCCTCAACGGTGCTCAGGGGCAGGGGCAGCGCGGGCGCTGCCGCGCCCGGCCGCGACAAGCGTAATTCGGCTTCCACGCGGTCGACCGGCAGCCCGGTGCGGTCCCGCACCCGGACCTGTAGCGGACGCGTGCTGCCGGGGCTGTCCAGTCCGCTCATCTCGACCAGCCAGCCGAGCTGCGACGCGCGGTGCGCTTCGCTCAGCGACGACGACACCGCTTTGGCCGCGCCCTGGCCATGCGCGACCACACCGGAAAACCCGCTATAGACCGCATTGCCGTCGCTCCCCAGCCACCAGCGTGCGATGGGCTCGGGCAGGCCCTTGTTTGCGATGTAAAGCAGGGAGGCGTTGATCAGCACCAGGCCGATGAAAAAAGCGATCAGCAATTTGGGGGCCCAGTGCGTGCGTCCGGCGTCGCGCCTGCGGAACTGGGTCAGGGCGAACAGCACCAGCGCCGCGGCGAGGAAAACCGAGATGTGGATGGCCACCACATCCAGCCCCGGCCAGCGGCCCACGATAAGCGCGAAATACGTGACCAGCGGAATGATCCCTGCCAGCGCAGCACGCAACATCGGCGGCAGGCCACGAACCATGCCCCCGGCGACATACAGGGCTAACACCGCCGCCAAGCCGCCAAACAGTGTGGTCATGGTGTTCATGGACGCTTCCCCGGGCTGTCGAAACGGACGGCTTCGCTGCGCGCTTCGGCAGCCTTGCCGAGCGGCGTGATGATCATTTCAAAACGTTGCGTCTGCGCCGCCTGCGCAGGAGACAGCCGCACGCTGGCCTGTACCAGTCCGCTGTGGCCGGGCTTGACGGTAATTTCGCGGAAATTGCCGAGATCGAGCGCGTCCGCCGGAATGCCGCGTGCGCTGATCCGGTAGGTTTGCTCCTGCGCCGCCTTGTTGGTGATGCGTATCTGGTAACGGTTGCGGATGTCGCCGTCCGACAGCACCACATAAAGCGGCTGGCGGATCTGGTTGACCGCGCGGTCGAAGCTGCCGCGCGTACCGATGCTGTAGACGAGATACGACGTCATCAGAATCAGCGCCACGCCGTAGCCGACGGTTTTCAGGCGCTTCCATTGCACCTTGGGCGCTGCAGGCGTTGCCGCGGCCAGATTCTTTTCCGAATCGTAGCGGATGAGGCCGCGCGGAAAACTGAACGAATCCATGATGGTGTTGCAGGCGTCGATGCACAGCCCGCACGAGATGCATTTGTATTGCAGGCCGTCGCGGATGTCGATGCCGGCCGGGCAGACCTGGACGCACAGACCGCAGTCGACGCAGTCGCCCAGCCCCTTGTCGTGCCGTTCGGCCAGGGTGCGCTGGCCGGCGCGCGCAACCGCCCGGCCGTGCGCCGCTTCGCCCCGTTTGGCGTCGTAATGCACGGCCAGCGTTTCCGCTTCGTACATCACGCTCTGAAAACGGCCATACGGGCAGACATAGGTGCAGATCTGCTCGCGCATCAGTCCGGCGGCGGCGTAAGTGGACAAGGTGAGGATGCTGACCGTGATGTAGGCGGCTGCGGCGGCCTGGCCGGTGAAGAACTCCGCCACCAGCTGCGGCGCATAGGCAAAATAGGCGACGAAAGTCAGGCCGGTCCAGAACGACGCCAGCAGCCATGCGGCATGGGTGCTGCCTATCTTGAGTACTTTTTCGCGATTCCACGGCTGGCGATAGAGGCGCACCCGCGCTGGCCGCTCGCCCTGGATCGCATGTTCGATCCAGATGAAGAAATCGGTCCACAGGGTCTGGAAACAGAAGTAGCCACAAAACGCGCGCCCGACCAGGCCGGTGACGAAGAACAGCAGGATGGCGGCGATGAACAACAGCAGCGCCAGCCAGATGACGTCCTGCGGATAAACCGTCAGCCCGAAGATCAGAAACCGGCGCCCGGGAAGATCGAACAATACCGCCTGCGCGGGCGCATCCAGCCGCGACCACGGCAGCCACGGCAACAGGAAATAGATCGCATAGGCGAGCACCAGCACCGACGTTTTGAAACGTCGGAAACGCCCCTTCACCGAGCGGGTGAAGATGGGGATGCGCTTCTGATAGAGTCCGAGCTGGTCTTCTAAGCCTGTCTGCATGGTACGAAACGGATATGCGGGAAACAAAAGCCCCCGTGAACGGGGGCTTTGCTCATTGCCTCAATCGGCGGCCTTACTGCCCGCCGCCCAGTTCATGAACATAGACTGTCAGAACCTTGATTTGTTCGGGCGAAAGGCGGCCGGCCCATGCGGGCATCACGCCTTTGTTCAGGCCGTTGGCGATGACGTTGCGAATGGCCGCGACCTTGCCCTCGGCAGCGTCGATTGCCGGCACGTTGGCCCACAGCCAGATGTTGTCGGTCAGGTTGGGCGCGCCGATCTCCTTGCGGCCCTTGCCATCGCTGCCGTGGCAGTAAAAACAGGCGGCGGTCTCGCTGTGGAACAGCGCGTCGCCGGCAGCCGCCTTGGTGGCGTCGTGCCCGGTACCGGACAGCTTGGCGACATAGTTTGCCAACTGGTCGATCTGCTCGCCGGCGAGCACTTCACTGAAGGCCGGCATGTAGCCACGGCGGCCACCCATCAGCGTTTCGTGAATCTTCTCGAACGAACCGCCGTACAGCCAGTCGTCGTCGGTCAGGTTGGGAAAGAAAGCGACCACGCCCTGGCCGCCGGCCTGGTGGCAGGGCGCACAGTTGTCGGCAAACAGCACCTTGCCCGCGGACAGGATGAAGCCGTTCATTTCCGGATCCTTGGCGATCTGCTCGTAAGACATCGCCGACACTTTGTCGAAATAGGGCTTCTGCGCGGCCGCCGCCTGGTTCAGGTCTTCCAGCAGCAGCGCGCGGGTGTTCCAGCTGTGCGTCTTGGTTTCGCCTGCGCTGTTCACATAGGTGATTTTCGAGAGTCCGCCGATCCAGTCCTTGCCGATCGGCCACGACGGATAGATGGCCCAGTAGATGAGGGCGAAGATCACCGTGGCGTAGAAGGTGTAGACCCACCACACCGGCAGCGGATTGTTGTATTCCTGCAGGTCGCCGTCCCAAGCGTGACCGGTGGTTTGCACAGTTTGAGATTGTAGTTTTTGCTCGCTCATTGCTTGTCCTTCGTGCCTTCCTGATCGTCCAGAAACGGTATGTCGCGGTACGACTCGAGTCGCTTGCTCCGCTTTTTGCTACCGTAGACGTAGATCACGATGCCGATAAAGGTAACGAAAAAAATAATCAGGGCCAAAGGCTTGGTGTTTTCGGGTTTGGAAAACCACATCAGCCATTCCATCTGAAAATCCCCGGCCGCGTTCGATCAGCGGACATCGACGAATGCGTCGTCGCTGTATTTGCTGAAATCGACCATGGTGCCCAGCACTTGCAGATAGGCCACCAGGGCGTCCATCTCGGAAACACCGGAACGATCGCCGTCGTAGTTGCCGAAGTTGGCCTGCTCGACCAGGTTCTTCTGCGCATCGGGAATATGCAGCTGCCTGGCGACGGTTTCGCCGAACTTGGTCACGTTGGCGTCGTACTCGGCCTGCGACAGCGAATACGGCACGCCGACCTTGCGCAGCGCCTTCATGCGGGCTGCCGTGTCGGAAATATCCAGCTTGGTCGTCAGCAGCCAGGGATAATTCGGCATCACCGACTCGGGCACCATCGAGCGCGGCGCAACCAGATGCTGCACGTGCCACTCGTTGGAATACTTGCCCCCCACCCGCGCCAGATCCGGACCGGTGCGCTTGGACCCCCACTGGAATGGGTGGTCGTATTGCGATTCCGCCGCCAGCGAGTAATGGCCGTAACGCAGCTTTTCGTCGCGGAACGGGCGAATCATCTGCGAATGGCAGGTGTAGCAGCCCTCGCGCTGATAGATATCACGGCCGCGCTGTTCCAGCGGGGTGTACGGACGGACGCCCTCGACCTTTTCAATGGTCTTGTCGATGAAGAACAGCGGCGCAATTTCCACCAGGCCGCCGACGCTGATTGCCAGCATGGTCAACACGGCCATCAGGCCGATGTTGGTTTCGATCCATTCGTGTTTGAAGTTGAAGTTCATTATCTATCTTCCCTGAATCATGCATGCGCCATCTTGGCGGCCAGCTTGGCGTCCAGCGCAACGCTTTCGCGCTTGCCCTGGCGGATGGTCATGAACATGTTGAACGTCATCAGCACGGCGCCGGTGAGGAAGAACATGCCGCCGATGGCGCGCATCGCGTAGAAGGGCATCATGGCCGCGACGGATTCGGCGAACGAGTACTGCAGGTTGCCGAACTCGTCGAACGCACGCCACATCAGGCCCTGGGTGATGCCGGAAATCCACATCGCGACGATGTACAGCACGATGCCGATGGTGGCCAGCCAGAAGTGCCATTCGACCAGCCGGCGGCTGTAGATCCTGGTATCCCACAGCTTGGGCATCATGTGATACAGCGAGCCGAAGGAGATCATCGCCACCCAGCCCAGCGCGCCGGAGTGCACGTGACCCACGGTCCAGTCGGTGTAGTGCGACAGCGCGTTGACTTCTTTCAGCGACATCATCGGGCCTTCGAAGGTCGACATGCCGTAGAACGACAGGGCGACGATCATGAAGCGCATCACCGGGTCGGTGCGCATCTTGTCCCAGGCACCCGACAGCGTCATGATGCCGTTGATCATGCCGCCCCACGAGGGCATCAAGAGCAGGATGGAGAAGGCGGCGGCCAGCGACGACGTCCAGTCGGGCAGCGCGGTCCAGTGCAGGTGGTGGCCACCCACCCACATGTACATGAAGGAGAGCGCCCAGAAGTGGACGATCGACAGACGGTAGGAATAAATCGGCCGGCCGGCCTGCTTCGGCACGAAGTAATACATCATGCCGAGGAAAGCGGCGGTGAGGAAGAAGCCCACGGCGTTGTGGCCGTACCACCACTGGGTCATCGCATCCTGGGTACCGGAGAACAGGCTGTAGGACTTCATCGAAAACAAGTCGATGGGCATGGCCAGGTTGTTGAAGGTATGCAGCAGCGCGGTCGCCAGAATGAAGGACAGGTAGAACCAGTTGGCGACGTAGATATGCGGCTGCTTGCGGCGCATGATGGTGCCGACGAACAGGATCAGATAGGTGACCCACACGAGCTCGATCAGGATGTCGATCGGCCACTCCATCTCGGCGTACTCGCGCGACTGGGTGTAGCCCAGCACGTAGCTGATATCGGCCAGCACGATCACCGCCATCCAGCCCCAGAAGGTGAAGCTGGCCATGCCGTCCGAAATCAACCGGGTCTGGCAGGTGCGCTGGACGACATAATAGGAGGTGGCAAACAGCGCCGAGCCGCCAAAACCGAAAATCACCGAAGTGGTGTGGACCGGACGGAAGCGCCCGAACGAGAAATACGGGCTATCGAAATTCAGGAACGGCCAGGCCAGTTCGGAGGCGATATACACGCCCACGAACATGCCGATCACTGCCCAGACCAGCGACATAACGGCAAATTTCTTTACGATATCAAAGTTGTACTGCTCCGCACCTGAATATGTGGTTACCGCCATCGACCGCTCCTGTTGTACCCGAAATAGCGCGCAGCGCCGCGCTTCTAACAGCATATGCTTATATTACAAAACTGCGGGATTATATGCTGTCGGGGCGGCAGCCTGCAAGCCAAAAAACCCTGTTCAGGATGCGGCCAATAGCGTTTTCAAGTCTTGCGCGATCGCGTCCGGGCTGCTTCCGTAAGGCATAAGCAGCCGCAAACGCCCATTCGGATCATAGACATAGGTTCCGGCACTGTGGTCGATCAAATAGTCGTCCGCCGCTTTGACCGCGGTTTTTTGATAGACCACCTTGTATTCCTTCGCCAGCCGCCTCAGCGTATCCGCGTCGGCGATCATTCCCAGAAAGCTCGGATTGAAGGCCGGCACAAACTGCTTCAGCAGGTCCGGGGTATCGCGCTGCGGATCCACCGTCACGAAAATCACCTGCACCCGGTCAGCCTGCTGCCCCAGCAATTGCAATGCCGCCGCAAAATCCGACAGCGTAGTGGGGCAGACATCCGGGCAGTGAATATAGCCAAAGAAAACGGCGACGGCCTTGCCCTTGAAGTCCGCCAGCGTGCGCACGCTGCCATTGTGGTCGGTCAGCCTGAAATCGCGTGCGAAGGCGGCGCCGGTAATATCGGTCGCCTGGAATACCGGGGGTTGCGGGGCGGGCTGACAGCCAGCCAATGCGAGCGCAGCCATGACGCCGGCTGCGGCGAGCCAGCGGGTCACGCCTTGATCTGCTCGAACAACTGCCCGGGAACGTCGGCCAGACGGTATTTTCCGGATTCAACGGCCTTCGCCAGTTTTTCCAGTGTCGTCTCCTGCAGCAGGTCGATGATTTTTTTCTTTACCGGAACCCAGCGGAAATGCAGCGGACAGGCGGTTTCGTCGCTGCATTTCTTCAGCCCCAGCAGACAGCTTTGGGTAAACGCCGGCCCTTCGGTCAGCAGCAGGATCTGCATCAAGGTGATTTTGTCGCCGTTTTCGCGCAGGCAGAAACCGCCCAAACGGCCGCGGAAGGAAAACAGCAGGCTGCCCTTGGCCAGGCTCTGCAGAATTTTTGCCAGATAGGGTGCAGGTACGCCAAGTTCCGCGGCGATATCCTTGTTCAACACCGGCGTGGCGCCTGGCTGGGTGGCCATGTAAATCAGCGCCTGCACGGCATATTGACTGGTTCGGGAGAGGATCATCTCGTGCCCCTGTGAGGGAATTGGCACAATATAAAACAATCCTGTCCTAATATCCAGATACAGACCTAATTACCCATATAAATCAAACGGGTATTCGAAAATAGTGGTCGGCCAGCATGATCGCGAATAACGCGCTCAGATACCAGATGGAATAACGGAAAGTTTCTTTCGCCAGGGCGTCACTGTATTGGCGGTAGAGCCGCCAACCGTACTGGATGAAGCGGACTCCCAGCAACACCGCACCAAGCAGATAAATCCAGCCACCCATGCCGGTTCCGACCGGCAGCATGGTGACGGCAAACAGCAGCAGGGTGTAAAGCAGCACATGCAGGCGGGTATAGGCTTCGCCGTGCGTCACCGGCAGCATCGGCAGTCCGGCCTTGGCGTACTCCTCGCGCCGGTAGAGCGCCAACGCCCAGAAATGCGGCGGTGTCCAGGCAAAAATGATCAGAAACAGCAGCAAGGCATCATGGTGGATTTCACCGGTGGCCGCCGCCCAACCAAGCACTGGCGGCATGGCGCCGGAAGCCCCGCCGATCACGATGTTCTGCGGTGTGGCCGGTTTCAGCACGACGGTATAAATGACCGCATAGCCGACAAAGGTGGCCAGCGTGAGCCACATGGTAAGCGGATTGACAAAAACGTTCAGCAGGTAGAGCCCGGCGCCTCCCACCACACCGGCAAACACCAGTGTCTGCGTGCGGGTGAGCTCGCCGCGGGGCAGCGGGCGCGCGCGCGTGCGCGCCATGACGGCGTCGATTTTCTGCTCGATCAGGCAATTGAACGCCGCCGCCGCGCCTGCCACCAGCGCGATTCCCAGCGTCCCCGCCCACAGCGTATGCCAGCCCGGCCAGCCCGGCACGGCGAGAAACATGCCGATCACCGCCGTGAACACGACCAGGCTGACCACCCGCAGCTTGCATAGCGCCAGAAACTGCTGGCAGCGGCAAGCCGTGCCCTGGATCGTCAAGGATTCCATACTCACCTCCTGCGCACCCGATAGTTCAGAGCCACCAGGCTGACCAGCAACAACGCTGCACCGGCATTATGGGAAACCGCTATCGCCAACGGCAGACCGAGCAGGACATTGGCGATGCCCAGCGCAACCTGCAACGCCAGCAGCCCCGCCACGGCCACCCCCATGCCGGCGTAACCCGGGGTGCGCAGCAAGCGCAGCACCAGCCAGCCCAGATACGCTACCACGATCAAGGCCATGGTCCGGTGCACCCAATGGATGGCCGTCAGCGCCGTCAGCGGCAGCAGTTCACCGGAAGCGGTTTCGCCCAGTTCGCGGTGCAGCGTGAACGCATGCTCGAAGTCCATCGGCGGCATCCACATTCCCTGGCACAGGGGATAATCGGTGCACGCCAGCGCTGCATAGTTGGTGCTCACCCAGCCTCCCAGCGCAATCTGTATTACCACCAGGGCCAGGCCGAACGCTGCGCTGGCACGCAAATGGTCGACCCGTGCAAAATAGGCATGACTGAAGCGGCTGCGTTCGCGCAGCCACAGCCACACCAGCAGCGAAAGCGTGGCCATGCCCCCCAGCAGATGCGCGCTGACGATCAGCGGCTTGAGCAACAGGGTGACCGTCCACATCCCCAGCAACGCCTGAAATACGATCAGCGCCAGCAATGCCGCAGGCAGGGCGGGGCCGCCGTTCGTCTCGCGTCGCCCGCGCCAGGCCAGCACGGCAATGGCCAGAACCAGCAGCCCCAGCGTGCCGGCAAAGTAGCGATGCGCCATTTCCTTCCACGCCTTGGCGTGCGAGACCGGGCCATCAGGGCGCACGGTGAGCTCGGCGTTGATCGCATCAACCGCATGATGCGGCGTCAGCTTGCCATAGCAGCCGGGCCAGTCGGGGCAGCCCAGGCCGGCATCGGAAAGGCGCACGTAGGCCCCCAGGCTCACGACCCCGAATGCGAGGATCAGCGCGGCCAGAATGAAGTTGCGGTATGTCGCCATGGTCAGTTGCCCGAATCAGCCTATCTGTGAAGCCTTGAGCAGGAGCCTGAGATCTTTCATCATGCGCTTGGCATCGACCCGGGCAGGAAAGCGCAACATCAGGTTGCCCAGCGGGTCGACCAGATAGATATGCTCGGTCCGATCCCGCACGGCAGGAAACTGGGCGACAAAGGCCACGTTTTCCGGCCGCCACACATGCAAACCGGGATGCGCCTGCAACAGCGTCGCCTCGGGCGCCCCGCTGCCGGTCAGCACCCACAGCCGTTCCACCCGGGTCTGCTCCTTGCCCTGCGCGATCCGCGTCTGCCGCATGAGATACAACTGCGCTGCACACGCGGCGTCGCAGTTCGACGCGCCTACATGCACCATCACCCATTTGCCGCGCAGGGTGTCCAGATTGAAGGGCCTGCCATCGAGTGCCGTCCCCGCCGTCTGCTGCAGGGGCGCGACTTCAAGCAGATCTCCGTAATTGGTGTGGCCCGCCGGACGCCAGCCGAAGTACGCCAGATAGGCGACGGCCACCGGCAGCGCGAATACGCCGATCAACAACAGGAATTTACTGCGCTGGGTCAATTGCATGGGCTGGCTAACTTGTCTTTCGGGACGTGGAATTCACGTCGCCGTCATGCTGACGTTTCACATTCATCACCAGCCACAAAACCGCCAGCGTCGTTGCCAGACTGTACCACTGGAAGGCATAGCCGACATGCATGCTGACCCCGCTATCGGGGCGCGGCCAGCTGCGCTGCAAGCCGTCGTTCTGCGCACTGGTCTGCAGCAGCAGGAGCGGCTGCAGCGTCAGCCCGCTGGCGCGTGCATAACGCGCAAAGTCGAGGTTCTGCCAGACCCGTCCTTGTGGCGTGGCATGCGCCAGTTCGACATAGCGGGTATGCGGGTCGACCGCCATGCCTTCCAGCTTTATCCGGCCCGCGGGCACCAGTGGCGACGGAATCTGCTTACGGCTGCGCCCCGCCGCCACCCAGCCGCGATTGACCAGAATGGCGGTTGTGCTGCCGTCGATTCTGAGCGGCGTCAGCACGTGGTAACCCGCGACGCCGTTCCTCACCCGGTTGTCGAGCAGGATGGTATGCGCATCGTCGAATAGGCCCTGCACTTCCAGCTTGCGGTACAGCGCGCTGTCGCGGTCGAGCAGCGCGCCGCCGACGTGGATGGGGGGTTCGCGCAGCGCCGCGTCGTAACGCGCCTGCAGGAGGCGTTTGGTTTCGGCGCGTCCGCTCTGCCAGTTGCCGAGCGCCAGCGTCAATGCAAAGAAAAACAGCGTGGCCAGGGTGGGCCACAAAGTCGGGGCGAACTGCCACGATCCGATACGCAGTTTCAGCAAGTGCATGGGCGGAGCAATGCAGTTAGACTAGGATTTTGCCGAGCCGCCTTTTTCATGCGCATCATTGCCCTGCTTTTCATTGTCTTCATCCTGGCCAGCCTTGCCAGCGCGCTCTACTACCTCGTCAAGGACAAGGGGCAGTCCGACCGCACCGTCAAAATGCTCACCGTGCGCGTTGCGCTCTCGCTCATCCTGTTTCTCTTGCTGATGGGCGGATATTACTTCGGCGTCATCCCGCAAAGCGGACTGCGCTGATCCGATGCCTCGATAAAAAGCCGCATGTCAGGCGGCTTTTTATTCGATTCGAGCGCCGCGGCCAGGGCGGTTTGCCGGTTTGCTTCCCGGACGATTCAGATCATCCAGTAAACCAGAATGAACAGCAGCACCCACACCACATCGACAAAGTGCCAGTACCACGATACCGCCTCGAACGCGAAGTGGTGGCCCGGCGTGAAATGGCCGGCGATCGAACGCAGCAGCATGACGATCAGCATCGTCGTTCCCACCAGAACGTGAAAGCCATGGAAGCCGGTCAGCATGAAGAAGGTGGCACCGTAGACGCCGGCGCCGAGGGTCAACCCCAATTCGGTGTAGGCATGGTGGTATTCATAGACCTGCAGGCCGAGGAAGGTCGCGCCGAGCGCGACGGTCAGCGCGAGCCCCACGATCAGCTGGGTGCGGTTGTTTTTTTTCAACCCCCAGTGAGCCCAGGTCACGGTCACGCCGGAGCTCAGCAGCAACAGGGTATTGATGGCCGGAATCCCCCAGGCGCCCATCGGGGTGAACCTGAACCCGTCGGCCGTCAGCCCCGGCCCCGCGGTAGGCCAGGCGGACTGGAATGCCGGCCACAATTGCTGCATGGTGTCGCCCTCGCCGAGCCAGGGTACCGACAGCACGCGGGCGTAGAACAATGCGCCAAAAAAAGCAGCGAAGAACATCACCTCGGAAAAGATGAACCAGCTCATCGACCAGCGGTACGAGGAGTCGACCTGCTTGTTGTAGCGGCCTGCCTCGCTGTCGCGGATGACTTCGCCGAACCAGCCGAACATCATGAACAGCAGGATCGCCGTACCGGCCAGCAGCACCCAGCCGCCGTGGTCGATCTCGCGCATGGTCATGACGCCGCCCACGGCCATCAACAGCAGCGCGACCGAGCCGACGATCGGCCACAGCGAAGGTTGCGGCAGATAATATTTATCGGTTTGTGCCAGGCCCATGTCGTCCCCTTTTCCCTGTCGGTTGATCGTTCATTTCACGAACTGCACTATCAGATAAACCACCAGCAACAGCATCAACACGAACACGAGACCACCAGCCAGTCCTGCGACGACGATCTGCGCCGGGCTCAGGTTTTGCGCATCGGCGTCGTAATCGCGCCGCTTGCGTACGCCGAAGAAACTCCAGAATACGGCGAGCGCGGCCTTGAGATGCCCCCGGTCAGCCATCCGGCGCCGCTCCCCGCCGACCCGTTGCCTGCGCCTGTGCGCCGGTGTCGAAGAAGGTGTACGACAGCGTCACGGTATGCACTTCTCTATCCATCGCCGGGTCCAGCACGAACAGCACTGGCATCCTGCGGCGCTCGCCTGCCGCCAGGGTTTGCGGGGTGAAGCAGAAGCACTCGATTTTCTTGAAGAATGCGGCCGCCCGCGCCGGGCCGTAGCTCGGAACGGCCTGTCCCACGATCGCCTGATTGCTGTTGTTGATCACTTCGTATTCCACCTGCACCAGTTGGCCCGGATGCACCCTGAGGCTGCGCTGCATGGGTTTGAACTGCCACGGCAAAGCGGTATTGGTATTGGCGTCGAATTCCAGCGTCACCCAGCGGCGGGTATCGACCTGGGTGTTCCTTGCCAGGCTTTGCACGTCTCCCGAATTGATGCCGGTGACCTCGCAAATCTTGTAATAGAACGGCACCAGGGCAAAGCCGAATCCGAACATGCCCAGCGTCGCCACCACGAGCTTGGTCAGGGTTCTGGCGTTGCCCATGGCCATGCCCTATTTCAGCCCGCTGTACAAAGTGAACAGGAACAGGCCGAGTGCGAGCGCCGCCAGAATGGCTGCCGTACGGTATTTGCCGTTGCGTTTGTCCGTCGTCATGCCTGCCGTGCCTCCGCTCATTTCACCGCCGGCGCGGTTTCAAAGGTGTGATAGGGAGCGGGCGACGGCACCGTCCACTCCAGGCCTTCAGCGCCCTCCCACACCCGGGCGGGCGCCCTGGCGCCGCCCTTGATCGACTTCAGAATTACCGCCAGAAAAATCAGCTGGCTGAACCCGAAAATGAAGGCGCCCAGCGTTGCGATCTGGTTGAAATCGGTGAACTGCAGCGCGTAGTCGGGAATCCGGCGCGGCATTCCGGCCAGCCCCAGAAAATGCATCGGAAAGAACACGATGTTCATGCCGATGACCGACAGCCAGAAGTGCCATTTACCCAAGGTCTCGTCGTACATGTGGCCGGTCCACTTCGGCAGCCAGAAATAGATTCCGGCAAAAATCGAGAACAGCGCCCCCGACACCAGCACGTAGTGGAAGTGCGCGACGACGTAATAAGTGTCCTGCAGCTGGATGTCGACCGGCGCGATCGCCAGCACCAGTCCGGAGAACCCTCCGATGGTGAACAGGCAGACGAAGGCGATGGCGAACAGCATCGGCGTTTCGAAGGTCAGCGAGCCCTTCCACATCGTGGCCACCCAGTTGAACACCTTCACCCCGGTGGGCACCGCGATCAGCATGGTCGACAGCATGAAGAACAGCTGCGCCGCCACCGGCATGCCGACGGCGAACATGTGGTGCGCCCAGACGGTGAACGACAGGATCGCGATCGACGCGGTGGCGTAGACCATCGAGGCATAGCCGAACAATGGCTTGCGGGAGAAGGTCGGAATGATCTGCGAAACGATGCCGAAAGCCGGCAGGATCAGGATGTACACCTCGGGATGCCCGAAGAACCAGAAAATATGCTGGAACATCACCGGGTCGCCGCCGCCCGCCGCGTTGAAGAAGTGGGTGCCGAAGTTGCGGTCGGTGAGCAGCATGGTCACCGCACCCGCCAGCACCGGCATGGTGGCGATCAGCAGATAGGCGGTGATCAGCCAGGTCCACACGAACAGCGGCATCTTCATCAGCGTGATCCCGGGTGCGCGCATGTTGAGGATGGTGGTGATGATGTTGATCGACCCCATGATCGACGACAGACCCATGATGTGCACCGCGAGGATCGTCAGGTCATACGAAATCCCGCCCTGGATGAACAGCGGCGGATACATCGTCCAGCCCCCCGCGACCGCGCCGCCCGGCAGCAGGAACGAGGACATCAGCAGGATGCCCGCCACCGGCAGCAGCCAGAAACTCCAGTTGTTCATGCGCGGAAATGCCATGTCCGGCGCACCCAGCATCAGCGGCACCTGCCAGTTCGCAAACCCGGTAAAGGCCGGCATGATGACGCCGAAAATCATGATCAGGCCGTGCATCGTGGTGAGCTGATTGAAAAAATCCGGCTGCACCAGCTGCATGCCGGGCTGGAAGAGTTCGGCGCGGATCAGCAATGCCATCGACCCGGCGGTAAACAGCATGATGAGCGAAAACCACAGGTAGAGCGTACCGATGTCCTTGTGGTTGGTGGTGGTCAGCCAGCGCATGACGCCGCTGGGGCGCGCGTGGTGTCCGTGGGCGTCGTGGGCGTGGGCTGCGTCAGACATGGCTGGGCTCTCCTCTCGATTGTTTACTGCGCGGCCGGGGCGGCGGCTTCGGCGGCCCCGCCGCGTGCGGCGGCGATGGCGGCAGGCTGCGCCGCGTCGCCCATCTTGTTGTCCCATGCATTGCGCTGATAGGTCACGACAGCGGCGATGTCGGCGTCCGACAGCTGGCCGGCGAATGCCGCCATCGCAGTGCCCGGCCGGCCGTCCAGCACCACCCGGACGTGGTCCGCAATCGGCCCGGTGGCGACCTTGGAACCGTTGATCGGCAGGAATGCCCCCGGAATCCCCATGCCGTTGGCCTGGTGACAGGCTGCGCAGTTGGCCAGATAGACCTTCTCGCCGCGCGCCACCAGTTCGGCGACGTCAAAGGTTTTGTCATTGTCGGCCGCGGCAGCGTGCGCGGTGCCTTGCTTCTTCGCCACCCAGGTTTTGTAGTCGTCCTCCGACACCACTTCAACGACGATGGGCATGAAACCATGATCCTTGCCGCACAGTTCGGCGCACTGGCCGCGGTAGGTGCCGATTGTGTCGGCCTTGAACCAGCTGTCGCGGATGAAGCCGGGGATCCCGTCCTGCTTGACGCCAAGCGCAGGCACCCACCAGGAATGGATCACGTCGTTGGCGGTGATCAGCAGGCGCACGCGTTTGCCGACCGGCACCACCATCGGTTCGTCGACTTCCAGCAGATAGTGCTCCCCCTTGGCGGCGCTGCCGTCGATCTGCTCGCGCGGGGTGGCGAGCGTGCTGTAAAAACGGATTCCGTCGTTGAGGTAGTCGTAGCTCCATTTCCACTGGTAGCCGGTGATCTTGATGGTCATGTCCGGATTGGAGGTGTCCTTCATGTCGATCACCACCTTGGCGGCGGGATAAGCCATCCCCATCAGAATGATGAACGGAATCACCGTCCAGATGATCTCGACCGTGGTGTTTTCATGGAAGTGGGCAGCCTGGTGGCCAAGCGATTTGCGGTGTTTCAACAGCGAATAGAACATGACGCTGAACACCGCGACGAAAATGACCAGGCACACCAGCATGATGAGGTTGTGCAACTGGAATACGTCGTGTGCCACCGAGCTCGCCGGCACCTGCAGGTTGTATCCGTATTCGGCCAGCACCGGCGGGCTCGCCGCCAGCGCCGCCCACCCCATCCCCGACCGCCGCCCCATGCTCTTCATCACGTTCCCCCATCCTGTCGACTCTAGTTATGTATAGTCGTTGCGGCGTGTGTTGCGCTCAGGCCTGCAATTTGCAGCGTGGCGGGCCGCGCCGCGCCGCCCGGTGCTGTCCGGCTTCCGTTTCGCGGCCGGTCCAGCTCAGGTGGAGGCGGCAATGTCTGCCGGGCGCACTGCAATCGCATACCGCGCGCACCCGTTCCCTATCGGCAAGCAAGGAAACCGTCTGCGGCAATATGTCGCAGACGGTAACACGGCGACCGCCGGCCGAACAAGCCGGAAGAAAATCTCAAGTTTTTGATTTATATGAAGAATATCGTTATCAACGACTATTCTAAGATGCTAATTCTTGAGGCAGCGCCAGCCAGGGCGGCGCGTCGCTTGAACAGGCCGGATCGGCACTGAACGCCTGCACCCCCAGGCAGGGTTCAGGCAGACGCGCGCGCAGGGCATCCAGGTTGGCCGCCGCCTGCGCCATCGCCGGATCGATGTGGTTGCCCACCCAGCCCGCCCAGGGCACCTGCCGGCGGGCAATCGACTCGGCCGTCAGCAATGCATGATTGAGGCATCCCAGGCGCAGGCCCACCACCAGCACAACGGGCAGCGCCAGCCGCTGCGCCAGGTCGGCCATGTCCTCGCGCTCGTTCAAGGGCACCCGCCAGCCGCCTGCTCCTTCGACCACCACCACGTCGGCGCTGGCGGCCAGCCGGGCGTACGCCTCGGCGATGACGGCCAGCTCGATCCGCGCACCGGCCTGCTGCGCCGCGAGATGCGGCGCGATGGCCGGCTCGAAGGCATAGGGATTCACATCGCGCACGTCGGCCGGCACGTTGGCGGCCTGCAGCAGGGCCGCCACGTCCTCGTTCATCCCGCCTGGCGGGCTGCCTGCCGACACCGGCTTCATCGCCGCCACCCGCAGCCCCGCTGTGCGCAGGGCGTGGATCAGCGCCACCGCTACCCGTGTCTTGCCGACGCCGGTGTCGGTGCCGGTAACGAACAGCCCGCGTGCCGTCATGGCAATCCCAGCATGCGGCGGCGCTCGCCGATCTTCAACTGGATCACCTGGCGCCCGTCCTCGCGCTGCGTCTTGTCGCCGGCCCACGCATGGCCGTAGATCACCTCGAAGCTGGCCGGCAGGCGGCCTTCGCACCGCTGCGTTTCATACGCCTGCTCCAGCCGCGTCCAGGCCGACTTGCCGAGCAGGCCGCGCCGCCGCGCCGTTGCCGCGTTGTGCGCGCCGATACCCTTGAGGTCGCGCATCAGGGTTTTGAGATCGGCGTAAGTCAGCGTCAGCATCTCCATCTCCATCACCGGGCCGGCGAAACCGGCATGCATCAGCATGTCGCCGATGTCGTGCAGGTCGATGAACTGGTTGACGTGCGGTGCGTCGTCGATGGCGGCGAATGCCGCGCGCAATTCCTTCAGCGTGTCGGGGCCGAAGGTGGCGAACATGAGCAGGCCTCCCGGCGCCAGCACCCGATGCAAGCCTTTCAAGGTGGCTTCGAGATCGCGCGCCCATTGCAGCGCCAGGCTCGACCAGACCAGGTTCATGCTGTTGGCCGCCAGCGGCAGGCGGCCCATGTCCGCGCATACCGCATAGCGCTGCGGCGCGCTGCGCGGCAGCAGATGCGACAGCGCGCGCTGCGCCCGCGTCGGTTGCGGCAGCCGCGCGCGCGCGGCCGCCAGCATGGCCGGGGCAATGTCGAGCGCGCAAAGCTCAGCCGCCGGGTAGCGCGCATGCAGATGCGCCAGGCCGTAGCCGGTGCCGCTGCCGACATCGAGCACCCGGCCCGGCTGCAGCGTCATGAAGTCGAGGCGTTCCAGCAGACGGTCGCACACTTCGCGCTGCAGTACCGCATGCGCGTCGTAGCTGGCGGCGGCATGGTCGAAGGCGCGCCGCACTTCGGCGAAATCGAGTTCGGGTTCAGTCATGCGCAAACCGCCCGATTGCAGCGGCCACCTCGTCTGCGTGCGACAGGTGCGGCGCGTGCGCGGCACGGCAAAACGCGATGTGCCGTGCGCGCGGCAGGGCCTCGGCCAGCCAGGCGCCGGCCGTCGGCGGGGTGAGGGTGTCGAGCGCGCCATGCAGTACCAGAACCGGCTGCGCCAGCTGCGGCAACTCCGCACGCAGATCGGTGTCACGCAGCAGCGTCAGCCCGCCCGCCAGGGCCTCGGCGCTGGCCGCGGGCGCTGCCAGCAGCGTCTGCCGCAGCCGCTGCAGCAGCGTCTTCTGCCCCGGCATGCCGCGCGTCTGCAGGCTGAGGAAGCGCAGCAGCGTGGCCTGCGGATCGGCCAGCAGCGCCGCGCCGAAATCCTGCAGGTCGGCCGGCGCCATGCCGTGCGGCCAGTCTTCCGTCGCGACGAATTTCGGCGTCGACGCCAGCAGCACCAGGCGCGCGATTTTGTGCGGATGATCGAGCGCCGCGCGCATCGCCACCTG
>NZ_JANJXQ010000140.1 GCF_024708915.1 Thiobacillus sp.
ACCAAGCTCACCGACGACAATTTTCCGGTTGCCGAACTGGAGGCGGCCGGCTACCGCGTCGCCTTCGCCGGGCAGAAAACCTACAACGGCGTTGCCATCGTCAGCCGCGCCGAACCGCTCGACGTACAGATCGGCATTCCGGGGCTGGAGGACGAACAGAAGCGCGTCATCGCCGCCACCGTCGACGGCGTGCGCCTGGTGTGCGTGTATTGCCCCAACGGACAAAGCCTCGATTCCGACAAATATCCCTACAAGCTCGCCTGGTTCGACGCCCTTGCCGCCTGGCTGAAGGACGAACTGGTTCGCCAGCCCAAACTCGCCGTTCTGGGCGACTACAACGTCGCACCGGAAGACCGCGACGTGCACGACCCCGAGGCGTGGAAGGACAGCGTGCTGGTATCGGAGCCCGAACGCGAACGCTTCCGCAAGTTGCTGGCGCTGGGCCTGAAAGACAGCTTCCGCCTGTTCGAGCAGCCGGAAAAAAGCTTCAGCTGGTGGGATTACCGCATGATGGGCTTTCGCCGCAACCACGGCCTCAGGATCGATCACATTCTTCTCAGCGAGCCACTGGCCGCTGCCTGCACGTCAAGCACCATCGACCGCGACATGCGCAAACTGGAACGGCCGTCGGATCACGCGCCGGTGGTCGCCGAGATTGGAAACTGAAGTATTTGCAATCGATTCCACCCGACAGGCGAACATCCGTACTCAATCCGGCTGATGACGGTTATCTGCGCCAAGCGCAAGCCGGTGCCAATAGCGGGCGGCGGCTCTTCTTCGGTCTTTTCGGCCATTGGTAAACCTCACACGTTTCGTCAGTAATGTGTCCAGTTTCCGACCTTGACGGTACGACGTTCTTCAGCCTCTATCAAATAGATCTTCGATTTCGTCGACAACATGCATTAATGGTCCTTCTACCTCCCGATCACCGCCATCGTAGGAGTTCTCAAAATAGCTATGCAACCCATCAATTACGTCATAGGAATCCAAGACACGGGCAATGTCGTCTGCACAGACATCCACGCCCAGATCAACGAGCTCTTCTTCAACTAATCTCGACAATTCGTTGCTAGCGGCATGAACATCGCCGTACTCAACTCGGGAAAAAGCGGAGTCCACATCTATGAAATCGGAAAAGCAATCCGATACCATATCGAGCACGTGCTCTTTCGCTGCTTGTACGTTCTGGCCATATCCTGGAGTCTCCTCAGGAATCGCCAACAAGAGCGATGACATAGCTTGGATTTCGGTCGCTGATTCAGCTATTTCAATGTTGCCCGAGACAAAGCTCAAAGCCTGCTCGGGTGTCACGATGTGTTGGCTTAATCCCCACTCGATGACGCTGAAAGAATAATCAGTTGCCTCGCCCACGCCTTCATTGAGAATAAACAAGACAGTTGCATGCAAGGCCGACGATGGCGGGTCTTTTAAGCCTTCACATCCCTTATAGACATCAAAGAGCGCCGAAATATACGCGACACTTACCCCGTCAAACATCGCCGCGGTGAAATATTCAAACAATGCCTCGCAAATGATCTTGACATTTGCTCTAGACAGCAAGCCGTCACCTTGAAGGCTTCTTAATGTTATCGTTGATCGGAGAGTTCCAAGGCTCTGCAACCCAAGACGCAATGCAACCACATCACCTGCATACCGTCTCAATACGTAATCGCCAATGGACGGATTGAAAAGGTCGATTATCGATGGTCCATGCGAAGAAATCGCCCTATTGAGAAATGATCCGGTAAGCAATCGGATATTGGACTGGAATTCGTGTCGGCCATGAAGATGCTGATTTTCGTGCAAAGCAATGTAGCGGTGATATGCCTCAGCGAGGGCACTTTCATCAAGCGCATGCCCATTGAGTACCACCAAGAATATGATTGCGCGACAGAAGTCATCTTGCTGCGCGACGAAGGGATTTTCCCAAACTTGGGATGGGTTGGCTAACGACTGAACGATGTATTTCCAATAGTCGGCGGGAGGACATGTATCTAGTCTCGTAACATCAGTAACCAAGCTGATCAAACGAGGATTGAAATTCTTATGTTCAATGATCTTGCGGTACCGCCTATCAACATAGAGTTCCTCGACGTATTCGCTTTCAAGGCCTGAATGCCAAATGTGGTTGTAAAGAATCTGCGCCTTATCTAGTTCAGAGAGAGACTGAATCTTTATTTCGTATTCGTTTCGCCGAATGTTACTGTGCTCAAGGCTATCAATTAGGAATTTACCTTGATTCAAGATCGTACTTCTTGACGTAAGTACGAATCGCTTATTCTTGTTAGCTGCTACCCGTCGAATGAATTGCGTAATGTGACTGCCTTCGTGTCCTCTAAGAGCGTCCAAATAATTGCGTCCCAAGAAATCATCAAAGTACACAATCTGCTTTTTTTCTGGATCGAATGCCGACTCCGCCTCTCGAATGTCGTCGGCAATTTTCAGATAGGCAAAATCTTGGGCGACGTAATGCAAGCATAGATGGTCTGCCAAAGTAGTCTTGCCAACTCCGGGTTCTCCTGTGATTATGACCGCACCTAGTCTGGACAAGATATTCAGCGCTGCTTGGTGGTTCGCGGTTACAACATACCGCGAAGACGAGCGAATTATTTCCTCAAGTGAAAACGCGCTTCTACCCAAAATTGCGCTGTTAATGATGTGCCCGAGAACGCTGGAGCTATGAAGCCAGAGCTTGTAGTGCCTTTGTTCGATGTGGGCATTATCTTTGAGTAAATCGTTTAGGTCCTCTTTCCCATAAATGTCGCTTTCTGAGGCGATGTGGGGAGCAAGTGCACGGAGAATCGTCTTCTTGTCTGCGCGTGAAAGCGCGTTGGAAACCGCAAGTAAATATCGGTGTGGCTTCAACTTATCTAGCTTTGGTTTCTCCTTAAACTCTAGTGTGCGAACGAGTTGCCTCAACGGGGTGTTACTCCAGTGTTTGCACTGCAGAATCACCTCTTTGCCTTCGCTGGCAAAAAACCGTCCGTCAACCCCAGCATCCCGACCTGCCTTAAATCGCTCGATCCGAGCGCCTTTCACCTCGCCTATCAGGTCGGCACATAGGATTTCGAACTCCTTGTCATTTAGCGGCTTAAAGTCATAGTCAGACATGCTTGTGACGAACTCTTTATGAGGTTGTTATTACGCCGCCATCAGATTGGAGCGGAGCGGCATACAAGACAGGAGTGTATGACTTTTGACGCCAAGCGTGCCGACTCCAACACGTCGACTAAACGTCAGCAAATCGACGTATTGCAGTCTGATTTCGAGAATTCAACAACAGCCGCTTCGGCCGAACAAGAGCCGAACACTACAATCGACCTAGGTTTCTCATTTTGACCCAATGCAGACAACCCAACCCGCCAATATTCGCCTCCTCCCACCAAAAAACAGGATCAGTACTGCACCACCGCCGGATCGAGACTGCGCCACAGATACCAGGTGGCGACGGTACGCCAGGGCGCGTGGCGTTCGCCGTGCTGGCGCAGGGCCTTGGGGGTGGGCCGCTCGCCGCCGAGATAATGC
>NZ_JANJXQ010000167.1 GCF_024708915.1 Thiobacillus sp.
TCGCCGTTGGTGCCGACCGGGATGTCGAAATCCATGCGGTCGTAGACTTCGTAGGGCTGTTTCTTGCGCAGATCCCATTCGACGCCGGAACCGCGCAGCATGGGGCCGGTAAAACCCAGCGCCAGCGCGCGTTCGGGCGACACCACTCCGATGCCAACGGTGCGCTGCTTCCAGATACGGTTGTCGGTCAGCAGGGTTTCGTATTCGTCGACATAGGTCGGGAAGCGCCGGGTGAAGTCTTCGATGAAGTCGAGCAGCGACCCCTGACGATTGGCGTTCATCGACTTCAGCGTCGCCTCGTTGCGGGTGTGCTGCGCCTGGTATTGCGGCATGCTGTCGGGCAGGTCGCGGTAGACCCCGCCGGGGCGGTAGTAGGCCGCATGCAGGCGCGCGCCGGAAACCGCCTCGTAGCAGTCCATCAGGTCTTCGCGTTCACGGAAGGCATACAGGAACACCGTCATCGCACCGACGTCGAGCGCATGCGCGCCCAGCCACAGCAGGTGGTTCAGCACGCGGGTGATCTCGTCGAACATCACCCGGATGTATTGCGCGCGCTCGGGAACGTCGATCTGCAGCAGCTTTTCGATCGCCATCACGTAGGCGTGCTCGTTGACCATCATCGACACGTAGTCGAGGCGGTCCATGTAGGGCACCGACTGCAGGAAGGTCTTGTGTTCGGCCAGCTTCTCGGTGGCGCGGTGCAGCAGGCCAATGTGCGGGTCGGCGCGCTGGATCACCTCGCCGTCCAGTTCCAGCACCAGGCGCAGCACGCCGTGCGCGGCCGGATGCTGCGGGCCGAAGTTCATGGTGTAGTTGCGGATTTCAGCCATCAGCGCCCCGCCCCGTAGCTTTCGTCGCGCACGATGCGCGGCACGATTTCGCGCGGCTCGATCGACACCGGCTGGTAAATCACCCGCTGCTGCGTCGGGTCGTAGCGCATCTCGACGTTACCGGACAAGGGAAAATCCTTGCGGAATGGATGGCCGATGAAGCCATAGTCGGTGAGGATGCGGCGCAAGTCGGGATGACCTTCGAACACGATACCGTACAAGTCGAAGGCTTCGCGCTCGAACCAGTCGGCGGCCGGCCAGATGTCGACCATCGACGCCACCACCGGCAGCTCGTCGTCGGGGCAGAACACGCGCACCCGCACGCGTCGGTTGTTGGCCACCGACAGCAGGTGCGCCACCGCGGCAAAGCGCGAACCGTCCCATGCGCCATTGCCGTAAGCCGAATAATCCATACCGCACAGATCGATCAACTGCTCGAAACGGCAGTCGGGATGATCGCGCAGTGCGCGCATGGCGGACGCATACGCCTGCGGCTTGACGATAAGCGTCAGCTCCCCCAGCCTCTCGGTGATCTGGACAAGCGCATCGCCAAGAACGTTTTGCAGGCAAACAGAATAGGATTCCAGCGTCGTGGCCATAAGCGAGGTTTAACGGGCGATGGTGTTGGTGCGGCGGATCTTGTTCTGCAGCTGGATGATGCCGAACAACAATGCCTCCGCCGTGGGCGGGCAGCCGGGAACATAGATGTCCACCGGCACGATGCGATCGCAGCCGCGCACCACCGAGTAGGAATAATGGTAATAACCCCCGCCGTTGGCGCACGAGCCCATGGAAATCACCCAGCGGGGTTCGGCCATCTGGTCATAGACCTTGCGCAACGCGGGCGCCATCTTGTTGCAAAGCGTCCCTGCCACGATCATCACGTCGGACTGCCGCGGGCTGGGGCGAAACACGATGCCGAAGCGATCGAGATCGTAGCGTGCGGCACCGGCGTGCATCATCTCCACCGCGCAGCACGCCAGCCCAAAGGTCATCGGCCACATCGAGCCGGTGCGCATGTAGTTGATCAGCTGGTCGGCCTTGGTGGTGACGAAGCCCTGCTCGAGGACGCCTTCGATACCCATAATCAGCTCATTCCCACTCTAAGGCGCCCTTCATCCATTCATAGATGAAGCCGACCACCAGGATGCCAAGGAACACCATCATGGCGACAAAACCCGCCACACCGATTTCCTCCAGCACGATGGCCCAGGGAAAAAGAAAGGCGATTTCCAGGTCGAACAGGATGAAGAGAATGGCAACCAGGTAGTAACGCACATCGAATTTCATGCGCGCGTCCTCGAACGCCTCGAAGCCGCATTCGTAGGGAGAAAGTTTTTCGCTGTCAGGACGGTTCGGTGCCAGCAGGCCGCCTGCAATGATGGGGCCGATGCCGAAAGCCAGCCCGACCAGAATGAACAACAGAATGGGGAGGTAATTCTCCAGCACCGTGGTCCTCCGACTATGCCCGAGTGCGAGCTGTTGAGTGATTATGACCGCAGTGTATTAGCGCCACGCGCCCACTGTCAAGCTGAAAAACTACTGATTTCCCCTGATTAATCAAAAGCTTACCGCATAGCAACTGCTGATGAATCAATCAGGAAATTTGATGGTGCCGACGGCGAGACTCGAACTCGCACGACCAAGGTCACTACCCCCTCAAGATAGCGTGTCTACCAATTCCACCACGTCGGCCAAAGGGCATGCGCCCGGATTTGCAACTGCTGATTTATTGCGGGATGGCACCCGCTTTCGAGCCGGCATTCTCGCCCGCCGGAGCCGCCGGAACGGGTTGCGTCGCGGGTACCGGCACCGCCGTCCGATCCAGCACGCTGGCCGGCTTGTGCTGCTGGAGCCCGAAATAGGCCAGGCCCAGGCTGGTCAAAAAGAACAGGGTCGCCACAACGGCCGTGCTGCGGCTCAGAAAATTGGCCGAACCGCTGGCGCCGAACAGGCTCCCGGCAGATCCGCCGCCGAATGCGGCGCCCATGTCCGCACCCTTGCCGTGCTGCAGCAACACCAGCGCAATGACGGCAAGCGCTACGACAACATGAACAACCCAGACCAGTGTTTCCATAAATTTTGATTCTTACTTGGCAGCCGCTTGGCAAATCGCGATGAACTCGTCGGCAACCAGAGAAGCACCGCCAATCAGGCCGCCGTCGATATCCGGCTGAGCCATCAATTCTGCCGCATTCGCGGCTTTTACGCTACCCCCATACTGGATTACCAGACCCTCTGCCACGCCGGCATCGAGAGCGGCAATCTTGCCGCGGATGAAGGCGTGCACGGCCTGGGCCTGCTCCGGCGTGGCGGTTTTTCCGGTGCCGATCGCCCACACGGGTTCGTAGGCAACCACCGCCCGCGCCAAAGACGTCACGCCGGCAGCCTGGATCACGGCATCGAGCTGGCGTGCGACGACTGCCTCGGTCACGCCCGACTCGCGCTCGGCCAGCGATTCGCCCACGCACAGGATGGGGGTCAGGCCGGCCGCCTGTGCGGCCATGTATTTGCCGGCGACCAGTTCGTCGGTTTCGCCATACAGGCTGCGCCGCTCGGAATGGCCGACGATCACATAGCGGCAGCCGAAATCGAGCAGCATGGCAGCAGACACTTCACCGGTAAACGCACCCTTGGCCTGCTCGGATACGTTTTGCGCGCCCCAGGCAATCGATGACCCGGCAAGTGCGGCCTGCGCTTGCGCCAGATACGGGAAAGGAACGCAAACGACTGCCTCGATGCCGGCCAGTGCCGGCTTGAGCGCAGACAGCAACGCGGCATTCTCGGCCAGGCTGCCGTGCATTTTCCAGTTACCGGCTACGAGCTTCTTGCGCATGGGAATCCGCCAAACAAAAGTGCGCGATGGTAAGCGCAACGCGCCCGCAGGTCAACCGGCGGGCGCGTTGCCATGGGAAGAGCAATCAGCCGAATCGACCGGTAATGTAGTCTTCGGTCTGCTTTTTGCCAGGCCGCATGAAGATGGTGCCGGTTTCGTTGAACTCGACGAGTTCGCCCAGGTACATGAAGGCGGTGTAGTCGGAAATCCGCGCGGCCTGCTGCATGTTGTGGGTGACGATGGCGATGGTGTAATCGTTTTTCAACTCGTTGATGAGCTCCTCGATTTTCGCGGTGGAAATCGGATCCAGTGCCGAGGTCGGCTCGTCCAGCAGCACGATTTCGGGCTTCACCGCGACCGCGCGCGCAATGCACAGGCGCTGCTGCTGGCCGCCCGAAAGCGACAGACCGCTTTTCTGCAGTTTGTCTTTCACTTCGCCCCACAGGGCCGCCTTGTTCAGCGCCCATTCGACGCGATCGTCCATTGCGCTTTTGGACATGCGCTCGTACAGCCGCACGCCGAACGCGATGTTTTCGTAGATCGTCATGGGAAAAGGCGTCGGCTTCTGGAACACCATGCCGATCTTGGCGCGCACCAGATTCACGTCCTGGCTCTTGTCGAGCAGATTCTTGCCGTGCACCAGAATCTGGCCTTCGGCGCGCTGCCCCGGGTACAAGTCGTACATGCGATTGAAGGTGCGCAACAAGGTCGATTTGCCGCAGCCGGACGGGCCGATGAAAGCCGTCACTTTCTTGCTGGCAATGTCCAGATTGATATTGCTGAGGCCTTTGAAATCGCCATAGAAGAAATCCAGGTTGCGTACCTGCATGGCAATATTTTCGCCGGTAGACATGGCTTGATCGGGCATCGGAAAGCTCCGGGGAAATTAACGTTTGTCTTTGTTGCGGAAAACGACGCGCACACCGATGTTGACCACCAGCACCAGCAAGGCAATCAACAGCGCCCCGCCCCAGGCGAGACTCACCCAATTGTCGTACGGGCTCAGCGCGAACTGATAAATCACCACCGGCAGGTTGCCCATGGGTTCCGCCATATTGGTGCTGAAGAACTGGTTGTTCAGCGCGGTGAACAGCAGCGGCGCGGTCTCGCCGGTGATACGCGCCATCGCCAGCAATACGCCGGTCACCACGCCCGACTTGACCGCAGGCAGCGTGACCCTGAGCGAGACCTGCCAGCGCGGCGCGCCCACCGCGAATGCCGCTTCGCGCAGGCTGGTCGGCACCAGCTTCAACATGTTTTCGGTGGTGCGCACGACCACCGGAATGGCGATCAGCGCCAGCGCCAACGACCCGGCCCAGCCGGAAAAACCGCCGGTGGTCGCCACAAAAAGCGCGTAGACGAACAGGCCGATGACGATGGAGGGCGCCGACAGCATGATGTCGGTCATGAAGCGGGTGAACGAGGCGAACCTCGAAATGCGTCCGAACTCGGCCAGATAGATGCCCGCCAGAATGCCGATCGGCGTCGAGATCAGCATGGAAAACAGCAGGATGAGGCCGCTGCCGACAATGGCATTGCGCAGGCCGCCGCCTTCTGAGCCTGGCGCCGGCGTGTCCTGGGTAAACAAATCCCAGCTCAGCGCGGCAAAGCCTTTGGAAAACAAGGTCCACAAAATCCACAGCAGCGCGATCAGCCCCAGGCTCATCGCCACCATGGACAGGGTGATGCCGATACGGTTGATCCAGATACGGCGGGTGTACAGGCTCATCATGACGGCTTTCCTTACAGACCTTCCGAGCCCATGCTGCGGCTGATGAGCCAGCGCGAAATCGCCAGCACGACAAAGGTGATGATGAACAGCACCAGACCCAGCGCGAACAGGGAGGCGATATGCAGACCGGGGTCCGCTTCGCCGAATTCGTTGGCCAGCGTGGAAGCAATCGAGGTGCCGGGCGCAAACAGGCTGCCGTTGATGCGGTTGGCGTTGCCGATCACGAAGGTGACGGCCATCGTCTCACCCAGCGCGCGCCCCAGCCCCAGCATGATGCCGCCGATGACGCCGACGCGCGTGTAGGGCAGCACAACGTTGCGCACCACTTCCCAGGTGGTGCAGCCGATGCCGTAAGCCGACTCCTTCAGTACATGCGGCACGGTTTCGAACACGTCGCGCATCACCGAAGCAATAAAGGGGATGACCATCAGCGCCAGCACGATGCTGGCAGTGAGAATGCCGACCCCGATGGGAGGACCGGAGAACCAGCCGCCGATGACCGGAACATCGCCCAGCAATTCCTGCAGCGGGGGCTGGATGTATTCGGCAAACAGGGGCGCGAACACGAACAATCCCCAGATGCCGTAGACGATGGAAGGAATGCCCGCCAGCAATTCGATCGCGGTGCCCAGCGGGCGGCGCAGCCAGACCGGGCAGGTTTCGGTCAGGAACAGGGCGATGCCGAAACTGATCGGCACGGCAATCAGCAGCGCCAGCACGGACGTCACCACCGTGCCGTAAATGGCCGCCAGCGCGCCGTACTGGTCGTCCGGCACGCTCCAGATGTTGGTCCAGAGGAAAGCCGGGCCGAACGTCTTGAGGGTGGGCCAGGCTTCGAGGGTAAGCGACACCAGAATACCCACCAGCGCCGCCAGAACGACAAAGGCGAAAAACTGGGTGGAATAATGGAAAAACTTGTCCTGTAACCGGAATCGGCTGACCTGCCGGGCATGCAGGTCGATTCCGGCGGGTGCGCTGGGCTCGCTCACGGTGGGGGTGCCTATCGGTTCGATTTTTATCTGCGAAAGCAGCCGCCTTGCGGCGGCTGCTTTCGCAGAGCGCCGGGAGCAGCGCGCCACTCCCGGCCAATCATCAAATCAGTCAATCCAGATGTCTTATTTGATGTTTTTCATTTCTGCTTCGACCATCTTCACGACATTGGGCGGCAACGCCACAAAACCGAGGTCGGCGGCCATTTTCTGGCCATTGTTCAAGGACCAGGCGAAGAAGTCGACTACACCTTTCTGCTTGGCGGCATCGCCGCCTTTTTCATACGCCAGCACATACGTAGCCGTGGTGATGGGCCAGGCATTCTTGTGCGACTGATCAAGCAGGTCAGGCGCCATGCCCTTCACCTTGAAGTCGGCACCGGCGGCCGCATCGGCAACCGATTGCTGGCTCGGCATAATGTAGTTGCCTGCCTTATTCTTCAGGGCAGCGAAGGTCATGTTGTTCTTCATTGCATCGGCGATATCCACGTAGCCGATCGCGCCCCTGATCTTCTGCACATTGGCGGCGACCCCCGGGTTACCCTTGCCGCCGACGGCGTTGGCAGGCCAGTTCACCGTGTTGCCGGCGCCGACGTCACGCATGAAGGCCATCGACTGCTTGGCCAGATAGTGGGTGAACGCGTAGGTGGTGCCCGAACCGTCGGAACGGTGCGAGACGGTGATGGCCAGATTCGGCAGCGAGACGCCCGGGTTCAGCTTGGCGATGGCAGGGGCGTTCCACTTGGTGATGGCACCACGGAAGATGTCGGCGGCGGTGACGCCGTCCAGTTTCAGCTTGCCGGACTCGAGGCCAGGAACGTTCACGACGATGGTGACGCCACCCATCACGGTCGGCACCTGAACCAGCTTGGCTGCGTCCAGGTCGGATTCCTTGAGCGGCGCATCGGTACCGCCGAAATCAACGGTCTTGGCCTTGATCTGTTTGACGCCGCCCGAGGAGCCGATACCCTGGTAATTGACCCGGTTGCCCGTCGCAGCCTTGTATGCCTCAGCCCACTTCGTGTAAACAGCGTAGGGGAAGGTTGCGCCTGCGCCGGTAATGTCGGCAGCCAGGGCACTCACACTGAAAGCCAGACTCATGGCCGCAGCCAGCGTCCCGTGAGCCAGTTTATTGAGTGTACGCATATGTGTAATATCTCCAGTGGTAGTTGACGTTGCCGCATGGGCGACTCAGCCATACTAACGGGCGAATATTACAGATATATTTCAAGGCGGGAAATCATCTGGCCGCTGCAGCGGTCCTCACAACAGCGGCGATGGTTTCGGCCGTATGTCTGACCAAGTCGGCATCCCGCCCTTCCACCATCACGCGGATCAGGGGCTCGGTACCGGACGCGCGCAGAACGACCCGGCCATTGCCCCCCAGGGCAGCCTCTGCCTCCGCGATCGACACACCGACCGCAGGAACGGCATCCAGTTTGAAACCTTTGGCTACCGGCACGTTGATCATCACCTGGGGGTAGGTTTCCAGGTCCGTGGTGAACGCATCCAGCGTCACGCCCGTCTCGCGCATCGCACGCAGCACCTGCAGTGCTGAAACGATACCGTCGCCCGTGGTGTGTTTATCCAGGCAAAGGATATGCCCCGAGGTCTCGCCACCCAGCGTCCAGCCGTTCGCCTGCAGGCGTTCCAGCACATAGCGGTCACCCACCTTGGCGCGCTCGAACGGAATCTGGATGCGGGCCAACGCATGTTCGGTGCCGAGATTGGTCATCAACGTGCCCACCACGCCGCCCTTCATGTAGCCGGTCTGGATACGATGGCGCGCGATGACATAAACCAGCTGGTCGCCATCGTATATCCGCCCTTTCGCGTCGGCCATCATCAGGCGGTCGCCATCGCCGTCGAGCGCAATGCCGAGATCGGCGCCTTGCGCACGCACCGCGTCCGCCAGCGCCGAAGTGTGCGTGGCACCGCACTTTTCGTTAATGTTGTAGCCGTTCGGCTCGTTGCCGATGGCGATCACTTCGGCGCCCAGTTCGTGCAGCACATGCGGCGCAATATGATAGGTCGCACCGTGCGCACAGTCGACCACGATACGCATCCCGCGCAGATCGAGGTGATTGGGAAAGGTGCTCTTGCAAAACTCGATATAACGCGCCGCGGCATCCTCGATCCGGCGAGCACGCCCCAACTGGCGCGCCTCGACCGTGTTGAGGGGAAAATCCAGCCGCGCCTCGATCGCTTTCTCCACGCTGTCCGGCAGTTTCTGCCCGCTGGCGGAAAAGAACTTGATGCCGTTGTCTTCGAACGGATTGTGCGATGCCGAGATCACCACCCCGGCCTGCAGACGCAGCGCGCGCGTCAGATAGGCCACCGCAGGCGTCGGCATCGGCCCGGTCATCAGCACATTCACGCCGGCAGCGGTCAAGCCGGCTTCCAGTGCGGCTTCCAGCATGTAGCCGGAAATGCGGGTGTCCTTGCCAATCAGCACGGTCGGGTGCTGATTCGGCGGCAGGCTGCCGCGGTCGGCCACCAGCACCTGTCCGGCAGCGTAGCCCAGATGCATGACAAACTCCGGCGTGATGGGCGGCTCGCCCACCTTGCCGCGCACGCCGTCGGTGCCGAAATATTTACGCCCCATCCTGTTGTTCCTCCACTGCATTCCATACCGCCAGCGCATCCCGCATGGCGGCCACATCGTGTACCCGGAGCAAGCGCGCACCACGTGCCACGGCAGCCAGATGCGCCGCCACTCCGGCGAATTCGCGCGCCTCGACGGCACGCCCGGTCAATGTACCCAGCATGGATTTGCGCGACATCCCAGCCAGCACGGGCACGCCCGTTTCCACCAGGCAGTGCAGGTGCTTGAGCAGGGCCACATTGTGTTCCAGCATTTTGCCAAATCCGAAGCCCGGATCGATCACCAGTCTCTCACGGCTCATGCCCGCTGCTTCGCAAACCCGTATCCTGTCCTGCAAAAACCGCTTCACGTCCTCGACCACATCGGCATAATGGGGCGCATGCTGCATGCTCTGCGGCTCACCCTGCATATGCATCAGGCACACCGCCGCATCGGATGTCCTCACCGCCTCCAGCGCGCCGGGCGCACGCAAGGCCATCACGTCGTTCACCATGGCCGCACCTGCGTCGAGCGCAGCGCGCATCACTTCGGGTTTCGTGGTATCGATCGACACCACACAGCCGCACCTGGCAAGCGCCTCGATCACTGGCCGCACCCGGCGGATTTCCTCATCGGCCGGCACAGCAGCCGCGCCCGGACGGGTGGACTCCCCGCCGACATCGAGGATATCGGCGCCATCTTCCCGCAGCTTGAGGGCATGCTCGATCGCGGCCTGGGCGTTGCCCAGCCGCCCTCCGTCCGAAAACGAATCAGGCGTGATATTGACGATACCCATGACAAGGGGGTGTGCCAGGGAGAGGCGGTGCGAACCGGCGTGGAGTACGGACATAAAAAAAGAGGGGCCAAAGCCCCCCTATTGTAGTGCGTGATGCCGAATCTACGTTCAGGCTTCCTGCGCTGGTTGCGTAGTCGGCGCCGGCGCACTCGGCTTGTCGCCGCCGCTTGCCGGCGGCGGCGTGACGGAGGGCTTGGGCGGGCGTGGCGGCCGGCCGGCCATGATGTCGGCAATCTGCTCGGCATCGATGGTTTCCCATTCCAGCAGTGCTGCGGTCATCGCCTCGACCTTGTCGCGGCTATCGGTCAGGATTTTCTTGGCCAGCGCGTACTGCTCGTCCAGAATGCGGCGGATCTCGGCGTCGACCTTCTGCATGGTCGCCTCGCTCATGTTCTTGTGCGTGGTCACCGAACGCCCCAGGAACACCTCGCCTTCGTTTTCGCCATACACCATCGGGCCCAGCGCTTCGGACATGCCGTAGCGGGTCACCATGTCGCGCGCGATGCTGGTGGCGCGCTCGAAGTCGTTGGAAGCGCCGGTCGAGATGCTGCCGACGAAGATCTCTTCTGCCACCCGGCCGCCGAACAGCATGCTGATCTGCGACAGCATCTCGTCCTTGTACAGGCTGAATCGGTCCACTTCCGGCAGCGACATGGTCACGCCCAGGGCGCGGCCACGAGGGATCACGGTCACCTTGTGCACCGGGTCGCAGCCCGGCAGGGTCATGCCGATCACCGCGTGGCCCGACTCGTGGTAGGCCGTTTTCTTTTTGTCCTCGGGCGTGATCACCATGGACTTGCGCTCGGCGCCCATCAGGATCTTGTCCTTGGCCTTCTCGAAATCGTCCATATCGACCAGGCGCTTGTTGCCGCGCGCGGCGAACAGGGCGGCCTCGTTGACCAAGTTGGCGAGGTCGGCCCCGGACATGCCGGGGGTGCCGCGCGCCAGAATGTCGGCCCGCACGTCGGGGGCGAGCGGTACCTTGCGCATGTGCACCAGCAGGATCTGTTCCCGGCCACGGATGTCGGGCAGGCCCACCACCACCTGACGGTCGAAACGGCCCGGACGCAGCAAGGCCGGGTCGAGCACGTCGGGGCGGTTGGTCGCGGCGATGACGATGACGCCGGTGGTCGCTTCGAAGCCATCCATTTCCACCAGCAACTGGTTCAAGGTCTGCTCGCGCTCGTCGTTGCCGCCGCCGAGGCCGGCGCCGCGCTGGCGACCGACCGCATCGATCTCGTCGATGAAGATGATGCAGGGCGAATTCTTCTTCGCCTGCTCGAACATGTCGCGCACGCGCGCAGCGCCCACGCCGACGAACATCTCGACGAAGTCCGACCCAGAGATGCTGAAGAACGGCACCTTGGCCTCACCCGCAATCGAGCGCGCCAGCAAGGTCTTGCCGGTTCCCGGCGGCCCCACC
>NZ_JANJXQ010000173.1 GCF_024708915.1 Thiobacillus sp.
GACATAGACGGCGGCGAACGCTTGGCCGTAGAGCTTGTTGACCCAGGCCGACATGTCCCGCACGCCGCCCGCCAGAATCTGGCCGACCGCCTCCTGGCCGCTGATGCCCACGGTGCCGATGGAGCCGTCCGAGCCGACATAGGACATGCGGCCGCTGTCGCTCTCGATGAGCGAGGCCACGCCGGCACCGGCCGCGGTGATCAGGGCCTGCGAGCCGAGGTACTGCTGGGCGTTGCTGCGCCGCTCGCCGCTGACGCAAGGAATGCCGTGGGGATCGCTGATCCAGCCCAAGCCATCGCGCTGCTGGTTGTTCTGCTGGTTTCCTTCGCGGTCTTCGGGGATCGTGCGAATCGTGCCGTCGTTGAAGACGAACGTGATGCTGCGCACCTGGCCGCGCACGCAAGAAAGCGTCCAGTCGCCCGAGGCGGTGCCGCTGAACACGGCGCCGGCCACATCGGGAATGTCGATGCCGTTCGCCGTGAGGTTGTCCGGCCCCACCAGCACCTTGAAGGGGTACGGGTCGTTGACGGTGCCGTCGATCGGCACACGCCCGATCAGCGCTGTCATCGCCACCGAGCCCATGAGCGTGGAGTTCGTGGGGACGGTATAGACGGGCTTTGCGGTCTTGACGCCCGCGGCGCGTGCCCCGGCGTTCGCCACGGTTTCCGCCGTGGTTTGCAACGTGCTCTGCTCGGGGCCGAAGCTCGTCGGGAAGCTCATGCCGCCAGCCGTGCCGCGCCCCCTGTTGCGTCCCTCGGCAGGCTTCGCGTCATCCGGTTCAACCCAGCGCATGCCGCCTTCCATCCCGGCCTCGTCGCCCCCCTGCAGCCCCAGGCCCACGGGCAGATCGGCATGGCTGCCACCGCGCCCACCAATGCTGTCCAGGCGCCGCTGTAGGTCGGCGAGTAGCCCTTCGGTCTGCTGGCGCGTGCTGGCCGCCTGCTCCTGGTCGCGCCGCAGGTTGGAGCGCTCGGACTCCAGCGCAGAGTTGATGCGCTGGTCGATCGAGTTCTCGCGCTGACGCAGGCGCTGGTTCTCTTCGCGCTGGGACTTGTTGTCCGAGAGCGCCGTCTGAAGCTCGGTGCGCAACTGCTTCACTTGGGCGACGAGCGTGGCCACGGTGTCGCGCGGGGTATCGCCTTCGATGCCCAACGCCTTCATTTCTTCTGGCGTGAGCTGGGCGCCGGCATCGCTAGCGGGCGGCGCCGACGTGCTTCCACCCGAGAACAGGCGGATGCCGACGAACAGCACCAGGATGGCGACGGGGATCATCAGCCACTTCAGGAGTCCGTTACTGCGCATGATCGGCCTCCTTGCGTTCGGTGGCTTCGGCTTCTGGCTGCGGCAGATGCACGGCTGGGTCGAAGCGGTGAATGGCCGGCAGCAGCGACTGCGCCAAGCCGTGCCCGCGCGTCACCAGGTACAGGACGGTCGTGTCCTCGGGCACGCCGTGCGGCCCGAGCGCCTCATGCTGGAAGGTCGCCGTCAGGAAATCGCCCTGCAGCACACGCGGATCAAGCGTGACCCAGCCGGCGCTGGTATTGGTCAGGCGCACGGCCGTCACCCATTGGTCTTCCAGACGCCACGACGCGAGCGCGAGTGCGCGCACGGGCAATGTCGGCATCAGCGTGCCGAGGTCCATGTCGCGGCGCAGGTTGATGCGCATGACGCCCGGCAGTGGCTCCACGGTGCGCAGCGGCGCGTAAAGGCTCTGCGCGGCGAAGCGGGTCAGCACCACGGGGATGGGGGTTTCGCGCCGCGCCGGCCGCGCACCCGACTGGTCCTGGGCGCGCGCCGGGGCCTCGGCACCGTTGGACTGATCGCCATAGCGAGCCGGAGTGCTGCTGTCCTCGACGATGCGCACCGGCTCCAGTTCGGCTTCGCCGTCCTTGGGCGCCTCGGCCGCAATGTCCAGCAGGATCAGCGCGCCGGTGTCGGCGTCCTGCAATTGCAGCCGCGTGGGCTCGATTGGCTCGCTGGCGCGCAGGTACACCGCGCCGCCTGCGCTCTGTACGCGCAGGCGTTCGCCCACGCCCGCAGGCACTCCGACGCGGACGTTGCGGTCGATGAACACGATCCGCTCCTGGCCGACCTTCAGCGGCACCGCCAACGGCATGCGTTCCCAGCGCAGGATCTCCACCGCCTGAGCGGCGGGGAACGCAGCCACGGCCAGCAGCCCCAGCAGCATGAGTACAGGGTGCTTCATGGGGTATTTCCTCCTTGAGGCGCGTGCGGAGACAGACCGCCGGATGCCGGGCGCGTCGGTTCCGGGGTGCTGATGCGCTGGGGCGTGCCGTCGTAGCAGTCGAGCGCCAGGCCGAAGGGGTTGCGTGCGGGGTCGATGTCCACCTTGGTGACTTTCACCGGGTAGCGCACCAGGGCGCGCTTTACCTGCTCCGCGCCGTAGTACTCGTCCGCCGTGATGTCCAGCGTCACCACCCAGTCGCGATCGGAGACCGTGCGCACGCGCGCCGTAGGGTCGTCGCCGTAGCCGCGGCCGGGGATTTCGTAGATGCCGCGCACGCGCTGGCGCAGCTCGCCCGTGCTGCGGCGGTAGTCGTAGTCCGCGCGCAGGAAGGCCTGGCAGGACGGCGTGAGGTACGGCGAGAGCGTGTGGAGGTTGCGGGCATAGTCCTCCTCGCCATTCGTGGGCCAACGGTTGAGGGTCTGGAACACGTAGAACGTGAACGCATAGACCGATTCGGGCGGCACCTCCCACCATTTCCGGGTGCTGCCGGAGCGCAGGTCGGGCGGGACATGGATGGTCAGATCGCGTGGCGCGCTCCACCAGCCGCCGCCCATCACGAGGGCGACGATGACCAGCGCGCCGGCACCCAGGCGAAGCGTCTTGATGTGCGCCTGCAGGTGAGCGATCTCGTTCTTGAAGCGGCTCATCGCGCACCCCTTGAAGCAGACCTGCGGGTGGTCCAGAAGCCGGAGCGCGAGATCAGCACATGGCCGCCCACCCAGCCCGCCATCAGCGGATGGCGCGTGGCGATGCGCCATTGCAGTTGCCGGTACAGCCAGGTGTCGGGGCGCCCGCGCTTCAGGCGCCGCAGGATGCCGCCGCCGATGAACACGCCCAGCGCCACGCCCAGCACAACGAACGTCGGCGCCAGCGCGATCGTGCGGAACATCCAGGACAACGGCGCGCCGACCAGCAGGCCGGCGGCGCCGGACAAGCCGCAGCAGATCCACAGCTCGTCGGCGGTGAGGCCGCGCACGACAACGGGGTGGCGGTTGAGCCGATGCGGAAGGAACGTCACGGTCCCGTCCGCACGGACGTGCTGCTGCTCGGACATACCGACCTCACTTACAGGATGCCGGTGGCTTCGGTGAGCAGCCAGATGCCGATCACGAGCAGCACGGCGCCGATGGCGACCGTGAGGCCGAACTGGCCCCACGTCTTGCGGCCGGTGTGGATCTCCGCGTAGGTGCCGTAGGCGTGGTAGCAGACGCCGATAAACATCGACGCCACCACCAGCAGGGCCACAAGCATGATGATGTCGTAGCCGTAGTTGCGGATCGTCTCCATGATGCCGTTGCCGGTGCCGCGCGTCGGGTTCTCCAACTGCGGCAGACCTTGCGCGAACGACAGCGCCGGCAGCGCGGTGGCGCCCAGGGCCACGGCGGCCCGCTGGGCGAGACGGGAAGTGAGGATGCGGTTTGGCATGGTCAGGCCTTTCAGGTCAGGAGAGGAGGAAGAAGGTCAGGACGAGGTACATCGCGACGAAGCGGATGCAGACACCGAGGAACTGGCGCTGGTTGAGGCGGCTCTCGGACCACCCCACGTAGGCCGTTCGGATGGCCCAGACGCCCCACACGAGCAGGACCGCGAACACGACGCCGACCAGGACGGTCGCCATCGCGGAAGGCGCGATGCCGCTGTTGGCTTGAAATGC
>NZ_JANJXQ010000238.1 GCF_024708915.1 Thiobacillus sp.
ACGCCGTGGATCGCCGGCATCGGCATGTCGGCGAGCTCGCTGCTGGTGGTGCTGAATGCGCTCCGGCTCTCCAATTTCAGCCAGCCCGCCGATGACGGCAGCCTCAAGGCACAGGATTCAAGGCTCGCCGCGCAAGAGCCAGGCCTCTGAGCATGGACATCCTGCTCCTGCTCATCCCCTTGAGCCTCGTCATCGTCGGCCTCATCGCCTGGATCATGCTGTGGGCGGCCAAAAACGGCCAGTTTGACGACCTCGAAGGGCCGGCGCACAGCGTCATCATGGACGACGACACCCCGCCCAAGCCGGACGATCCGGCCAAGCCCTGAGGCCCGATCGCGTATGCTGTGAATCGCCCTTTCATTTCGCAGCTGGCCCTCCCATGAATCCTCCCCTCCTCTGGTATTTTGCCGACCCCATGTGCTCATGGTGCTGGGGGTTTTCGCCGGTGATCGAATGCGTGCGCGATGAATATCGCGAGCGCATGAAGATCGCACTGGTGCTGGGCGGCCTGCGACCCGGGACCAGCGCGCCGATGACGGCGGCGGAGCGGGAAGAAATCCTGCATCACTGGCACCAGGTGCACGAGCGCACCGGACAAGCCTTCCGTTTCGAGAACGCGCTGCCGGAAGGTTTCATCTACGACACCGAACCCGCCAGCCGCGCCGTGGTGACGGCGGGCACCCTCGACCCGGCGCTGATCTTTGCCATGTTCAAGGCGATCCAGACGGCGTTTTATGCCGGGGGACGCGACGTCACCCGGCCCGGCGTGCTGGCCGAGCTGGCGGCCGGGCTCGGCATGGACGCGCAGGCATTCCTGCGCCTGTTCGACAGCGACGACGCCCGCGCCAGAACCCGGGCGAATTTCCGGCAGGCGCGCCAGGCCGGAGTGCGCGGCTTTCCCGCGCTGATCCTGCAGCAGGGCACGCAGCTGCACCCCATCGGCAACGGCTGGCAGCCGCTGGACGCAGTGCGCGCGGCAATCGAGGCGCGACTCGCCGCATGATGCGCGCAGCCTTGCCCGTCCTGTGCCTGCTGGGGTCGCTCGGCGCCGGCGCCTCCCCGCCGCCGATGATCGACGCCCACGCGCATTACTCCGCCCCCGATGCGGCGGCATTCACGCCGGCCGAGGTGATCGCCAGACTCGATGCCGCCGGGGTGCGCCAGCTGGCGGTGACGAGCTCGCCGCCGCAGCTGGCACAGCATCTGTACCGGCATGCTCCCGGCCGCATCATTCCGCTGCTCGGCGTCTATGCGTCGGACCTGGACAAGGGCCGCTGGGTGCACGACGCCGGCCTGCCGGCGCGGGTCGCCGCGCAGCTGGAGCGGGGCAGCTGGGCGGGCATCGGCGAATTGCATCTGTTTGCCGGCGACGCCCGGCAGCCGGTGTTCGAACAACTGGTACGGCTGGCGGCTGCGCGCCGGCTGGTGCTGATGCTTCACGGCGACGCCGAAGTGATCGAGCGCGCGTTCGCCATCGCGCCCGAGGTGCGGGTGCTGTGGGCGCATCTCGGCACCCGGCCGCAGCCCGCGCCGCTGGCTGCAATGCTGGATCGTTATCCCGCCACGCTCTGGATCGACACCTCGGTGCGCGACGAGCGCATCGCTCCGGGCGGCGCCTTGCTGCCGGAATGGCGCGCGCTGTTCGAGCGCTATCCCGATCGCTTCGTGGCGGCGGTGGACACCTTCAGTACGAACCGCTGGCAGCACTACGCAGCCGTGGTGGCGCAAATCCGCGGCTGGATCGAGCCGTTGCCGCAACCGCTGAGAAACCGGCTGCTGCATGACAACTCGGCGCGGCTGTTCGATGCATTTCCGCCGCCCCCCGCTCGCCCGTAAAATCCCCCCCACCCCCACACTGGAGCTTTTCCGATGTCCCGTTTTCCCCTGTTTTACGCCACGCTGTTTCTCGGCGCGCTGATGTCCGGCGCCACTGGCTGCAGCGCCAGCGAGCCCGGCGCCCAGACCGTTGCCACCGCCCCCGCCGCCGGCCAGCCGGCCAATCCGCGCGTACTGATCGAAACCGGCAAGGGCAACATCACGCTGGAACTGTTCCCCCGCAATGCGCCGCAGTCGGCGGCGAATTTTCTCAACTACGCGAAAAGCGGGTTTTACGACGGCCTGGTGTTTCATCGCGTGATCCCCGGCTTCATGATCCAGGGCGGCGGCATGACGCCGGACATGGCGGAAAAACCCAACGGCGAACCCATCCGCAACGAAGCCGACAACGGCCTGAAGAACCTGCGCGGCACGCTGGCGATGGCGCGCACCGGCGACCCGCATTCAGCGACCTCGCAATTCTTCATCAACGTGGTGGACAACGCGCTTCTCAACCATCGCGGCCAGAGCGTCGCCGGCTGGGGCTACGCGGTGTTCGGCCAGGTGGTCGACGGCATGGAGGTGGTCGACACCATCGTCGCGGTGCCGCGCGGCAGCCGCGGGCCGCACGACGACGTGCCGCTCGAAGCGGTCGTGATGCAGCGCGTCAGCGTGCTGCCCGCGGCACCCGCCCCCGCCGAAGCACCGAAACAGTAAGGCCCGGCCTGTCTTCCACCGCCAAACTGCTGCTGCTCGGGCTGGCCGCGCCGCTCGCCATTGCGCTCGGCCTGCTGGCCGGTGCGCTGCCGGCCGACCGCGAACTGGCACAGCAGATCCTCGTCGAACTGCGCGCCCCGCGGGTGGCCGCCGCCTTCGCCTGCGGCGGCCTCTTGGCGCTGGCAGGCGCGCTGATGCAGACGCTGTTCCGCAATCCGCTGGCCGAACCCTATCTGCTCGGCGTCTCCGGCGGCGCCGGTCTGCTTGCGCTGCTCGGCATGGCGGCGGGGCTGGCATGGCCGTGGGTGTCGGCGCTGGCGTTCGCCGGCAGCCTTCTGGCGCTGGCGCTCGCCGCCGCGCTCGGCGGGCGAATGCTGGCGCGCGACCACACCCCGCTGCTGCTGGCCGGGGTGATGCTGGCGGCCGGCTTCGGCGCACTGATCGCACTGATGCTTTCGGTCGCGCCGGCCGAGCGCCTGCCCGGCATGCTGTTCTTCCTGATGGGCGACCTGGCGTGGACCAGCAACGCCTCGATGCTGTGGGGCGCGCTGCTGCTGGCAGTGGCCGCCGCGCTGGGCCTCTCCAGGCGGCTCGACATACTGCAGCTGTCGCCGCTGAAAGCCGCCTCCCTGGGCGTCGCCGTCGCGCCCACGCGCTGGATGCTGTTCGGGCTGGCCGGCGCCTGCACCGCGCTGGTGGTGGCGCAGGCCGGCAGCATCGGCTTCGTCGGCCTGATGGTGCCGCACGCCTTGAGAAAGCTCGGCTTCGCCGGCCACCGCGTCCTGCTGCCCGCCTGCGCGCTGGCCGGCGGCAGCCTCTTGGTGCTGGCCGACGCGCTGGCGCGCACCGTGATCGAGCCGCGCGAACTGCCGGTCGGCGTGCTCACCGCCCTGCTCGGGGTGCCGATGATGTTGTGGCTGCTGCGCCGGCCTTGAAGCCGCCATTTCGGCCCTTCAACCGGTAGCATTTCTGCTACCATAAACAGCATGACTCAGCGGGTGGTCGTCGACACCAATATCTTCGTGGGCGCCTGCCTGGGGCAAGGCGCCTCACACCGGATCGTGGCAGCCTGCCTGCGCAGCGAATGCCTGCCCCTGATGAGCGCAGCACTGTTTGCCGAATACGAGGATGTGCTGGGGCGTGCCGAATTGTTCAAGTCATCCCGACTGACGCCTGGCGAACGCGGCGAATTGCTGGACATATTCCTTGCAGCGTGCAGCTGGACGCGTATCTATTTCGCCTGGCGCCCCAATCTGCCGGACGAAGCGGATAACCACCTGGTGGAGCTCGCGGTAGCGGGTGGTGCGCGTTTCGTGGTGACCCGGAATCTGCGCGACGTTGCCCGCATGGAACGCCGCTTCCCCGAACTGCGGGTGGTAAGCCCCGAGGATTTTCTCAAGGAGATCAAGACATGAGCGCATTGACCCTACGCCTGCCCGACGACAAGCACGAACGCCTGCGCGCCCTGGCGCAAAGCCGCGGCACCAGCGTCAATCGCCTGCTGGACGAAGTGACGACGCTGCTGCTGGCGGAATTCGACGCGGAAACCCGGTTCCGCCTGCGCGCCCAAAAGGGAGCGGGCAAGACCGCGCGCGGCCTCGATTTGCTGAACAAGGCCGCGGGCAAATAGCCAATCCGAACGAGCGGACACGCGGAGCCAACTCGCGGGTTGTGCATGGCGATGCCGCCGCCCTGCTGGAGGCCGGCATCCTCAACCGCAGGCCGGAGGCAAAATCAAATTCATGCTACAGGCTACGTAAGCGGTGCAGCCGGCCACCCTCCTGATTCTGCTGCAGAATCGTCGTCTAATTTACTTAGCAGAAGTCCTTCATGCGCACACCACTCACAAACGACGCAGAACTGCCAACCCGGCCATGCGCCTGACCACCCAGCAACTCTCCCTCCGTACCAGCACCCGCACGCTGGTCGACTCCCTCGACCTCACGCTCGAATCCGGCGAGGTACTCGGCATTCTCGGCGCCAACGGCGCCGGCAAGTCGACGCTGCTGGCGGTGCTGGCAGGGCTCGCGCTGCCCGCGCAGGGACACGTCTTGCTCGACGGCCAGCCGGTGGCCGGCTTACCGCCGCTCGTCCGCGCGCAGCACATCGGCCTGCTGCCGCAGGGCGACGAAGGCGGGTTTTTCGGCAGCGTCGCCGACTTCGTCGCGCTCGGCCATTACCCCTTCGGCGCTGCCCCCGATCTGGCGCCGCATCTGGCGACCTGGGAACTGAGCGACCTCGCCCGCCGCCCGCTTGCCACCCTGTCCGGCGGCGAGCGCCAGCGCGCGCGGCTGGCGCAGCTGGCGGTGCAGGCGCCGCGCATCGCCCTGCTCGACGAGCCGCTGACCCATCTCGACCCGGCGCACCAGGCGCGGCTGCTGGCGTGGGCGCGCGGCGAGGCCGACGCCGGGCGCAGCGTGGCGCTGACGCTGCACGACCCCAACTGGGCCGCCTGCCACTGCGACCGCCTGCTGTTCCTCTACGGCGACGGGCGCTGGCAACTCGGCAGCCCGGCCGAACTGCTCACGCCGGCGTCGCTCGCAAGCCTGTACGGCCCCGGCACCGCGGCATTGTGGCAACAAAGCAGCCGGGGCCAGCCTGTATAATCGCCCATCTGCTTCATTCATCCCCGCTCCGCGCACCCCAATGATTCGTCGCATCATCAGCAAAGTATTCGGCCGCAAATCGCGTGCCTCCGGCGCGCAGATCCTGCCGCAGCCCAAACACGGCATCCGCCGCGAGCAGATCGACGACTGCGCGCTGAAAACCTGCGAAACGCTGGCGCAGGCCGGCTTCAAGGGCTATCTGGTGGGCGGCGCGGTGCGCGACCTGCTGCTGGGCAAGACGCCGAAGGACTTCGACGTCGCCACCGACGCCACCCCGGAAGAAGTGCGGCGGCTGTTCCGCCGCTCGCGCATCATCGGGCGGCGCTTCCAGATCGTGCACGTGATGTGCGGCCGCGTCACCATCGAGGTCACCACCTTCCGCGCCAACGGCCAGAAGGAAGCGGAGGAGGAGGACGAGCACGCTCCCGCCGACAGGTCGCCGGGAGCGCACAAGCGGCTCACCGACGAGCACGGGCGGCTCTTGTCCGACAACGTGTTCGGCGACATGGCGGACGACGCCGCGCGCCGCGACTTCACCATCAACGCGCTGTATTACGATCCCGCGCGCGAGGAAGTGCACGACTACTTCGGCGGCGTGGCCGACTGCAAGAAGCATGTGCTGCGCATGATCGGCGATCCAGAGACGCGCTTCCGCGAAGACCCGGTACGCATGCTGCGCGCCGCGCGCCTTGCCGCCAAGCTCGATTTCCACATCGATCCCGACACCCGCAAGCCGGTGGCGACGCTGGCGCCGCTCTTGGCCAACATCCCGCGCGCGCGCATCTTCGACGAGGCGCTGAAGCTGCTGATGTCGGGCCATGCCCTGCGCGGCGTCCACCAGTTGCGCGCCGAAGGCCTGCACCACGGCATGCTGCCGCTGCTCGATACGATACTGGACGACCCTACCGGCGAGCGCTTCATCACCGCCGCGCTGAAAACCACCGACGCACGTATCGCGCAGGACAAGCCGGCCTCGCCGGCATTTCTGTTCGGC
>NZ_JANJXQ010000023.1 GCF_024708915.1 Thiobacillus sp.
TGTCGCCAACGACCACCTGATAAGGCAGCTTCTGCAAGCTATGTTCGCGGATTTTATAAGTAATCTTGTTATTACTCAAGTCCGACACCGCACGGATACCCGCCTCGCGCAGCGCCTGGGTGACTTTTTGCACATATTCAGTCTGACGCTCGCTGATGTTCATCACCATCACCTGCACCGGCGCCAGCCACAGCGGGAAGTTGCCGGCATGGTGCTCGATCAGGATGCCGATGAAGCGCTCCATCGAGCCAAGGATCGCGCGATGCAGCATCACCGGCGGCTTGCGGCTGTTGTCCTCGTCGACGAACTCGGCCCCGAGGCGCACCGGCAGGTTGAAGTCGAGTTGGATGGTGCCGCACTGCCACAGACGGCCGAGCGAATCCTTCAGCGTAAACTCGATCTTGGGGCCGTAAAACGCGCCCTCGCCCGGCTGCAGATCGAACGCCAGCCGGTTCTTTTCCAGCGCCGCAGCCAGCGCGGTTTCCGCCTTGTCCCATGACTCGTCCGAGCCGACACGCTTGTCCGGCCGGGTCGACAGCTTCACCAGCACGTCGCTGAAGCCGAAGTCGGCGTAGACCTTCTGCAGCATGACGATGAAGTCGGCCACTTCCTGCTCGATCTGGTCCTCGGTGCAGAAGATATGGGCATCGTCCTGGGTAAAACCGCGCACCCGCATGATGCCGTGCAGCGCGCCCGAAGGCTCGTTGCGGTGGCACGAGCCGAACTCGGCCAGCCTGAGCGGCAGGTCGCGGTAGGAATGCAGGCCGCTGTTGAATATTTGCACATGGCCGGGACAGTTCATCGGTTTCACCGCGTAGTCGCGGTTTTCCGATGCGGTGGTGAACATGTTGTCGTGGTAGTTTTCCCAGTGGCCGGACTTCTCCCACATACCGCGATCCATCATCGCGGGCGTGCGCACTTCCTGGTAGCCGTATTCGACGAACTTCTGCCGCATGTACTGCTCGATCTGCTGCCACACGATCCAGCCCTTGGGATGCCAGAACACCATGCCCGGCGCCTCGTCCTGCATGTGCAGCAGGTCGAGCTGCTTCGCGAGCCTGCGATGGTCGCGCTTCTCGGCTTCTTCCAGGCGGTGCAGATAGGCGTCGAGATCGTCCTTCTTCGCCCACGCCGTGCCGTACACGCGCTGCAGCATCTCGTTCTTCGAATCCCCACGCCAGTAGGCGCCGGCCAGCTTCATCAGCTTGAAGTGCCTGAGCTTGCCGGTCGACGGCACATGCGGGCCGCGGCAAAGGTCGATGAAATCGCCCTCGCGGTAGAGCGAGATATTCTCATTGGTGGGGATCGACGCGATGATCTCGGCCTTGTACAGCTCGCCCATGCTGCGGAAGAAGGCCACCGCTTCGTCGCGCGGCATCACGCTGCGTTCGACCGGGATGTCCCGCTTTGCCAGTTCGGCCATCTTCTTCTCGATCGCCGTCAGGTCTTCCGGCGTGAACGGGCGCTTGTACGCGAAATCGTAGTAGAAGCCATCCTCGATCACCGGGCCGATGGTCACCTGCGCGTCGGGGAACAGCGACTTCACCGCGTACGCCAGCAAATGCGCGGTGGAATGGCGGATCATGTCGAGGCCGTCGGCGTCCTTGTCGGTGACGATGGCGAGCTGCGCGTCCGCATCGATGAGGTGGCTGGTGTCGACCAGCCGGCCATCGACCCGCCCGGCGAGCGCCGCCTTGGCAAGGCCGGCCCCGATGCTGGACGCGACCTGCGCCACCGTGACCGGCGCATCGAACTGTCTGACGGAACCGTCGGGAAGCGTGACATTGACCATATTACGAACTCCGGAAACAAAAAAACGCGGACCGGCCGCGCTTTCGGATGTTGCTGATTAAAGACTGCAGGCACACTGCGAACAGCGATGCGCCGGGTTTATCCAGGGTCGGCGCGCCAGCGCACGGCCCAAGACATAAACCGTGAACTACGCGAATAATTTTAGCATCCTCGCAGATCGCTAGTCCATCGACGCCATGCGCAAGGATGCGGCCCATGCCGTGCGCATCCTTGCCCGCGCGCCGGAGATGCGGCAACGGCCCCGGATCGGGCAAGCTCTGGTGCTAAAATACGCCGGGTTTCGATCACCGTTTCGAACACGCCAAACGAAAATTCAAGCGCCGCAACGGGCCGGTTTCCCGGGAGACGGCCTTTTGTTTGTGGAAACCGCTGCAGCCTTTTCCGTAAAATCGAGATTCGACAAGATGCCCAGAGACGTGCCGAACAATTGTAAATAAAGCATGTCATTGCTCCTGATTCTTCTTCTTCCGTTCGTTGGCAGCCTGTGTGCTGCCTTCCTGCCGTCCAATGCCCGCAATGCCGAAGCGTGGCTGGCCGGCATCGTCGCGCTTGCGGCTGCAGTCCTGGCGGCAAGCTTGTATCCGCAAGTCGTCGCCGAAGGCGTCATCCGCACGACCATTCCCTGGGCGCCCGGTCTGGGGCTGGACTTCTCCCTGCGCATGGATGGCTACGCCTGGCTGTTCGCCATGCTGATCACGGTGATCGGCGCACTGGTGGTGGTCTATGCGCGCTACTACATGTCGCCGGACGATCCGGTGCCCCGTTTCTTCTCCTTCTTTCTGGCATTCATGGGAGCGATGCTCGGGGTGGTGCTGTCGGGCAACCTGATCCAGATTGCCATGTTCTGGGAGTTGACCAGCCTCGCTTCGTTCATGCTCATCGCCTACTGGCATCACCGCGTGGATGCGCGCCGCGGCGCGCGCATGGCACTTATCGTTACCGGCGCGGGCGGGCTGGCGCTGCTCGGCGGCATGCTGCTGCTCGGGCACATCGCCGGCAGCTATGACCTGGATGCGGTTCTGGCTGCGGCGGAGACGATCCAAAACCATCCCTGGTATCCGCTGACGCTGATCCTGATCGCGCTCGGCGCACTGACCAAGAGCGCCCAGTTTCCTTTCCACTTCTGGCTGCCCCATGCCATGGCGGCGCCGACGCCGGTTTCGGCCTATCTGCATTCCGCCACCATGGTGAAGGCCGGCGTGTTTTTGCTGGCCCGGTTCTGGCCGGTGCTGGCAGGCACCGATTTGTGGTTCTGGATCGTCGGCGGCGCCGGCCTGTGTTCGCTGCTGATCGGCGCCTACCTGGCCCTGTTCCAGCAGGACATGAAGGGCGTGCTCGCCTACTCCACCATCAGCCATCTCGGCCTCATTACGCTGCTGCTGGGAATGAACAGTCCGCTGGCGCTGGTGGCGGCGGTTTTCCACATCGTCAATCACGCCACCTTCAAGGCTTCGCTGTTCATGGCGGCGGGCATCGTCGACCATGAAACCGGCACGCGCAACATGCAGCGGCTTTCAGGCCTGTATCGGGCGATGCCGATCACCGCGACGCTGGCCATGGTGGCGGCCGCGGCGATGGCGGGCGTGCCCCTGCTCAACGGCTTTCTGTCGAAAGAAATGTTCTTTGCCGAGACCATCTTCCTCGACCGTCCCGACTGGCAACGCATCGGCCTGCCGCTGGCGGCGACGCTGGCGAGCATGTTCAGCGTCGCCTATTCGCTGCGCTTCATCCATCAGGTCTTCTTCGGCCCGCCGACCGACGACCTGCCACGCGCCCCCCATGAACCGACGCGCTGGATGCTGTTGCCGAGCGCGCTGCTGGTGCTGGCCTGCATACTGGTCGGGATGTTCCCCGGCATCACCGTCGGTCCCTATCTGCAAACGGCGACCGACTCGATTCTCGGCAGCGACGCGCCCGCCTACAGCCTGGCTGTCTGGCATGGCCTCAATCTGCCGCTGCTGATGAGTGCCGCCGCGTTCATCGGCGGTATCGCGCTCTACCGTGCCTTTCTCTGGCGCACCGGAACGGATGTGCCGCTACTCGAACGCATCGACGGCAAACGCATCTACGACTGGCTGCAGACGATGCTGATGTCGGGTGCCGAACAGGCCATGCGCTGGCTGTTTTCGCCGCGCCTGCAGATGCAACTGCTGGTGCTCATTCTGGTTGCCCTGGGCGGCGCACTGCTGGCCCTGCTCAATACAGGCAGTTCCTGGGGCACGCGGGAAACAACGCCCCTCCACCCGGCCTTCGCGCTGCTCTGGATAGTCGGCGCCGCCTGCGCGCTGGCCGCCGCCTGGCAGGCCAAGCATCACCGCTTTGCCGCGCTGGTCCTGTCGGGCGGCGCCGGGCTGGCGACCAGCCTGACTTTCGTCTGGTTCTCCGCGCCCGATCTGGCGCTCACCCAACTCACTGTCGAAGTGGTCACCGCCGTGCTGATCCTGCTCGGCCTGCGCTGGCTGCCGCGCCGCGATGCACGCTTCGCCCAGGGGCGGCCCGAGACGGCCCGGGTGCGCCTGCGGCGCCTGCGCGATCTGCTGATCGCCGCCGCCGGCGGCCTCGGTCTTGCAGCGCTGGCCTACGCCATCCTGACCCGCCCCGACATCGATGGCATTTCGCCCTTCTTCATCACGCAGGCCTTGCCCCTAGGCGGCGGCCTCAACGTGGTCAACGTGATCCTGGTCGATTTCCGCGGCTTCGACACCCTGGGCGAAATCACCGTGCTCGCCGTGGTCGCGCTGACCGTATTCGCCCTGCTGCGCCGCTTCCGCCCGGCGCCGGAGAGCATCCCCCTGCCGCGCCAGCAGCGTGAGCAGAATGCGGCGGACGGCATCGAGGAAAACCGCGTGCCCGACCCCGATGCCTTGCTGCCGAGCGGCTATCTGATGCTGCCGGCGGTGCTCGTGCGCCTGCTGCTGCCGCTGGCGATGCTGGTCTCACTATTCTTCCTGCTGCGCGGCCACAATGCGCCGGGCGGCGGCTTCGTCGGCGGACTCGTGCTGGCCACCGCCATCATCCTGCAATACCTCGTCGGCGGCACGGTGTGGGTGGAGTCGCGCCTGCGCATCCATCCCATGGTATGGATCGCGCTCGGCCTGCTCAGCGCGGCCGCGGCCGGCGCCGGCGCGTGGCTGTACGGCTATCCTTTCCTCACCAGCCTTGCCTGGCACGGCGAATTGCCGCTGCTCGGCGAACTGCACCTGTCGAGCGTGCTGCTCTTCGATCTGGGCGTTTACATGCTGGTGGTAGGCGCGACGGTGCTGATGCTGGTGGTCATCGCCCACCAGTCGCTGCGCCGCCATCACCGCAAGGCCGGCATCGGAGGAAGAACCTGATGGAAATCGTTTTTGCCCTCGCCATCGGCGTCATGGCCGGTTCGGGCGTGTGGCTGCTGCTGCGCCCGCGTACCTTCCAGGTCATCATCGGCCTGTCGCTGCTCGCTTACGCAGTCAACCTGTTCATCTTCGGCATGGGCCGGCTGCGCGTCGGCGCCGTCCCGGTGATCGACCCGCTCCGCGGCAGCAACCCCGATCTGTATACCGACCCGGTGCCGCAGGCCCTGGTGTTGACCGCTATCGTCATCGGCTTCGCCACCACTGCGCTGTTCCTCGTCGTCATGCTCGCTTCGCGCGGCTTGAACGGCACCGACCACGTCGACGGCCAGGAAACCGAAAAAGAATGATGCCGACCCGCCTTTCGCCGCCGTCAGCCCCCGGAGCGCCACATGGGTAGCTGGCAACAACACCTGCCCATCCTGCCGGTCGTGCTTCCCCTGCTGACGGGCGCCTTGCTGCTGCTGATCAGCGAAACCCGGCACCGTCTGCGCGCCACGATTGCGCTGCTCGCCACGCTCGCCCAACTGTTGCTGGCGCTGACCTTGCTGGGCATGACCGACGCGCGCCTGCCCGCTCCGTGGAGCGGCGAGATCGCCGTCTATTCGCTCGGCAACTGGGCGGCGCCGTTCGGCATCGTGCTGGTGGTGGACCGCCTGGCGGCCATCATGCTGACGCTGACGGCAACGCTCGGATCGGCCGCCCTGATCTACTCGCTGGCGCGCTGGGAGCGGGCGGGGGTGCATTACCTGCCCCTGTTCCAGTTCCTGCTGATGGGGCTGAACGGCGCTTTTCTCACCGGCGATCTGTTCAACCTGTTCGTGTTCTTCGAGGTCTTGCTGGTGTCTTCCTACGGCCTGGCGCTGCATGGTTCGGGGGTGGCGCGGGTCAAGGCCGGGCTGCACTACATCGCGGTCAATCTGGCCGCCTCCCTGCTGTTTCTGGTGGCGGCGGCCCTCATTTATGGCGTGACAGGCACGCTCAACATGGCCGAGCTGGCCTTGCGCGTGCCGACCCTCAGCCCCGACGACCGCACCCTGTTCGACATCGGCGCCGCACTGCTCGGCATCGTATTCCTGGTCAAGGCCGGCGCCTGGCCGCTCAACTTCTGGCTGCCGACGACCTATGCTGCGGCATCGGCACCGGTGGCCGGGATATTCGCGATTCTGACCAAGGTGGGAGTCTATGCCTTGTTGCGCCTCGAAACCCTGCTGCATGCAGCCGGTTCCCCTGCGCCCTTCGGGGGCGAATGGCTCTTTTATGGCGGCTTGGCGACCATCGCCATCGGCAGTCTCGGGATTCTCGCCACCCAGCGGCTGGAGCGGCTGGCAGGATTTCTGGTGATCGTCTCGTCCGGCACCCTGCTCGCGGCCATTGGTTTCCACGGCAGCGCCCTGACCGGCCCGGCCCTGTTCTACCTGGTCAGTTCGGTGCTGGGCAGCGGCGCATTTTTCATGGTGATCGAGATGGTGCAGCGCAACCGGGCCTACGCGGCCGACCTGCTCGCCATCAGCTTCGAGGCTTTCGGCTTGCAGGATACCGCCAGCGATACGGAACACCCCGACGAAACGGTCGGTCTGCCGATACCGGCAGCGATGGCGTTTCTCGGGCTGACGTTCGTTTCCTGCGCGCTGCTGCTGACCGGGCTCCCTCCCCTGTCGGGCTTCGTCGCCAAGTTCTCCCTGCTCGCTGCAGCCATTGACGAGGCGGCGAGCAGCAACCCCCTGCCTTCCTGGCTGTTTATCGCGGCCCTGCTGCTGTCGGGCCTGGCAGGGGTGATCAGCCTGTCGCGGCTGGGCATCCGCGTATTCTGGAGCGGCGAACGCAGCACGCCGCGCCTGCTCTGGGTCGAGGCCGGTCCGGTGGCCGGCCTGATCATCCTCTGCGCCATCCTTGCGCTGGGTGCCGGGCCTGCCATGGACTACTTCAGGGTCACGGCCGAGTCGCTGCACAATTCCGCCGCCTACATCGATGCGGTGTTGCCGGCCTATGCCAGAGGATCGGGCGAATGAAGCGCAAACCCCTGTTGCCGCTGCTGCCGATCGTCCTGGTCGTGGTGTGGCTGTTGCTCAACGACAGCCTGTCGGCGGGGCAGATCGTCCTCGGCATCCTGCTCGCCCTGCTCGTCACGTTTGCCGTCGCCCCGCTGCGCCCTCTCCCGGCCTGGCCCCATCGCCTGCACCTGGCCATCGGTCTGATCTTCCACGTGCTGCACGACATCATCCGTTCCAACCTGGCGGTCGGCAGCATCATTCTCGGGGCCTCCCGGCGCCAGCCCCGGGTCGGCTTCATGAAGATTCCCCTCGACATGCGCGACCCTCACGGGCTGGCGATGCTGACCATCATCGTCACCGCCACGCCGGGCACGGTCTGGGCCGGGCACGATGCGGACAGCAACGTCCTGACGCTGCATGTCCTCGACTTGCAGGATGAAGCCGCCTGGGTGCGCACCATCAAGCAACGCTATGAACGTCCCCTGATGGAGATATTCGAATGAACGCCATTCTCTCCGGATCGATTTACTTCGCTCTGACCTGTTTTTCCGTCGCCATGCTGTTCGCCCTGCTGCGCCTGCTGCGGGGGCCCTCCGCCCAGGACCGGGTGCTGGCCCTCGATACCCTGTACATCAACGGCATGCTCACGATATTGATGCTGGGAATGGGCATCGGCTCTGCCGTCTATTTCGACATTGCCCTGCTGATCGCCCTGTTCGGCTTCGTCGCTTCGACCGCGATGGCCAAATTCCTCCTGCGCGGCGAGGTGATCGAACCATGATGACCATCGACATTTCGCCGTGGTTTGCCCTGCCGGCGGCGCTGCTCCTGATCTGCGGCGGCCTGCTGACCCTGGTCGGCTCCCTCGGCCTGCTCCGCCTCGACACCTTCTATGCCAGGATCCACGCCCCGACCATGGGCAACACGCTGGGCGCCGGCTGCGTATTGCTGGCTTCGATCCTGGTGTCTTCCGCACTGGCCCAGCGCCCGGTGATCCACGAAGTCCTCATTACCGTATTCATCCTCCTGACATCGCCGGTCACCGCAATGCTGCTGATGCGCGCAGCCGTCTTCCGCGGCCGCGACTGAGGTGCAGGCAGCCGTGCCGCGAGGCGGCCGCGGTCCGCGCAAAGACTGCCGCAGAAGCGGCACGCAACGGTTGGTTTAAACGAGCGGGGCGTTCCCGACCGAATTCCATGCCGGCCGGCATGCCAGGTTCCGGCTACGAGAACAAACTGGAGAGAATGAAGCGGATACGTCGAAAACGTGCCGCGCAGAAAAGACAAAACGGGCAAAAGCCCGTCCTGTTTTAGCTACCGTTGGTAGGCGCGATTGGACTCGAACCAACGACCCCCACCATGTCAAGGTGGTGCTCTAACCAGCTGAGCTACGCGCCTAATGCGGGGCGAATCATAACCGAAACGCCACGCGCGTGTCGAGCCGGAACGGCTTTTTTTCGCGTTATTTTCATGGCCTCGGCCCCGAAACATCCTGGCGCTGAAGGGGCCTGATTGCAAGGGGCCGCCAATCCTGGCCAGCAACGCTGCGTGCCCCCGATCCCCGACAGGATCAGCGCGGGCGACAGGACATTGATATATTGCCGACAGTTATACGAAGCCGTCTTTCCCCTCTTGGCATTTCATGTCAGGCGCCACCGCCGGATCACCTCGTACCGCGCGCCCTCGGCTTCGGTGCGCGAGGCCGCCAGCACGAAATCGCCAACAGACCAGCATACCGGCACACACGCCGGCGGTTCGCCGCCCGCCGTGTTGCGCAGCAGGGTGACATGCGGTACCTGCGGGCGGGCGTCGATGGAATAGCCGGCAGCCTGCAGGGCAGCATTCAAGGCGCTGGCCAGTTCGGCGTATTGCGGCGGCGTCCGGCTCGCGCCCAGCCAGCCGATGCGGTTGTGCCGCCAGTAACCGGGGCGGTCGAGGGCTAGCTCGAAGGCGTCGGCGCGGACGGTATCGGCGCAGGCGGCCAGGTCGTCAAGCTGTCCGGCCGGCGTGCTGCCGAGAAACGCCAGGGTGAGATGCAGGGTGTCCGCATGCATGCGTCGGCCGCCCCAGTGCTGGTGCAGCCATTTGCCGGTGCGGTTGAGCGCGTCGCGGGTGGTGTCATCCGGCCACAGCGCGAAAAACAGCCGCAGCGTGTCCGGCTTGTCCGGACGTGGTTGATTCAGGCCGGGCTTGGCTGCTGCGGCCGGGCCGGGTTCAGTCACGCCCGATCAGGCACACCGCCTCGGCAGCGATGCCTTCGCCGCGTCCGGTAAAGCCGAGTTTTTCGGTGGTGGTGGCCTTGACGTTGACGCGGTCGATGGCGATGCCGAGGTCGTCGGCGATGTGCGCCGTCATCCGCGCGATGTACGGTGCCATTCTCGGCGCCTGCGCGATGACGGTGGCGTCGACGTTGCCGACGCGCCAGCCGCGCTCGCGCAATTGTTCGACGACGCGGCGCAGCAGGATGCGGCTGTCGATGCCGGCAAACGCGGCGTCGGTATCCGGGAAATGGCGGCCGATATCGCCCAGCCCGGCCGCACCCAGCAGCGCATCGCTGATCGCGTGCAGCAGCACGTCGGCGTCGGAATGGCCGGCCAGTCCCCGGTCATGGGGAATGTCGACGCCGCCGATGACGAGCTTGCGGTTGGCGGCGAAAGCGTGCACGTCGAAACCGTGCCCCACTCGAATCTCACTCATGCAGCTTCCTCAGAATCAAGCCTGCCAGCTCCAGGTCCTGCGGATACGTGACCTTGAGGTTGCGGCTATCCGACTCGACCAGCCGCGGCTGCAGGCCCAGTTGCTCGATGGCCGAAGCCTCGTCGGTCGTGTCGCTGCCGGCCGCGCGCAGCGCGCGGATCAGTATGCCATGGCGGAACATCTGCGGGGTCTGCGCCTGCCACAGCCCGTCACGCGGCTCGGTGGCCGCGACGCGCTGTTCGGCATCGGCCCGCTTCAGGGTGTCGGCGACCGGCACGGCGAGGATGCCGCCGACCGGGTCATTCGCCAGATCGGCAAACAGCGCATCGAGCATGGCCGGCGACAGGCAGGGCCGCGCGGCGTCATGCACCAGAACCCAGTCATCGTCGGCCGCGACCATCGCCGCGGCCTGCAAACCGTTGCTGACGCTCTCCGCCCGCGTCGCGCCACCGCAACGCACGGTTTCCAGCTTGGCGCCCAGTTCGCTCCAGTCGGTGCGCGGCCACCATGGGTCATCCGGCGCCAGCACGACCCATACCCGTTCGATGTCCGGACAGGCGGTCAGCGCCTTGAGGGTATGGAAGATCAGCGGCCGCCCGAGGAGGTCGAGATACTGCTTGGGCTTCTCGGCGCCGAAGCGGGAACCGCTGCCGGCAGCGGGAACGATTGCGAAATGGCGTGGCATGGCTTAATTTTACTGAAGAACGATTAAAACTGAGGAGGCGCATGAGCTTCGTGGTTCCCGAACTGGTTGAACCGGTCAAGGCCTTCGCCACGGCCCTGGGCATCGGGCTGCTGTTCGGCATGGAACGCGAGCGGCGGCCCGACTCGGCGGCCGGCCTGCGCACCTTCTCGCTGGTCGCCATGCTCGGCTGCCTGTTCGCCCTGCTCGACGAGCGCTCCGGTAGCACCTGGCTGCTCGCCGTTGGCCTGCTGGTCATTGCCGGGGCGATGATCGCCTCCAATTTCTCGTCGCAGCAGGAGGAGCAATACCGCGGCTTCACGTCGGAAGCGGCTGTCGTCGTGACCTACGGCCTCGGTGCGGCAGTCTGGTTCGGCTACGCGACGCTGGCCGTCATGCTGGCCATCACGACCACCGTGCTGCTCTATTTCAAGGCCGAGCTCAAGCAACTGAGCCAACG
>NZ_JANJXQ010000027.1 GCF_024708915.1 Thiobacillus sp.
CCCGACACCGACGAGGCGCGCGAGACCACCCAGGAAATGGCGGAAGACTACATCCGCATGGGCTGCGCTGAAGTGAAAGCAATGACCGCGCCCGGCGGCAACGCCAACACCGGCAGCAGCAAGACCCTGCTGGTGGTGGGCGGCGGCGTCACCGGCATGACCACCGCGATCGAAGCGTCGAAGACCGGCTACCCGGTGGTGCTGGTGGAGAAATCCGGCGCGCTCGGCGGCTGGGCTGCCAAGCTCTACAAGCGCGTGCCGGTGCATGAGCCGTACAAGTCCCCGATGGATACCGGTGTGGCCGATCTGGCTTCGCAGGTGATGGGCGACAGCAACATCAAGCTGTATCTGAACGCCACCGTCGCCAAGACCGACGGCGCGCCGGGACGCTTCGTGGTCGACATCGCCACCGAATCGGGCGCGACCCATACCGAGGACATCGGCGCCATCGTGCAGGCGACCGGTTTCACCCTGTACGACATGAACAAGCTGCCGGAGCTCGGCGGCGGCCAGTCGCCCAACGTGGTCGACCAGGCCGGCCTCGAAGCGCTGGCGACCGCCGCAGCGGCGGGCGACGGCACGATCCGCCGCCCGTCGGACGGCCAGCCGGTGAAGTCGGTGGTGTTCGTGCAGTGCGCCGGCCAGCGCGATACCAGTGGCCAGCACCTGTCGTACTGCTCGGGCTTCTGCTGCAACGCCAGCATCAAGCAGGCGATGTACTTCAAGGATGCCAACCCGGCGGTCGACACCACCATCATCTACACGGATCTCCGCACGCCGGGCAACGGCGAGGACTTCTACCGCAGCGCGCAGGAGAAAGGCGTCGTCTTCACCAAGGGCAAGGTTGCCCAGGTGCTGCCCAACGGCGCCACCAGCACGGTGAAATTCCACGATCTGATCCTCGACGACGCCGACGCCGCGATGGTGGACGTCGACCTGGTGGTGCTGGCCACCGGCCAGGTGGCGAACTCGGGCGTCAACATCGACGCGCTGACCAAGCCGCAGGTCGAAGGCCAGGAAGGCGAGCCGCAAGCCGCCGGCACGGTGGAAGTGAAGCCGATTTCCATCCTCAACCTGACCTATCGCCAGGGCCCGGATGTGCCACAGCTGAAGCAGGGCTTCACCGATTCGCACTTCATCTGCTTCCCCTACGAGACCCGCCGCACCGGCATCTACACTGCCGGCCCGGTGCGCCGCCCGATGGACATCGCGCAGGCGCGCGAGGACGCCACCGGCGCCGCGCTGAAGGCGATCCAGGCGTTGGAGAACGCTGAACTCGGCCGCGCCGCGCACCCGCGTTCGGGTGATTTGTCGTTCCCCAAGGTGCGTCTCGAAGGCTGCACCCAGTGCAAGCGCTGCACGGTGGAATGCCCGTTCGGCGCCATCGACGAGGACGAGAAGCGCTTCCCGGTGTTCAACGAATCGCGCTGCCGCCGCTGCGGCACCTGCATGGGTGCCTGTCCGGTGCGCGTGATCTCGTTCGAGAACTACTCGGTCAACACCGTCGGCGCGCAGATCAAGGCAGTCGACATTCCCGACGAGTTCTCCGAGAAGCCGCGCATCCTCATCCTGGCGTGCGAGAACGATGCCTATCCGGCGCTCGACATGGCGGGCATGAACCGCAACGAGTACTCGGCCTTCGTGCGTATCATCCCGATCCGCTGTCTGGGTTCGGTCAACACCATCTGGATCACCGATGCGCTCAACGCCGGCTATGACGGCGTGATGCTGATGGGCTGCAAGTCCGGCGACGAATACCAGTGCCACTTCGTCAAGGGTTCCGAGCTGGGCCGTGTGCGCATGTCCAAGATCGACGACACGCTGAAGACGCTGAACCTGGAATCGGAGCGGGTGCGCGATCTTGAAGTCGCCATCACCGACATCCAGCGGGTGCCCGAGATGATCGACAAGTATGCCGCCGAACTGGTTGCCGTCGGCCCCAGCCCGTTCAAGGGATTCTAGTCATGCATCGGCCATTTTTGACGATGCATCATTCAGCAGGCAAGGACAGAGCATGAGCGCAAACACCGCAGTGGCGGACAAGTACCGCAACAATTTCCTGAAGGAAATCGAAGAACAGGTCGAGATGGGCGACTGGGTCAAGATGTGCATGCAATGCGGCGTCTGCTCCGGCTCCTGTCCGACCAATTTTCAGAGCGCATGGGAACATCCGCCGCAGGAAATCTTCATGATGATCCGCGCCGGCAAGCGCGAGGAAGTGCTGACCACCACCTCGATGTGGAACTGCACCTCCTGCTACAACTGCATCGTGCGCTGCCCGCGCAAGCTGCCGATCACCCACATCATGCACGGCATCGCCGAATACGCGCACCGCATCGGCATGGCGCCGAAGATGCAGCCGACACGCTTTTTTAGCGGCCTGTTCTGGAAAAATTGCACCCATACCGGACGTGTCAACGAACTCAAGCTGTCGATGGGTCTGTATTTCAAGGATGGCTTCGTTCAGGGCATCAAGAACGGTATGGCGATGCAGGCGGTCGCGCTGGGCCTGGTCAAGGCCAGGCGGCTGAACGTGATGGAGCTGTTCGGCGGCCACAAGTGCAAGGATCAGAAGGGCATCCAGTCGATGCTGAAGAAGGCCTACGAAATCGAGCGCAGCCGCAAGGCCGCCAGGATGGCAGGCTGAGGAGAGAGATATGGCCAAACATGAATACGCATTTTACCCCGGCTGCTCGTCGCAGAAGGGGGCTTCCGCTTCCAATTATCTGACCTCGGTCGAGTCGATGTGCAAGACGCTCGACGTCAAGCTCACTGAAATCCCCGACTGGAACTGCTGCGGCGCCTCCATCGGTTATGCGGAAGCCGGCGAACTGCCGCGCCACGTGCTGAATGCGCGCAACTTCGCGCTGTCCGAGCAAAACCTGCCCGGACAGGAAATCGTCGCCACCTGCGCCGCCTGCTGGCTGGGCGCGCGCGAAACCCGCGAACGCCTGACGCATTCCGACACCTTGATGGCGGACACCCGCGAAGCGCTGAAGGAAGCCGGCCTCACGATCAACGAGATGCCCGAAATCCGCCACATGGTCGAAGTGCTGATCGAAGATCTCGGCTTCGACGAAATGGCCAAGCACGTCGTGCGTCCGCTCGAAGGCGTCAAGATCGCCGGCTACGTCGGCTGCCAGACCAACCGCCCGTTCGGCGTCGCCGGCGAGTCGTTCGAGAACCCGGTGTATCTCGACAAGATGGTCGAGATGGTCGGCGCCGAACCGATCCCGGAATACGAGCAGAAAGTGACCTGCTGCGGCGGTGCGCTGGCGTTCTCCGAGCCGGAAAAGGCGCAGGCGCAGATCAAGGACATCGTCGAGTCGGCCTACGACCACGGCGCCGAAATGATCGTCACGCCGTGCCCGCTGTGCCAGGCCAACGTCGAAATCTACCAGGGCCAGATCAACAAGCGCTACGGCACCAAGTTCGACATCCCGGTGATGTACTACAGCCAGCTGATGGTGGTGGCCTACGGCGGCAGCGCCAAGGATGCCGCATTGAACGGCCAGGTGATCAAGGCGCGCCGGCTGGAGGAAATTGCCGCCAAGCCGGTCAAGCGCTGAGTCCTTTCAGCCGCACACCAGACAGGGGCCGCGCGCCCCTGTTTTTTTGCCCGATCAGGAGCAAACAAGGGCCGCCCGCGATTCCGGGCCCGGCAGCACGCCCCGGCCTTGACGGTGCCCGTAGCCTGCCATTGGCTTATTCCCGCAGTCATCTAATGTAAATACGCGGGGGCGGAGTATCCCGGTCCCCTTGTTTTTTTTGCAGGAGATTCTTGTGGACAAGCTCTTATTCGGCGCATGCCTCATCGCGGGGTTTCCTTTTGCGGCATCGCCTTCGTTTGCGCTCGCCGCGGTGTCCGCGGTGGAGACAAGGCTGGATGCGGCATCCGCCGTCAGCGTGGCGGGCGAACAGCGCATGCTCTCGCAGCGGATGGTGAAGGCGTATCTCATGCTCGGACAGGGAATCCGCACTGATGATGCCCGGGCCATCCTGCAGGAGTCGATCAGGCAGTTCGAGTCCCGGCTCGCGGTGCTGAAGGCGTTCCAGCCAACGCCGAAAGTGCGGACCGCAGTCGCCGCTCTGGCGGGCGCCTGGGAGCAGTGCAGGGTGCTGTTGAGCGCGGCACCGAGCAAGCAGGGCGCGGTCGCGCTTTACGACGCTAACGAGGCGCTGCAGCAAGCGGCGCACAGCGCGGGACTGGCATACGAGGATGCCGCGGGCGCGGCGGCCGACCGCTCGACCAGCGTCGCAGGGCGCCAGCACATGCTGTTGCAGCGCATGGCCAAATTCTACTTCTACCGGACGTGGGAGCTCTACGACGCCCCGGCCGACATGGAACTGCACCTCAGCCGGGCGCATTTCACCGCCGTGCTGAACCAGATCGAGCGTTCGTCCCTTGCGTCGGCGCAGGTCAAGGCGGGGGCCGCGCAAGTCCGGCGCGAGTGGGAACCATATCAGCAGGTGCTGTTCGCGAGCCAGGATCCGGTGAAGATGCGCCGGGATGCCGCGCGGGTGGCCGAACTCAGCGAGCGGGTGGTCGCGGTGGCGGAGAATCTGGCCGCCCGGCTCGTGACGGAGGGCCAGGGCGCCAGGCTCGTGGCTCGCGAGGTACCGCAGTCAGTCGACATGTCCGTTTTTTCCGGCAGGATGCTCAAGTAGGCGCGTCGCGCCGCCCCTGATCCGTCCGCTTGCGCAGGCGCTCGGGGGCGGGGGTATCGGCAGTGTCCCAACGCGATCGGCAATGCGGGCGTCTTGCCCGCCGGCAGGCATGGCGCCCCGCCCTCATTCCGCTACCTCCACCCGGCGCGAGGATACGCCGAATATCCAGCTCATCGCGATTCCCGCCGAGACGGCGCCCTTCGTTTCGACCAGCGGGCTGTTCTCGTAGACCGCGCCGGATAGCGCGTCGTAGCGCAGGTAGCCGCCCACCCAGTAGCGTGGGAAGCGCCGGGTCAATGTGACCATGACCTGCGAGCCGGAATAGCCACCCGCCGCGTCGTAGGCGGGGCGGGTCGCAGTCGCCTCGGCCGGCCTCACCGAATAGAAATATCCGTTGTATTCGCGGTCATTGAAATAGGGGCCGCCCTGCAAGCTGAAGTTCCAGCCGGACAGGCCGGGCGGACCCCGCATTTCAAAAATGAGATTGGGCGAGAACAGCCAGCCGATCTGCCTTGGGTCGCGCTCGACCGTGATCGCGGTGCGTACCGGCAGTCTCAGGTCCAGCCGCATCCTGCGGTCGGCCGAGCGCCACAGGTGGAGGTTGGCGGTCGGCCCGACCTCGGCCGTGGGCCGAAGCTCGTCCATTCCCTGTCGCGCCGGGTTGTCGCCGTCGAGCGCCGGCAGGGTGCCGTTGAGGCTGACGTTGGCCTCGAACCGTTCGCTTTCGTACAGCAGTCCGCGCAGCCCGCCCTGATCCGCCTGCAGGAATTCCCCGCGATAGACGAGATAGGGGACCGGCAGCAGATGGACGTTGGTGACGCCCGAGCCACGGTAGTCGGGCATCGATAACACCGCGAGGCCGGCGCCGATTTCCCACAGCGGCCGGGTCTCCGCATGGCACACGGGCAGGGCCAGCAGTCCGGCGAATGTCAGGGCGGCGGCGGGTAGTCGGGCAATGGTTCTCAGCATGCGTGTGAGTCCAGTTCCATCCCTACGAGCATAGAAGATGACGGGATGAGCACGCTGCGGTGTTATTTCTTGCCTTCGCGCCGCAGCAGGTCCGCTTTGCGTGCGCTCCCCCAGCGGTATCCGGCAAGCGTCCCGTCGGCACGGACGGCACGGTGGCAGGGAATCGCTAACGCCACCAGGTTGCCGGCGCAGGCGCGGCCCACCGCACGCGCCGCCCCGGGCTGCCCGATGCGCCCGGCAATCTCGGCATAGCTCGCGGTCTCGCCCGCAGGGATCGCCTGCAGCGCCTGCCAGACGCGGCGCTGGAAAACCGTTCCCTGCACATCCAGCGGCAGATCCAGCACCCCCTGCGGCTGCTCGACATAAGCGATCACCCGGGTGATCCAGCGTTTGAATTCGGTGTCGGCCGGTTCGAACTGCGCCTGCGGAAAGCGGGTCCGCAAGCGCTCGGTCAGGGCCTGCGCATCGTCGCCGAATTCGATGGCGCACACGCCCTTGCGCGTGGCGGCGACCAGGATCCACCCCAGCGCGCAGGGCTCGACGGCATGGCGGATGTATTCGCCGGTGCCGCCCTTGCGATAGCTTCCGGGCGCCATGCCGAGCATGGCGGGCGCCTCGGCGTAAAAGCGCCCGGCCGAGCTGAATCCGGCGTCGTAGATGGCGGCGGTCACCGACTGCGCGGTTTGCAACGAGGCCGCTGCCCGCCTGGCCAGGACGGCCTTGTGGAACGCCTTGGGGGTGATTCCAGTGGCGGCCTTGAAGATGCGGTGAAAATGATGCGGGCTCATCCCGGCCTGTTGCGCCAGCTGCGCAAGCGACAGCGCCGACGCACTCTGCTCGATGCTCTGGCAGGCCTGCAGCACCAGCGCGTTGCGTCTTTGCTGTTGCGAAGGCGCATCCGGGCGGCAGCGTTTACAGGGGCGGTAGCCCGCAGCGGCGGCACGTTCGTTCGACTCGAAGAATTCCACATTCTCACGCCTGGCCGCGCGCGACGGGCACGAAGGCCGGCAGTACACGCCGGTGGTTCTGACCGCATAGACGAATTCGCCGTCAGCCTGCGGGTTGCGGCGGGCAACGGCCTGCCAGCGCCGATCGGCAAGCTGCGTGGTCCCCGTCGGGACAGCGTTCGGCAAGGCGGCAGATTCGGTATCCATGGTGGAGATTCGGCTGGAGTTTGATGGCTACAGTGTCGACCGGTTTGGCGCGGCCCGCAATCCGGAACTTGCGGCCGAATCCCGTGCCTGTCGCACCGCTCGCCAAGCGGCGGTATGCTTACGTTTTGCCGGAAAAGCATACGAACATGAAAAAAGCCCAAAACCTCAACCAGCTGATCGACCTGGTGCACGAAGCGGTATACGAAGTCGACGAATTGCGCGCCTGCCTGGAACACGACGACGACGAGGCGTCCACCTATACGCCGTTTCTGGACGATCTCGACAGGATGCTGCGCGAGCTGCACGAATCGATGGTGTCCGGGAACTATGCGGGGGTGGGAAAAGGCGAGGATCTGGCCTTCATCCCGCTGTTCAAGAAACACGAGCGCAGCATTCCGTTCCGCGAACTGCTGCGCACCATCAATGCGACGCACCGCGAGGGATACGAGCCTTGAAGGGAGGCCCAGGAAGCTGCGACGACGGGCTTTCGATATCTGTCCGCTTCGATACCTGATGCCCATGGCCGTCCGGTTTACTTGAGCAACCCTTCCTCGGCCAGCGCCTGCTGCACCGCTGGGCGCGCCGCCACGCGGCCCTGATAGGCCGCCAGCGCGGGCCAGGGCGAAAGATCGAGGCCGACATGCGGCGCCCACGAACTTACCGTGAAAAGGTAGGCGTCCGCTATGGTGAATTGTTCGCCCATGAGATAGGGCTGCGTCTCAAGTACTGCCGCAACATGAGCGAAACGCTGGGCCAGTCGCTCGGTGAACAAGGCCTTGCAGTCAGGCGGTACGCGCGAGTCGAACAGGGACGAATAGGTCTTATGCAGCTCGGTGGAGATGAAGTTCAGCCACTGCATGAGGCGGTACCGCGCCCGGCTGCCGTAAACCGGCGCGAGTTCCTTGTCTTCGGCCTGGTCTGCCAGATACTGCACGATGGCCGGTCCTTCCGTGAGCACATCGCCGTCCGCCAGAGCCAACGCGGGAACATAGCCATCCGGATTGATCTTGCGGTAATCCTCGCCGGATTCTGTCCGACCGGTCTCCAGGTCGACGCGTACCAGTTCCACAGGCATGCCAGTCTCGATCGCCACGATGTGAGGGGAAAGGGAGCAGGCTCCCGGGCTGTAATAGAGTTTCATGGCATTGCCTTCTTAAGTTGAGAGAAACCGGTAATGGGTAGGTATAGCACCTGCTCGTTGCCACCGCAGGCAGTCATCGGGTTCGTTGTGATCGGCATCGAGTCGTTTCAAATGCTGCGCCGAAGCATTCCAGAGAGTGTAGCGATTCGAGGGCCGATCCGCCCGTTGAGCACTTCAGTGACCCGCCATTTCGCACCTTGCCGGTGGATTCACCCGCTTTTGCCATCCCAGGCCGCGTAGGCCGGCACAGCGAACGCCAATCCGGCGAGAACAGGACCAAGCCAGGGTTTCGGTTTCAGCATGATTGGGCAAGGCAGCAGCGAAGCGGCCCAATGTAAGATTCGAGGATGCTGAAAACCATTATTCCGGCCCGCCTCGAATTCAGGGATGGCGTGCCGTATTCCGCTGCCTACGGCGACATCTACCATCCCGCCGACGGCGGCGCCGGGCAGGCGCGCCACGTCTTCCTGCAGGGCTGCGGCCTGCCGCAGGCGTGGGCGCACCGTGCCCGCTTCGTCGTGCTGGAAACCGGCTTCGGCACCGGGCTGAATTTCCTGGCGACCTGGGCGGCGTGGCGCGACGACCCGGCGCGCCCCGGGCGGCTGCATTTCCTGTCGGTCGAAAAGCATCCGTTCGGCGCCGACGACCTGGCGCGCCTGCATGCGCAATGGCCGGAATGGGCGGCGCTGGCCAACGAACTGCGGGCGAACTGGCCGATGCCGACGCCAGGTTTCCATCGCATCGCGCTCGACGGCGGGCGGGTGCAGCTCACCCTGATGCTGGGCGAAGCGGCGGACTGCCTGCCGCAGATCGAGGCGGGCGTCGACGCCTTCTATCTGGATGGTTTCGCACCCGACCGCAATGCCGATCTCTGGCAGTCCGGGCTGTTTGACGAACTCGCGCGGCGGGCGAACCCCGGGGCGGTGGCGGCGACCTACACGGTGGCGGCAGCGGTGCGCGAGGGGCTGGGCCGCGCGGGCTTCGCCTGCGAAAAACGCGTCGGCTACGGCCGCAAGCGGCATTGCCTGAGTGCGCGTTTTGCCGGCAAGGCCGGCGCCGATGAATCCACCGTGCCGCGGCGTGTCGCCGTCGTCGGCGCCGGCGTGGCGGGCGCGGCCGTGGCGCATGCGCTGGCGCAGCGCGGTGTGGCGGTTACGGTGCTGGAGCGCGCCGATTCGCCGGCGCAGGCGGCCTCGGGCAATCCGCTGGCGGTATTCCGCCCGTTGATCTCGCGCGACGACAACTGCGCCAGCCGGCTGACGCGCGCGGCGTTTCTGCACGATCTGCGCGCCTGGGCCGCGCTCGGCGATGCGCCGGAATGGTCGCGCTGCGGCGTGCTGCATCTGGCTAAAGACGCGGCTGCAGCGGCACGGCAGCGGCTGGCGCTGGCCGGCGCCGCGCCGCCCGCCGATTACGCGCGCTGGGTGGAGCGGGACGAAGCACGCGACCTGGCGAACTGGCCGGTCGCCGCGGCCGGGGTGTTTTACCCGGCAGCGGGCTGGGTGGTGCCGGGAAGCCTGTGCCGCGCCTGGCTCGACCATCCGGCCATCCGGCTGAGAACCGGCTGCGCCGTGGCGCGCGTGCAGGCCGGCGCAACCGGCTGGCAGGCGCTGGGCGCGGATGGCGCGGTGATGGCGGATGCCGATGCCGTGGTGCTGGCCAACGCGCGCGACGCCCTGGAGCTGGTTGCGGGGCAGGCCTGGCCGCTGCATGCCGTGCGCGGCCAGGTCACGCGGCTGCCGCCCGGCGGTCTGCCGGAAATCCGGCGGGTGATCGCGCGCGAAGGTTACGTGGCGGCGGGCGCGGGCCAGCTTGTGGTCGGCGCAACCTACGAACACGATGACGAAGACAGCGCACTGCGCAGGGCGAGCGATCTCGCCAACCTGGCCCGGCTGGAGGCGATCCTGCCGGGCGCGGGCGAACGCTGCGCGCTGGCGGCAGCGAGCGGGCGCGCAGCGCTGCGCGCCACCCTGCCGGACCGGCTGCCGATGCTGGGGGCGGTCGGCGGGCAGGCGGGGTTGTATGTGGCGGCGGGCTACGCCTCGCGCGGGGTGGTGTGGGCGGGCCTGCTGGGCGAGGCGCTGGCCGATCTGATGACCGGCCAGCCCTTGCCACTGGAGGCCGATTTGATGCGGGCGATCGCGCCTGGGCGGTTCGCCCGCTGATCAGGCGGCGGTGAGCGGTTTGCCCTTGGTTGCGTACTGCCAGGCAGACTTGCCGATCAGCTATTAGGCAGCATCGCCAGCAACCCATTCAACCGCCGCACAAAACTCGCCGGGTCGTCGAGCTGGCCGCCTTCTGCCAGCAGTGCCTGTTCGAACAGCAGGTTGGCCCAGTCGGCGAAGCGGGCTTCGTCGGCTTCGCTGTCGAGCCGCGTGACCAGGGCGTGTGACGGGTTGATCTCCAGCGTGGGCTTCACGGTGGGCGCGGCCTGGCCGGCGGCCTTCAGCAGGCGTTCGAGGTTGGCGCTCATGTCGCCTTCGCCGGTGACGAGGCAGGCGGGCGAGTCGGTGAGGCGGTGGGTGACGCGGACGTCCCTGACGCGCTCGCCGAGGGTGGTCTTGATGCGCTCGACCAAGGGCTTCATGGCGTCTTCGGCTTCCTTCTGCGCGGTCTTCTCGGATTCGTCTTCCAGCGCGCCCAGATCGAGGTCGCCCTTGGCGACGGACTTGATCGGCTTGCCGTCGAACTCGGTGAGATTGCTCATCAGCCATTCGTCGACGCGGTCGGACAGGAGCAGGACTTCGATGCCTTTCTTGCGGAAGATTTCGAGGTGCGGGCTGTGCTGGGCGGCGGCGAAGCTGTCGGCGGTGATGGTGTAGATCGCGGTCTGGCCCTCCTTCATGCGGCCGATGTAGTCCTTCAGCGACACCACTTGTGCGTCGGTGTCGGTGTGGGTGGAGGCGAAGCGCAGCAGGCCGGCGATCTTCTCCCTGTTCGCGTAGTCCTCACCGGGGCCTTCCTTCAGCACCTTGCCGAACGCGTTCCAGAATTCGACGTATTTCTCCGGCTGGTTCTCGGCCAGGTCTTCCAGCAGGCCCAGCACCTTCTTCACCGAGCCATTCTTGATTGCATCGATGTCGCGGCTGTTCTGCAGGATTTCGCGCGAGACGTTGAGCGGCAGGTCGGCCGAGTCGATCACGCCGCGCACGAATCTGAGATACGCCGGCATCAGCTGCTCGGCGTCGTCCATGATGAAGACGCGGCGCACGTAGAGCTTGATGCCGTGGCGCTTCTCGCGGTCGTAGAGGTCGAACGGCGCGTGCGAGGGAACGTAGAGCAGCGAGATGTATTCCTGCTTGCCTTCGACGCGGTTGTGCGACCAGGCCAGCGGGTTCTCGAAGTCGTGGGCGACGTGCTTGTAAAACTCGTTGTACTCGTCGTCGCTGATGTCCTTTTTGGCGCGCGCCCACAGGGCGGAGGCCTTGTTGACGGTTTCGTCCTCGTCGGTCGGGGTTTCCACGCCGTCCTTCCATTCCGTTTTCTTCATCACGATCGGCAGGGTGATGTGGTCGGAATAGGTGCGGATGACCGACTTGATCTTGTAGTCGGAGAGGAATTCGTCCTCGCCTTCGCGCAGATGCAGCACGATCTCGGTGCCGCGGCCGGGCTTCTCCACCGTTTCCAGGGTGTAGTCGCCGGCGCCTTCGGATTCCCAGCGCACGCCGTGCTCGGCGGTGAGGCCGGCGCGGCGGGTGGTGAGGGTGACGCGGTCGGCGACGATGAAGGCGGAGTAGAAGCCGACGCCGAACTGGCCGATCAACGCGGCGTCCTTCTTCTGGTCGCCGGACAGCTGGCTGAAGAATTCGCGGGTGCCGGATTTTGCAATCGTGCCGATGTGCTCGATGACTTCCTGCCGGCTCATGCCGATGCCGTTGTCGCTGATCGTCAGCGTGCGCGCGTCACGGTCGAAGGCGATGCGAATCTTCAGGTCGGGGTCGTTTTCATACAGCGCGGAATCGGACAGGCCTTCGAAGCGCAGCTTGTCGGCGGCGTCGGAGGCGTTGGAAATCAGTTCGCGCAGGAAGATGTCCTTGTTGGAATACAAGGAATGGATCATCAATTGCAGCAGCTGTTTGACTTCGGTCTGGAAGCCGAGGGTTTCTTTGGTGGCGGACATGCCTATCTCCCGTCAAATACACATAAGGTGGAACGGGAAATGAGGGCGGCGGCGGCGGGTTTCAAGCCCCCGCCGCCGCAATCACTTTTTGTCGGACAGCAGCGCCAGCAGCTCGTCCTGTGCGTTGTAGGCCTTGGCGCGGCGCTTGGTGCGACGGCGGTAGCTACCGTCCGGCTGCATCTCCCAGGTTTGCACATTGTCGCGCAGGTAGGGCTTGAGACCCTCGGCGATGACGCGTTTTTTCAGCTTGGGGTTGAGGATGGGAAAGCCGGTTTCGATACGGCGGAAGAAGTTGCGGTCCATCCAGTCGGCAGAGGACAGATACACCTGCTCGTCGCCGCCGTTCCTGAAATAGAAGATGCGCGTGTGTTCGAGGAAGCGCCCGACGATGGAGCGCACGCGGATATTCTCCGACAGGCCGGCGATGCCCGGTTTCAGCGCGCACACGCCACGGATGATGAGGTCGATCTTCACCCCGGCCTGCGAGGCGGCGTAGAGGGCGGCGATGACCTGCGGTTCGAGCAGGGCATTCATCTTGGCGACGATGGCGGCGGGCTTGCCGGCGGCGGCCAGCTCGGCCTCGCGGTTGATCGCGGCGACGACCTCGCTGTGCAGGGTGAACGGCGATTGCCACAGGCGCTTCAGCTTGCCGGCCTTGCCCAGCCCGGTGATCTGGGTGAACAGGCTGCCGACGTCGGCAGTCATCGCCTCGTCGGCGGTCAGCAGGCCGAAGTCGGTGTAAAGACGCGCAGTGCGGGCGTGGTAGTTGCCGGTGCCCAGATGCGCGTAGCGGCGCAGGCCACCGTCCTCGCGGCGGACGACGAGCGCGAGCTTGGCGTGCGTCTTGTGGCCGACCACGCCATAGACGACATGGGCGCCGGCCTCTTCCAGCTGGGCGGCCCAGTTGATATTGGCTTCCTCGTCGAAGCGCGCCATCAGCTCGACCACCACGGTGACCTCCTTGCCCGACTGCGCGGCGCGGATCAGCGCCATCATCAGCTTGGAGTCGGTTCCGGTGCGGTAGACCGTCTGGCGGATCGCGACGACCTGCGGGTCGGCGGCGGCCTGCTCGATGAAGTCGATCACCGGCTGGAAGGATTCGAATGGGTGGTGCAGCAGGATGTCGCCCTTGCGGACCGCGTCGAACATGTCGTAGCGGCCGGAGAGCTGCTTGGGCAGGCCGGGCTGGTAGTCGGGGTACTTGAGGTCGGGGCGGTCTACCTTGTCGGGCACCGACATCAGGCGCACCAGGTTGACGATGCCGGGCACCTGGTAGAGGTCCTCGCGGCCGAGGCCGAACTGCTGGAGCAGGAATTCGGACATCGCCTCGGAGCAGTTGTCGGCGACTTCCAGGCGCACGCCGTCGCCGAAATGGCGCTGCGGCAGTTCGCCCTGCAGGGCGGTGCGCAGGTTCTTCACCTCCTCGTCGTCCACGAACAGATCGGAATTGCGCGTGACGCGGAACTGGTAGCAGCCGAGAATGTTCATGCCGGCGAACAGCTCGCCGACATGCTGGTGCAGCGTCGCGGAGAGAAAGATGAAGCCGAAATCGACGCCGGTGAGCTCGCGCGGCAACTGGATCACGCGCGGCAGGGCGCGCGGCGCCTGGACGATCGCGGCGCCCGAGTTGCGCCCGAAGGCGTCCTTGCCTTCGAGCTCGACGGCGAAGTTGAGGCTCTTGTTGAGCACGCGCGGGAAGGGATGGGCCGGGTCGAGCCCGATCGGCGTCAGCACCGGCATCACCTCGCGGCGGAAGTACTCGTGAATCCAGGTACGCTGCTCGTCCGTCCATTCCGCGCGGCGCAGAAAGACGATGCCCTCGTGCGCGAGGGCCGGCAGGATCACGTCGTTGAGCAGCGCGTACTGCTCCCGGATCAGCGCGTGGGCCTCCTGGGTGACGCGGCGGAATACCTCCTGCGGGCTGCGCCGGTCGGCGCCGGTGGCGTTGCTGCGCAACTTGATCTGCTCCTTGATGCCGGCGACGCGGATCTCGAAAAACTCGTCGAGGTTCGAGGAGACGATGCAGAGGAAGCGCAGCCGCTCCAGCAGCGGCACGCGCTCGTCGGCGGCCTGGGCCAGCACGCGGCGGTTGAAGGCGAGCAGGGTGAGTTCGCGGTTGAGGAAGTGGTCGGAGGGGAAATCGTGGTGCGCGTACATCTGGATCATGATCGGGAGCCGCCGTGGGATTGGGTATCGATGATGTTGCACAATGATTGCATAAGTATGACACGCCCCGCCAGCACCGTTTCCAGGGATGCGGCGCGTGGCTATCCGTCCGTCGCCTGGGCTAGAATCGCCGCACCGCAAAACCATCGCCGTCACTCATCGTGGTCCACGAACACGTCGCCGCCGTCGATATGGGCTCCAACAGTTTCCGCCTGCAGGTGGGGCGGATTGTCGGCAACCAGATCTATCCCCTCGACGGCCTCAAGGAGACGGTGCGGCTCGCCGCCGGTCTGACGCCGGACAAGCGGCTCGACGCGGCCTCGCAGCAGCGCGCGCTGGAGGCGCTGGCGCGTTTCGGCGAGCGCCTGCGCGGCTTCGAGCCTGATGCGGTGCGCGCCGTCGCCACCAACACCCTGCGCGTGGCCAAGAACGGCCCGGCTTTCCTTTCCCAGGCCGAGGCGGCGCTCGGCTTTCCGATCGAGATCATCGCCGGCCGCGAGGAGGCGCGCCTGATCTACCTCGGCGTCGCCCACACGCTGCCCAATCAGCGCATCCGCCACCTGGTGGTGGATATCGGCGGCGGCTCCACCGAATTCATCATCGGCCGCGACATCCAGCCGCTGCAGCTCGAATCGCTCTACATGGGCTGCGTCAGCTACAGCCTGCGCTTCTTTCCCGACGGCAGGATCGACAAGCGCGGCATGAAGGAGGCCGAACTCGCCGCGCGCCGCGAGCTGCAGACCATCGTGCACGCCTACCGCGACACCGGCTGGGACGAGGCGGTCGGCTCCTCGGGCACCGCCAAGGCGATCCGCGACATCCTCGAACTCAACGGCTACGCCGACGGCGGCATTACCCGCGACGGCATCGAGCGGCTGCGCGCCCGGCTCGTGCAGGCCGGCCACGCGGCGCGCGCCGGCCTCGACGGCATGCGCCCCGACCGCGTGCCGGTGATCCCCGGCGGCCTCGCCATCATGTCGGCGGTGTTCAAGGAGTTCGGCCTGGAGCAGATGACTTTCTCCGAGGGGGCGCTGCGCCTCGGCGTGCTCTACGACCTGCTCGGCCGCTACCACCACGACGACCTGCGCGAGGCGACGGTCAGCCGCTTCATGCAGCGCTACGAGGTGGACCGCCGCCAGGCCTCGCGCGTCAGCCTGCTCGCCCTCGAACTGTTCCAGCAGCTGCGCCCGCAGGACCCGCTGGAGGATTCGGTCGCCGCGCAATTCCTCATCTGGGCGGCGCGCCTGCACGAGGTCGGCATCTCGGTCGCCCATTCGAGCTTCCACAAGCACAGCGCCTACATCCTTGCCAACGCCGACATGCCGGGTTTCTCCAAGCGCGACCAGGCCCTGCTGGCGCGCCTGGTGCTCGCCCATCGCGGCAAGCTGGAGCGCGTGCAGTCGCTGACGCGCCAGTTCCAGGAATCGTCCGAATGGCTGCTGATCTTCTGCCTGCGCATCGCCGCCCTGCTGCACCGGGCCCGCGACGACGCGCCCATGCCGCGCATCGGCGCGGCCGTCGGCCCGCGCGGCTTCCAGCTGCATGTCGACGCCGAGTGGCTGGCGGAAGCGCCGCTCACCGCCGCCGTGCTGACGGAGGAGGTGCAGCAGTGGTCGAACGTCGGCATCGAGCTGAAGGTCCGCCGCACCCGCGCGGCAGCGCGCGACTGAGGCCATGGCCGACGCCCGCGTCAGCGCGAGCACCGATGCCGCCGGCCGGCAGACGCTGACCCTCGACGGCCGCTGGACCCTGCGCGCGCTGAGCGCCGCCGACGGCGACTGGCGGCGCTGGCTTGCCGCGGAGGAGGGCCGGCGCGACGCGAGCTGGAACTGCATGGGCATCGAGGCCCTCGACTCCACCGGCGCGCTGCTGCTGTGGCGCGCCTGGGGGCGGCGCCTGCCCGAGGTGCTGCTGATCCGGCCCGAGCACCAGCGCATCTTCGAGCGCATCGCCGCCGCCGACCGCGAGCCGCCGGCCGTCGGCGTGCCGCGCTCGCCCTTCGAGGGCCTGATCGTCCTCGGCGGCGCGACCCTCGCGGCGGGGCGCCACCTGCGCGCCTTCGTCGCCCTGCTCGGGCAGCTGGCGCTCGACTGCGCGCACCTGCTGCGCCACCGCGCCGACCTGCCCCGGCGCGAGATCTCCGCCAACATCTACAAGAGCGGCGTGCGCGCGATGCCGGTCACCGCGCTGGTCGGCTTCCTCATCGGCGTGGTGCTCTCCTACCTTTCCTCGCTGCAGCTGCGGCAGTTCGGCGCCGACGTCTTCATCGTCAACATCCTCGGCCTCGGCATCATCCGCGAGCTCGGCCCGGTGCTCGTCGCCGTGCTGGTCGCCGGCCGCTCCGGCTCGGCGATGACCGCCCAGCTCGGCGTGATGCGCGTCACCGAGGAGATCGACGCCCTCGCCACCATGGGCGTGCCGCGCAGCCTGCGCCTGGTGTTCCCCAAGGTGGTCGCCCTCGGCGTCGCCATGCCGCTGCTGGTGCTGTGGACCACCGCGATCGCCCTGGTCGGCGGCATGGTCTCGGCCCAGTTCCAGCTCGACATCGGCTACGGCTTTTTCCTCGAAACCCTGCCCAAGGCGGTGCCGGTCGCCAACCTCTGGATCGGCCTCGCCAAGGGTGTCGTGTTCGGCGTCGCCATCGCGCTGGTCGCCTGCCACTTCGGCCTGCGCGTGCAGCCCAACACCGAAAGCCTCTCCGCCAACACGACGGCCTCGGTGGTCTCGGCCATCACCATCGTCATCCTCATCGACGCCGTGTTCGCCATCGCGACGCGCGGCATCGGCCTGCCCAGATGAGTGTTCCCGTCATCGCCATCCGCGACCTCTCCACCCGCTTCGGCGAGCACTGGGTGCATCGCGGCCTCGACCTGGAAATTGCCACCGGCGAGATGGTCGCGCTGGTGGGCGGCTCGGGCAGCGGCAAGACCACGCTGCTGCGCCAGATGATCGGGCTGCTGACGCCGACCAAGGGCGAGATCCGCCTGTTCGGCGAGCCGCTGTTCGGCGGCGGCGTGCTGCGCGAGCGCGCGCTGCGGCGGCGCTTCGGCGTGCTGTTCCAGCACGGCGCGCTGTTCTCGGCCTTCAATGTCTTCGACAACATCGCCTTCCCGTTGCGCGAGCTCAAGTGCTTCGAGGAGACGACGATCCGCGACCTGGTCATGCTCAAGCTCGAAATGGTCGAACTCTTGCCGCGCCATGCCGAACTGATGCCGGCCGAGCTCTCCGGCGGCATGGTCAAGCGCGTCGCCCTGGCGCGCGCCCTGGCGCTCGAACCCGAGCTGCTGCTGCTCGACGAGCCCACCGCCGGCCTCGACCCCGACCGCTCCGACGCCTTCGTGCGGCTGACGCGCCAGCTCGGCCACGAACTCGGCCTGACCGTCGTGCTCGTTACCCACGACCTCGACACCCTGGCGGCGCTGGCGACGCGCGTCGCCGTGCTCGCCGAGCAGCGCATCCTCGCCTACGGCGGCATCGACGCGGTGGTGCGCATCGACCATCCTTTCATCCGCAACTTCTTCCATTCGGAGCGCAGCCAGCGCGCCCTTGCCCACGCCCACTGACCATGCCCGCCGAGGACCGACCATGGAAAACCGCTCCCACGCCTTGATCGCCGGCCTGTTCACCGTCGTCTTCCTGGTCGCCGCCGCCGGCGCGCTCTGGTGGCTGAGCGGCGCGCGCGAGCTCACCGACACCTACATCCTCGAAACCCGCGGCAGCGTCACCGGCCTCAACCCCGAGGCCCAGGTGCGCTACCGCGGCATCCGCGCCGGCAAGGTCCTGGGTATCGAGCCCGATCCGGCCGATCCTTCCCTGCTGCTCGTCGAGATCAGCCTCGCGCGCAAATACCGCCTCACCGACCGCACCCAGGCGCGCCTCAACTACCAGGGCGTCACCGGCCTCGCCTACGTGATGCTGGAGGAGGGCAGGGCCGGCAGCGGCCAGCCGCTCGATACCGACGCGCCGAACCCGCCGCGCATCCGCATCCAGCCCGGCCTGTTCGACACCCTCGGCGACAAGGCCGGCGACATCGCCACCCAGGTCGCCGAGCTGTCCGCGCGGCTCAACCGCCTGCTCGACGAGCGCAACGTGCGGAACGTCGCGCGCACCCTCGACAACCTCGCCGCCGCCTCCGAGGGCCTCAAGGAGGCGCCGCAGCTCGTCGCCGCCCTGCGCGCCGCGCTGTCGGACGACAACCTCAAGCGTCTCGGCGCGATCCTCGTCCATCTCGAAAAGACCGCCGGCGCGACCGCGCCGCTCGCCGCCGAGGCGCGCGGCCTGGTCGCCACCATGAACGGCCTCGCCCAGCGCCTCGACCGCGTCGCCGGCGGCACGGGCGAACGCCTCAATACCGAGACCCTGCCGCGCGCCGAGGCGCTGCTCGGCGAGTTCGCCGCCGCCACGCGCCGCCTCGACCGGCTGCTCGACACCCTCAACGACACGCCGCAGGCGGTGCTGTTCGGCGCCGCCCCGCCCCGGCCCGGACCGGGCGAGGCCGGCTTCGCCGCACCCGCCGCCAAGGAGATGTAAGCATGCGTTCCGTCATTTCCGCCCTCTGCGCCGCCATCCTGCTCGCCGGCTGCATCGGCAATCCGTCGCGCCAGGCCGACGTCGCCATCCACGACCTCGGCAATCTTTCCGGCGCCTGGTCCGCTCCCGGCCTGCCGGTCGGCGGCCTCGCGGTGCGCGCCAGCTCCTGGCTCGACGCGCCGGCCCAGCTCTACCGCCTCGACTACGCCGACCCGCTGCGCCGCCACGCCTACGCCAACAGCCGCTGGGCCGCGCCGCCGGCCGAGCTGCTCGAACGCGCGCTGCAGCGCCACGTCGTCTTCGGCCAGCCCGACTTCGCCGGGCGCGGCTGCCGCCTCGCCCTCGTCCTCGACACGCTGGAACAGCGCTTCTCCAGCGAGCGGGCGAGCGAGGTGGTGCTCGAAGTCCGCGCCCGGCTGCTGCCGAGCCACGGCGACGGCCCGCTCGCGCGCCGCGCTTTCGCCGTCAGGCGGCCGGCGCCGACGCCCGACGCGCGCGGCGGCGTCGCCGCCACCCAGGCCGCCGCGCAGGCGCTGGCGGACGAAATGGCGCGCTGGCTCGCCGCGTTCGCCCGCGAAAAACCCCAGGCCGCCGTGTTCTGCCGGGCCGAATGAAACGACCAAGAGGAGGAGAAACCATGACCGCCACCCAAGCCGCCGACCCCCCGCTGCTGCGCGCCGATGCCGACGGCATCGCGACGCTGACGCTCAACCGTCCGGGCCAGTTCAACGCCCTGTCCACCGAACTGCTCGACGCGCTGCAGGCCGAGCTGGCAAAACTCGGCGCCGACGAGACGGTGCGCGTCGTCGTCGTCGCCGGCGCCGGCAAGGCCTTCTGCGCCGGCCACGACCTCAAGCAGATGCGCGCCAACCACGACAAGGCCTACATGCAAGCGCTGTTCAAGCAATGCGGCCGCGTCATGCAGACGCTCGCCGAACTGCCCCAGCCGGTCATTGCCCGCGTGCATGGCGTCGCCACGGCGGCCGGCTGCCAGCTCGTCGCCAGCTGCGACCTCGCCGTCGCCGCCGACGTCGCCAAGTTCGCCGTCTCGGGCATCAACGTCGGCCTGTTCTGCTCCACCCCCGCCGTCGCGCTCGCGCGCAACATCGGCCGCAAGCAGGCGCTGGAGATGCTGCTCACTGGCGACTTCATCGACGCCCTCGAAGCCCAGCGGCGCGGCCTGGTCAACCGCGTCGTGCCGTCCGACATGCTCGACGCCGAGGTGCGGCGCCTCGCCGACAGCATCCGCGCCAAGTCGCTGACCGCCATTGCCATGGGCAAGCAGCTCTTCTACCGCCAGCTCGAAATGGGCCTCGCCGGCGCCTACCAGCTCGCCGGCGAAACCATGGCCTGCAACATGATGACCGACGACGCCGTCGCCGGCATCGACGGCTTCATGAACAAGAAGAAAGGCTAGGCAGCGGCGGCGCCGGCTGCTCAAAAGTCGGCGCCGATGGGACGGTGGCTACCGGGAGCCACCACCGGTCATTCCTGCCTATTTCAGAATGCAGTGCTTGGCGTAGTCGACGGCCTCGTTCGTGGACCAGTCGCCCTTCGGCTTGGCCTTGAGATCGGCGCACCACTTCTCGCTGCCGATCTCCGGCGCGCAGGCGGCCAGCGCGAGCAGCAGCATGCCCGCCAGCCCGGCGGCCAAGGTTTTCCTGAACGTGTCCATCGCGTGTCCTCCCGAAGTGAATATCCGATGTCCGCCCGATTATCCCCCGAGCCGGCGCACTTCAGGCCAGCACCTTGAGCCACTTCGGCAAGGCGTGGGTGACTATGCCCAGCGCCACGGCGACAGCAGGTTCATCAAGGCGGCATTGCGTCGCGCCCAGACGCACGACGGCTGCTTCCGGCAAGGCTTCGATTGAAAGTTCCATGCTTGAACGATGTACGTGTCTGGCATGTTTCGTGCAAAGAACTCCGGAGTTTGCAACCGCGATGGAGCATGATCATGACGATGGCTTTCGATGGACGGATAGCAATTTCCGGCTTGGTGCCGCTGACACCCACCAAGATCGTCAAGCCCGAGAACTTCAGCCCGCCGGAAATCGTCGCCGAGCCGAGCCAGGCAGAAATCGACGCCCAGATCCGCCGGCAGAACGCCGAGCCGACGACGGCCGTGTTCCGTGTCAATGGCCAGATCGTCGCCGCCATGCGGAATTCCGGCACATTCTTCCCCTCCAGCGCCGGCGCCGTCACCGACGGGCGCGCGCTGGACGCAAACGCGCTCGAAGCCGCCCTGCGCCAGCGCCATGGCAATGCGCTCCGGGTGGAACGCTACCCGGCCGGAACCGGCCCCGCCTTCGGCGCCATCCTCGCCGAGGTCTATGGCGGCAAGGGCTATCTGGTCGACACGCGCGCCTGAACCGGCCCGGCAGAGATTGCCGGCAACAAGCTCAAGCGAAAGTCGGCGCCGGCGTGACGGTGCCTCAGAAGCCGTAGTCGCGCTCCACGCGGCAGACGCGCACGCGGAAGGCCGCATACCAGTCCTTCGCCCGCGCCTGCGCCCGTTGGTGCTCGGCCTGCGCCTTCCACGCCGCGATCGCCTCCAGCGAGGCCCAGTAGGACACCGAAATCCCCAGCTCCTGCCGCGCCGTCTCGAAACCGAGAAAGCCCGGCTGCCGCTCCGCCAGCTCCAGCATCGCCCGCGCCGTCTCGGCGTACCCGTCGTCGCCCGCCGTGCGCACGGAAGTGAAGATCACGGCGTAGTAGGGCGGGGCGGG
>NZ_JANJXQ010000037.1 GCF_024708915.1 Thiobacillus sp.
GCATACGAGGTCGCCACGTTTTACAACATGTACGACACCCAGCCGGTGGGGCGCCACAAGATCACCGTGTGCACCAATCTGCCGTGCGCGCTGATGGGGGCGAACGAGATTGCCGAGCATCTCAGGCAGAAGCTCGGCATCGGCTTTGGCGAAACCACCGAGGACGGCCGCTTCACCCTGAAAGAGGGCGAATGCATGGGGGCGTGCGGCGATGCGCCGATGTGCCTGCACAATAACCATGCGATGCACACGCACCTGACTCCCGAGAAGATCGACGAGTTGCTGGACAAGCTGAAATGAGTCTGCTCGCCCCTACCCCCCAGGTCTGCAGTTGGACCCAGGCGCTCGACAACCCGGCATCGCTCGCGACCTATGTCGCCAATGGCGGTTATCAGGCGCTGCGCCGCGTGGTGACCGAGCAGATGCCGGGTGACGCCATCATCGCCGAGCTCAAGACCAGCGCGCTGCGCGGCCGTGGCGGCGCAGGCTTTCCCACCGGGCTGAAGTGGAGCTTCATGCCGCGCGCGTTTCCGGGCGACAAGTACATCGTCTGCAACAGCGACGAGGGCGAGCCGGGCACTTTCAAGGATCGCGACATCCTGCGCTACAACCCGCACCAGCTGATCGAAGGCATGGCGATCGCCGGCTACGTGCTCGGCGCGCGCGTGGGCTACAACTACATCCATGGCGAAATCTTCGAGATCTACGACATCTTCGAGCGCGCGTTGAAGGAAGCGCGCGAGGCCGGCTATCTCGGCGACCATCTGTTCGGCACCGATTTCTGCTTCCAGTTGCATGCGCACCACGGCTACGGCGCCTACATCTGCGGCGAGGAAACCGCGCTGCTGGAATCGATCGAAGGGAAAAAAGGCCAGCCGCGCTTCAAGCCGCCATTTCCGGCCAGCTTCGGCCTGTACGGCAAGCCGACCACCATCAACAATACCGAGACGCTCGCCTCGGTGCCGTGGATCATGCAGCACGGCGGCCAGGCCTTCCTGGAACTGGGCAAACCCAACAACGGCGGCGCCAAGCTGTTCTCGGTTTCGGGGCACGTCAACAAACCCGGCAATTACGAAGTGCCGCTCGGCACGCCGTTTTCCGAGCTGCTGCAGATGGCGGGCGGGGTGCGCAACGGCCACCAATTGAAGGCGGTGATCCCGGGCGGATCGTCGGCGCCGGTGCTGCCGGCCGGCATCATGATGGATTGCACCATGGATTTCGATTCCATCTCCAAGGCGGGCTCCATGCTGGGATCGGGCGCGGTCATCGTGATGGACGAAACCGTGTGCATGGTGCGCGCGCTGGAGCGGCTGTCGTATTTCTATTTCGAGGAATCGTGCGGCCAGTGCACGCCGTGCCGCGAGGGCACCGGCTGGATGTACCGGGTGATCCACCGCATCGAACACGGCCAGGGACGGCCGGAAGACATGGACCTGCTCAACAGCGTGGCGGGGCACATAGGCGGCCATACGATCTGCGCGCTGGGCGACGCGGCGGCGATGCCGGTGCAAAGCTTCCTCAAACATTTTGGCCACGAGTTCGAGCACCACATCGAGCACAAGCGCTGCATGGCTGGAACGGAATAGGCGGAATAATCAAGGCTATGGCTACGCTCAATATCGAAATTGACGGACGCGCGCTGCAGGTCGAAAGCGGCGATACCATCATGGATGCGGCGAATCAGGCCGGCATCGCGATTCCGCATTTCTGTTATCACAAGAAGCTCTCGATCGCCGCCAACTGCCGCATGTGCCTGGTCCAGGTGGAGAAGGCGCCGAAGCCGCTGCCGGCCTGCGCCACGCCGGTGACCGACGGAATGAAAGTGCACACGCGCTCGGAATACGCGATCGATGCGCAAAAAAGCGTGATGGAGTTCCTGCTGATCAACCATCCGCTCGACTGCCCGATCTGCGACCAGGGCGGCGAATGTACCCTGCAGGATCTGGCGGTCGGCTACGGCGGGTCGTCGTCGCGCTACCAGGAAATCAAGCGCGTGGTGCGCGAGAAGAATCTCGGCCCCCTCATCGCCACCGACATGACGCGCTGCATCCACTGCAGCCGCTGCGTGCGCTTCGGCCAGGAAATCGCCGGCGTGATGGAACTCGGCATGCCGGGGCGCGGCGAGCATGTCGAAGTGATGCCGTTTCTCGAAAACCAGGTGGTATCCGAACTGTCGGGCAACGTCATCGACCTGTGCCCGGTCGGTGCGCTGACCAGCAAACCCTTCCGCTACACCGCCCGCAGCTGGGAGCTGTCGCGCCGTGCCTCGATCAGCCCGCACGACAGCCTGGGTTCCAATCTCGAAGTCCACGTCAAGGACAACAAGGTGATGCGGGTGCTGCCGCGCGAGAACGAAGACGTCAACGAATGCTGGCTGGCCGACCGCGACCGTTTTTCCTATGAAGGCCTCAATACGCCCGAGCGTCTGCCCCAGCCGATGGTCAAGCAGGGCGGGCAATGGGTGGAAACCACCTGGCAGGCCGCGCTGGAATTCGTCGCGGACAAACTGAAAGCGATCCCGGCCGGGCAGATCGGCGCGCTGTCGACGCCGTACCGTCCGGCGGAAGAGCTTTTCCTGCTGCAGAAGCTGATGCGCGGCCTCGGCAGCGGCAACGTCGATCATCGTCTGCGGCAGTCGGATTTCTCGCTCGACGACAAGGCGCACGGCGGCTTCTGGCTGGGCATGCCGGTGACCTACATGTCGCGTCTCGACCGCATGCTGGTGGTGGGCTCCAACCTGCGCAAGGATCATCCCTTGATGGCGCATCGCATCCGTGAGTCGGTTCGTTGGCATGGTCAGCTCAATATGATCAACGCGCACGAGGACGAATTTCTCGGCAAGGTGCACGCCAAGCGCATCGTCGCGCCGTCGCAGCTTGCTACGGCGCTGGCGGGCGTGTGCCGTGCCCTGGCAGAGCTGAAGGCACTGCCGGTTCCGGACATCGCAGCCCATGGCGTGGCCGACGACACCGCGCGCAAGATGGCCGACAGTCTGTCGGGCGGCGAAACCCGCGCCGTGTTCCTCGGCAACATGGCACAGCATCATCCCGGCTATTCGCAGATTCATGCGCTGGCACAAGAAGTATCCCGACTCGCGGGTGCCAGTTTCGGCGTGCTGGGCGAAGCGGCCAATAGTGTCGGCGCAGTGGCGGTCGGCGCGATTCCGGGGTGCGGCGCACTGGGTCAGCCTGCCGTCAAAGGCTTGAATGCCCAGCAGATGCTGGCCCAGCCGTTGCGTGCCTATCTGCTGCTGGGCGTGGAAGCCGAGCTCGATACCCACGACCCGGTATCCGCGATGGCCAGCATCGATGCGGCGGAATTCGTCGTGGTGATGTCGCCCTACAAGGGCAAATCGCTCGACTACGCCGACGTGCTGCTGCCGATTGCACCGTGGACCGAGACCTCGGGAACCTTCGTCAACACCGAAGGAAGGATTCAGAGCTTCAGTGCGGTGGTGAAGCCGCTCGGCGAAACGCGCCCGGCGTGGAAGGTGCTGCGTGTGCTGGGTAACCTCTTGGGGCTGGCCGGCTTCGACCACAACGATTCGAAAGATGTGCTGCGCGACGCGCTGGGCGAAACGCCCACGGGCTCGGTGCAGGCTTTCCTCAACAATGAAGTCAGCGGTGTGGCGGTAGCGCCGTCGCCGCTTGGCGGCGGGCTGGAACGTGTTGCCGAGGTGCCGATTTATCAAACCGACGCCGTGGTGCGCCGCTCGCCATCGCTGCAGATGACGCTGGATGCGGCCCTGCCGGTGGCGCGCATGCATAGCCGCCTGATCGCCAGGCTGGGGCTGGAAGAAAACGGCCGCGTCTCGGTGCGCCAGACCGCAAGTGCGCTGACCCTGAAAGTGCAGCGCGACGACCTGTTGCCCGATACCTGCGTGCGTATTCCCAGCGGCCATCCGCTGACGGCGGGGCTCGGGCCGATGTTCGGTCCGATCACGGCGGAGCCGGTCTGATGGAGGCCGGACTGATGGAGAGCGTGGGCGTGGACTGGGCCGCCATTCAAACCGTCGCCTGGACGCTGGTCAAGATTCTGGCGCTGGTGGTGCCGCTGATGCTGGGCGTGGCCTACCTCACCTACGCGGAAAGAAAAATCATCGGCTGGATGCAGGTGCGCATCGGCCCCAACCGCGTCGGTTTCCAGGGACTGCTGCAGCCGATTGCCGATGCGGTGAAACTGCTGATGAAGGAAATCATCATTCCTTCCGGCGCCAGCCGGGGATTGTTCATCCTCGGCCCGATTCTCGTCATCGCGCCGGCGCTGGCGGCGTGGGCAGTGATCCCGTTCACCGATACGCTGGTGCTCGCCAACATCAACGCCGGCCTGCTGTATGTGATGGCGATCACCTCGATGGGCGTCTACGGCGTCATCATTGCGGGCTGGGCGTCCAATTCCAAATACGCCTTCCTCGGCGCGATGCGATCGGCAGCGCAGATCATATCGTATGAAATCGCCATGGGCTTCGCACTGGTGGGCGTGCTGATGGCGGCGCAGTCGCTTAATCTTGTCGACATCGTGCAGGGCCAGTCGGGCGGGCTGCATCAGTGGTATATCTGGCCGTTGTTTCCCCTGTTCGTCGTCTATCTGATTGCCGGCGTCGCCGAGACCAATCGCGCGCCGTTCGACGTCGCCGAAGGCGAATCCGAAATCGTCGCCGGCTTCCACGTCGAATATTCCGGCATGGCGTTCGCGGTGTTCTTCCTCGCCGAATACGCCAACATGATCCTGATCTCGGCGCTCACCACGCTGATGTTCCTCGGCGGCTGGCTCTCCCCGGTGACCTTCCTGCCCGACGGCATCGTCTGGTGGCTGCTGAAAACCGGCTTCGTGCTGTTCCTGTTCCTGTGGTTCCGCGCCACGTTCCCGCGTTATCGCTACGACCAGATCATGCGTCTGGGCTGGAAAGTGTTCATTCCCATCACCCTCGTCTGGATCGTCGTCGTCGGCGGCATGATGCAGACACCGTATGGTTATCTCTTCCATTGAGCGCGCCATGAAACGGATCACCAACTTCTTCGGCAGCCTGCTCCTGATCGAACTGCTGCGCGGCATGATGCTCACCGGGCGGCACCTGTTCGCGCGCAAGATCACGGTGCAGTTCCCCGAAGAGAAAACGCCGCAGTCGCCGCGTTTTCGCGGCCTGCATGCGCTGCGCCGCTATCCCAACGGCGAGGAGCGCTGCATTGCCTGCAAACTGTGCGAGGCGGTCTGCCCGGCGCTTGCCATCACCATCGAATCGGAACAGCGCGCCGACGGCACACGCCGCACTACGCGCTACGATATCGACCTCACCAAGTGCATCTTCTGTGGCTTCTGCGAGGAATCCTGCCCGGTCGATTCCATCGTCGAAACCCGCATTCTCGAATACCATGGCGAGAAACGCGGCGACCTCATTTATACCAAGTCCATGCTGCTTGCCATCGGCGACCAGCATGAGGAACAGATCGCGAAAGACCGCGCGGCCGATGCGAAATTCCGCTGACCAATCGATATGACTTACACGACCGCGATCTTTTATTTTTTCGCCGCCATCCTGGTGTTTGCCGGAATGCGCGTCGTTACCGCGCGCAACCCGGTGCATGCAGCGCTGTTTCTGGTGCTGGCGTTTTTTACCGCAGCCGGGTTGTGGATGCTGCTGGAAGCCGAGTTCCTCGCCATCACCCTGGTGCTGGTCTACGTCGGTGCGGTGATGGTGCTGTTCCTGTTCGTGGTGATGATGCTCGACATCAACCTCGACAAGCTGCGCGAGGGCTTCTGGGATTACCTGCCGCTCGCCGGTTTCGTCTCGGTGCTGCTGGTGATCGAAATGGCGCTGATACTGGGCAGCCGCCATTTCGGCCTGGAGGTGATGGGCACGCCGGCGCCGCATCCCGCCGATTACAGCAATACCAAGGAACTCGGGCGGCTGCTGTACACCGACTATGTCTATGCATTCGAGCTTGCCGCGGTGATTCTGCTGGTGGCGATCGTTGCCGCGATTGCGCTGACGCTGCGTCGCCGCAAGGACAGCAAGTACATCGATCCCGCCGCGCAGTCGAAGGTCAAGCGCAGCGACCGTCTGCGCATCGTGAAAATGGACGTGGTGAAGCGTGAGGCGTCAGGTGTGGGGGGTGAGGAGTGAATACCATGAATCGTCCGCTGCGCTGCGAGCCCGTTCCGCCTCACCCCTCACGCCTGACGCCTTACGGCAACGCTGGAGCGGCGCAATGATTTCCTTGTCGCATTACCTGGTGCTGGGAGGCATTCTGTTCGCCATCAGCGTGCTGGGCATCTTCCTCAACCGCAAGAACGTCATCATTCTGCTGATGGCGATCGAGTTGATGCTGCTGGCGGTGAACATGAACTTCATTGCGTTTTCGCATTACCTGGGCGACATCCACGGCCAGATCTTCGTCTTCTTCATCCTCACTGTCGCCGCGGCCGAATCGGCCATCGGCCTGGCGATCCTGGTGCTGCTGTTCCGCAACCTGCACACGATCAACGTCGATGACCTCGACCAACTGAAAGGCTGATCGGATGGACATGCAGACGCTCTACCTGATCGTGCCGCTGGCGCCGCTGTTCGGCGCGATCGTCGCCGGCCTGTTCGGCAAATGGGTCGGCCGCACCGGTGCCCATGTCGTCACCATTGCCGGCGTTACGGTGTCGCTGATCGCCTCGGTGCTGGTGTTTCAGGACGTGCTTGCCGGGCACACCTTCAACGGCACGGTCTACACCTGGATGGTGCTGGGCGACCTGCGCTTCGAGGTCGGCTTCCTGATCGATTCGCTCACCGCGCTGATGATGCTGGTCGTCACCTTCGTCTCGCTGATGGTGCATATCTACACCATCGGCTACATGCACGACGATCCGGGCTACCAGCGCTTCTTCAGCTACATTTCGCTGTTCACCTTCTCGATGCTGATGCTGGTGATGAGCAACAACTTCCTGCAGCTGTTCTTCGGCTGGGAAGCGGTCGGCCTGGTGTCCTATCTGCTGATCGGCTTCTGGTACACCAAGGAAACGGCGATCTACGCCAACCTCAAGGCCTTCCTGGTCAACCGCGTCGGCGACTTCGGCTTCATCCTCGGCATCGGCCTGGTGCTGGCGCATTTCGGTTCGCTCGACTACGCCACGGTGTTCGCCAAAGCGCCGTCGCTGGCCAACGAAACCATCGCGATCTGGTTCGACACGCCGTGGAGCCTGATGACGGTGATCGGCATCCTGCTGTTCATCGGCGCGATGGGCAAGTCGGCGCAGTTTCCGCTGCACGTCTGGCTGCCCGACTCGATGGAAGGTCCGACGCCGATTTCCGCGCTGATCCACGCCGCGACCATGGTGACCGCCGGCATCTTCATGGTCGCGCGCATGTCGCCGCTGTACGAACTGTCCGACGTGGCGCTTTCCTTCATCATGGTGATCGGCGCCATCACTGCGCTGTTCATGGGCTTGCTCGGCATCGTGCAGAACGACATCAAGCGCGTGATCGCCTATTCGACGCTGTCGCAACTCGGCTACATGACGGTGGCGCTCGGCGCTTCGGCCTATTCGGTGGCGGTGTTCCACCTGATGACGCATGCCTTCTTCAAGGCGCTGCTGTTCCTCGCCGCCGGTTCGGTGATCATCGCCATGCACCACAATCAGGACATCCGCTACATGGGCGGCCTGAAGAAATACATGCCGATCACCTGGATCACTTCGCTGATCGGATCGCTGGCGCTGATCGGCACGCCTTTCCTGTCGGGCTTCTATTCCAAGGAAACCATCATCGAAGCGGCCAAGCTGTCGAACCTGCCGGTGGCCGGCTTTGCCTACTGGGCGGTGCTGATCGGCGTGTTCGTTACCGCCTTCTATTCCTTCCGCATGTATTTCCTGGTGTTCCACGGCAAGGAGCGTTTCCGACAGGGCCACGCCCACGGCAACGAACCCGACGCGCAGCATGCCGCGCATCATGGCGGGACGCCGCACGAAACCCCGTGGGTGATCACCGGGCCCTTGCTCGCACTGGCGCTGCCCTCGCTGGCGATCGGCTACATGACCATCGAACCGATGCTGTACGGCGACTTTTTCGGCAGTGCGATCTACGTCGCCGACCGCCACCCGGTGATGCACGAGCTCAACCAGCATTTTCATGGCGCGCTGGCGATGGGACTGCACGCAGTGGTGACGCTGCCATTCTGGCTGGCGGCGGCGGGGGTAGGGCTGGCGGCATTCTTCTACCTCAAGCGCCCGGATATCCCGGCGGCCATTGCGCAGCGCTTCAAGTTCCTGTATCGGATGCTGCTCAACAAATACTGGTTCGACGAACTCTACAGCTGGCTGTTCGCCAAGGGTGCGCGCACGCTCGGCGGCGGGCTGTGGCGGCGCGGCGACCAGAACGTGATCGACGGTTTCTTCGTCAACGGCTCGGCGCACCTGGTCGAACGCTTCTCGCGCCTGGTCAAGGCCTTCCAGTCCGGTTACATCTATCACTACGCGTTTGCCATGCTGATCGGGGTGTTCGCCCTGGTGACCTGGTTCGCGCGGCTTAATTAAACCAACAACGCCATGTTCGGACAGTCGATACTTTCTCTCGTCATCTGGGTGCCGATTCTGGCCGGGGTGGTGGTGCTTGCCACGGGTTCCGATCGCAACGCGCCGCTGGCGCGCTGGATCGCGCTGGCCGGTGCGCTGCTGGGACTGATCGTGGCGTTTCCGCTGGTCAGCGGATTCGACAGCGGCACCTCGGCGATGCAGTTCGTCGAAAAGCGGGAATGGATTCCCGCGATCAACGCCTTCTACCACCTCGGCGTCGACGGCATTTCGATGCCGCTGATCCTGTTGAACAGCTTCATCACGGTGCTGGTGGTTATCGCCGGCTGGCGGGTGATCGAGGACAAGGTGGCGCAGTACATGGCGGCCTTCCTCATCATGTCCGGCCTCATCAACGGTGTGTTCGCGGCGCTCGACGGCATCCTGTTCTATGTCTTCTTCGAAGGCATGCTGATCCCGCTGTATCTGATCATCGGCGTATGGGGCGGGCCGAACCGCGTGTATGCCGCGATCAAGTTCTTCCTCTACACCCTGCTCGGCTCGCTGCTGATGCTGGTGTCGTTCATCTACCTCTACTTCCAGTCGGGCGGCAGCTTCGACATCCAGACCTGGCACGACACCACGCTCGGGATGACGGCGCAGACGCTGATGTTCTTCGCCTTCCTGCTGGCGTTCGGGGTCAAGGTGCCGATGTGGCCGGTGCATACCTGGCTGCCCGACGCCCACGTCGAGGCGCCCACCGGCGGCTCGGTGGTGCTGGCAGCGATCACGCTGAAGGTCGGCGCCTACGGCTTCCTGCGCTTCATCCTGCCGATCCTGCCGGACGCCAGCCACGAGCTCGCCTGGTTCGTCATCATGCTGTCGCTGATCGCGGTCGTCTATATCGGCCTGGTCGCGCTGGTGCAGGCCGACATGAAAAAGCTCATTGCCTATTCGTCGATTGCGCACATGGGCTTCGTCACCCTCGGCTTCTTCATGTTCAACCCGCTCGGCTGGGAAGGCGGGTTGGTGCAGATGATCTCGCACGGCTTCGTGTCGGCGGCGCTGTTCCTCTGCATCGGGGTGATGTACGACCGCCTGCATTCGCGCCAGATCAAGGACTACGGCGGCCTGGCCAGCAGGATGCCGGTATTTGCCGCCTTCTTCATGCTGTTCGCCATGGCCAATGCGGGGCTGCCTGCCACCAGCGGTTTCGTCGGCGAGTTCATGGTCATCATGGCGGCCACTCAGGTCAACTTCTGGTATGCCCTCATCGCCGCCACCACGCTGATCACCGGCGCGGCCTACACGCTGTGGATGTACAAGCGGGTGGTGTTCGGCAATGTCACCAACCCGAAGGTCGAGGCGATGCGCGACATCGATGCACGCGAAATCCTGCTGCTGGGCGTGCTCGCCGTCTGCGTATTGGGCATGGGCCTGTATCCCAAGCCTTTCACCGATGTGATGCACGTGTCGGTGATCGACCTGTTGGCGCACGTCGCCCAAAGCAAACTGCCTTAAGGTTCCGAAATGCGCGATTTCCTCATTCAATTTGCGCCCGCGCTGCCCGAGATCTTCGTGCTGGCGATGGTCTCGCTGATCCTGCTGGTCGATGCCGCGGTCGATGACGGCAAGCGCACCATCGCCTATGTGCTGTCGCTCGTCACGCTGGCGGGTGCGGCTTTCCTCACCGTGCGCGATTTCTCGACCATGCCGGTGCTGGCGCTCGGCGGCCTCTTCATCGACGACGCGCTGGCCGACGTGCTGAAGCTGTTTCTCTACCTGACCGTCGCGGCGGTGCTGGTGTATTCGCGCGACTATCTGCGCGAGCGTGGACTCTACAAGGGCGAGTTCTTCGTGCTGTCGTTGTTCGCGCTGCTGGGCATGATGGTGATGGTGTCGGCCAGCCATTTCCTCACCCTGTATCTCGGCCTCGAACTGCTGTCCTTGTCGCTGTACGCCATGGTCGCGCTGCAGCGCGATTCCAGCATGGCGACCGAGGCGGCGATGAAATATTTCGTGCTCGGCGCGCTGGCGTCGGGCATGCTGCTCTACGGCATGTCGATGGTCTACGGCGTCACCGGCTCGCTGGCGCTGGGCGACATGGCGCAGAGGCTTTCCGACGGCACCGACCTGCGCATTCCGCTGGTATTCGGCATCGTCTTCATCGTCGCCGGTCTGGCGTTCAAGCTCGGCGCGGTGCCGTTCCACATGTGGGTACCCGACGTCTATCACGGTGCACCGACCGCAATGACGCTGTTCATCGGCTCCGCGCCCAAGATCGCCGCATTCGCCTTCACGGTGCGCATCCTCGGCCAGGGACTGGAGTCGCAGGTGGCGGAATGGCGCGACATGCTGGTGATCCTGGCGGTGCTGTCGATGGCCGTGGGCAACATCGCCGCCATCGCGCAGAGCAACCTCAAGCGCATGTTTGCTTATTCGACGATCTCGCACATGGGGTTCATGCTGCTCGGCATCCTGGCGGGCTCGCAGAGCGGCTACGGCAGCGCGATGTTCTACGTGCTGGTGTACGCGCTGATGAGCCTGGGCGGCTTCGGCATGATCCTGCTGCTGTCGCGTGCCGGCTTCGAGGCCGACCAGCTCGACGATTTCAAGGGACTCAACCGCCGCAGCCCGTGGCTGGCTTTCCTGATGCTGATGCTGATGTTCTCGATGGCCGGCATTCCGCCCGCGGTGGGCTTCTATGCCAAGCTCGCCGTGCTGCAGGCGGTCGTTGAAATCGGCTACGTGTGGCTGGCTGTGGTGGCCGTCCTGTTCTCGCTGATCGGCGCGTTCTACTACCTGCGCGTCGTCAAGCTGATGTATTTCGACGCGCCGCGCGATACCGCGCCGATCGTTGCCAGCCCCGATGCCCGTCTCATCATGTCGGCCAACGGCCTGGCCGTGCTGGCGCTCGGCATCCTGCCGCAACCGCTGATGGCGATATGCGTGACCGCCATCGGCGCGTCTTTCTGAACTAAATCACGCCGGAGCAGGTCTGTGCTCCGGCATCGCCCGTTTTCGGAACCATCGTGAATTTTTCCACTTCTCTACTGCTGATTCTGGCCTTCGTCGGGGCCAACCTGCCGTTTCTTGCCAGGCGTATTTTTTTCGTCGTCCAGCCCAAGTCCGGCAGCAAGGCCTTTTCCTGGCAACTGCTGGAACTGATCGTACTGTTCTTCGTGGTCGGCGGCATCGCGCTGCTGCTGGAAGGCAAGCTCGGCGACGTCCACAAGCAGAACTGGGAGTTCTACGCGATCAACGCCGCACTGTTCGTGGTGTTTGCCTACCCGGGATTCGTCTACCGCTATCTGTGGCGGCGGCGCGGGGCGTAGGCGACATGGCCACGATTGAATTCACCTTGCGCGGCGAACACGTCGCGCTGTGCGACCTGCTCAAACTCGCCGGCATCGCCGACAGCGGCGGCCAGGGCAAGCTGATGATCGCCAATGGCGACGCGACGGTCGACGGCCAGCCGGAGAGCCGCAAGACGGCGAAAATCCGGGCGGGCCAGACGGTGAGCTGCCTCGGGCAGACGGTTCGAGTCGTGGCGCCTGACGCCTAAAGAAAACAGAAAAAGAAGCGCCCGGAATCGAACTCCACCGCCAGCCGCGCGCCACGGTTCAGCGCATAGTCCCACGAACCCTTGGTGGCGCAGCCTTCGTGGCATTCGCTCACCCCCGCCGGCGATTCGAGATCGCGTTCGCGGTCGTACCAGCTCAACAACATGGCGTCGTCGCCCAGCTGCTGCTGCGCGATGGCGGTCGCCAGCTTCAGCGCGGCGTTGAAGTCGAGGCCGAGTTCGGCGGTATCGAGGCGCAGGGTCTTCACGACTTGAAAGCGTTTTTCATCCGCGAAGAACGCGAAGGAACGCCAGGAAATCTTCCTGTTTTTTTTTCGCGTCCCTTCGCGTCCTTCGCGGATGCCTGTCCATCGTTGCACGCACCGTCACTCGTCACATCAGCGCCTTCAGCGCATAAAGCATGTCCAGCGCCGCCTTCGGCGTGAGCGTATCGGGATCGAGCTCGCGCAGCTGATCGAGCGCGGGGTGCGGCGGCGGTGCGTCGTTGGGCAGATGGGCGGCGAACAGATCGCCCTGCGGGCCGGGCTGCAGCTGCGCGTCTTCGAGTTCGCGCAGGTGGCGCCGCGCCGCGTGGATCACCGGGCTCGGCACGCCGGCCAGCCGCGCGACCTGGATGCCGTAGCTCTGCGAGGCCGGGCCTTCCTCGACCGCGTGCAGGAACACCAGACCGGCGCCGTGTTCCTTGGCGTCGAGATGCACGTTGACGAGCTGCTTGAATTCGTTGGCGAGCTGGGTCAGCTCGAAATAATGGGTGGCGAACAGGGTGAAGGCGCGGGTGGCGGCGACCAGATGGCGCGCCACCGCCCACGCCAGCGCCAGACCGTCGAAGGTGGAGGTGCCGCGGCCGATCTCGTCCAGCAGCACCAGGCTGCTGGCGCTGGCGTTGTGCAGGATGTGCGCGGTCTCGGTCATCTCGACCATGAAGGTCGAACGCCCGCCGGCGAGATCGTCGGACGCGCCGATGCGGGTGAAGATCTGGTCGATGTCGCCGATCTTCGCCGAGCTGGCGGGCACCCACAGGCCGCAGCAGGCCAGCAGCGTCACCAGCGCCACCTGCCGCATGTAGGTCGATTTGCCGCCCATGTTGGGGCCGGTGATCAGCAGCATCTGGCGGCTGCGGTTGAGCGCGGCGTCGTTGGGGATGAAGTGGTCGACCTGCGCCTCGACCACCGGATGACGGCCGCCGCGGATGACGATGCCGGGTTCGCTGCTGTACTCGGGCGCGCACAGCCTGAGCGTGCCGGCGCGCTCGGCCTGGCTCGCCAGCACGTCGACCTCGGCGAGCGCCGCGGCAATCGCCAGCAGGTCCGGCACGTGCGGCGCCAGCGATTCCAGCAGCGCGTCGAACAGCGCCTTTTCGCGTGCCAGCGCGCGGTCCTGTGCCGACAGCGCCTTGTCCTCGAAGGCTTTCAGTTCCGGCGTGATGTAGCGCTCGGCGTTTTTCAGCGTCTGGCGGCGGCGGTAGTCGTCGGGAACCTTGTCCGATTGCGCGCGGCTGACTTCGATGTAAAAGCCGTGCACCTTGTTGTATTCGACCTTGAGGGTGCCGATCCCCGAGCGTTCGCGTTCGCGTTTTTCCAGTTCCAGCAGGAAGGCACCGGCGTCGCGCGTCAGCGCGCGCAGCTCGTCGAGCTCGGCGTCGTAGCCATCGGCAATCACGCCGCCTTCGCGCAGCACGCTGGCGGGCTCCGGCTGGATGGCGCGGGCGAGCAGGGCATGCAGGTCGGGGCGGGCGGCCAGCGCCGCCTGCAGCGCCGACAGGCGCGCCTGGTCGTCGGGCAGCGCGGCGGCGAGACCGGGCAGCAGGGCGAGGCTGTCGCGCAGGCCGGAGAGGTCGCGCGGGCGCGCGTTCTTCAGCGCGATGCGGCCGCCGATGCGTTCGACGTCGGCGCAGCCTTTCAGCAGCCGGCTGAGGGAAACGGCGGCTTCCGGCAGCCCGCTCAGCACGCCGATGGCGTCGCGCCGCCGCATCAGTATTTCACGGTCGCGCAGCGGGTGGTGCAGCCAGTGCCTGAGCAATCGCGTTCCCATGCCGGTGGCGGTGGTGTCGAGCACCGACAGCAGGGTGGGCGCCGCTTCGCCGCGCAGCGTTTCGGTGAGCTCCAGGTTGCGCCGGGTGGCGGCGTCGAGCTG
>NZ_JANJXQ010000040.1 GCF_024708915.1 Thiobacillus sp.
CCCCATGACCGAAAACCTCGAAAACCAGTCGCAGGACAACCTGGAAACCAGCCTCGCGCAGGTGCAGGCGCTGCTCGCCAAGATGCGGCTGGTGGAGGAGCTCGTCCACAAGCAGGGCGGGCCGCGCCAGGATCTGGTCGAGAACCTGGTGCACAAGCAGAACCTGACCGAGTTGCAGCGGCACATGGAAACGCTGCACCCGGCGGACGTGGCCTACATTCTGGAAGCGCTGCCGCTGGACGAGCGCCGGCTGGTGTGGGATCTGGTCAAGGCGGAGCACGACGGCGAGATTCTGCTGGAGGTCTCCGATTCGGTGCGCGAATCGCTGATCCAGACCATGGACAAGGCGGAGCTGCTGGCTGCCGCCGAATCGCTCGACACCGACGAGATCGCCGACATCGCGGCCGACCTGCCGTACGACGTGATCCAGGAACTGCTCACCAGCCTGGATGCGCAGAAGCGCGCGCACCTGCAATCGGCGCTGGCCTATCCGGAGGACACGGTGGGCGCGCTGATGGACTTCGAGATGGTGACCATCCGCGCCGACGTCACGCTGGAAGTCGCGTTGCGCTACCTGCGCCGTCTCGGCGAGCTGCCCGACCAGTTGGACAAGCTGTTCGTGGTCGACCGCGATGACGCGATCATCGGCGTGCTGCCGCTGAAAAGACTGCTGACTACCGACCCCGAGGCCTCGGTGGCGGCGGTGATGGTCGAGGATTTCATCAAGTTCCACCCCGAGGACGAGGCGCACGAGGCGGCGCAGGCGTTCGAGCGCTACGACCTGGTGATGGCACCGGTGGTGGATATGCAGGGGCGGCTGATCGGCCGTCTCACCGTCGACGCGGTACTCGACTATATCCGCGAATCGGCCGACGCCGACATGCTGTCGATGGCCGGTCTGAAAGAAGAGGAAGACCTGTTCTCCACCGTGTGGCGTTCGGCGAAGAACCGCTGGATGTGGCTGGCGATCAACCTCGCCACCGCTTTCATCGCCTCGCGCGTGATCGGCGCATTCGAGGGCTCGATCGAAAAGCTCGCCGCGCTGGCGGCACTGATGCCGATCATCGCCGGTATCGGCGGCAACACCGGCAACCAGACCATCGCCCTGATCGTGCGCGGCCTGGCACTGGGCCAGATCACCCAGGCCAACGCGCGCCGCCTGATCGTGAAGGAGCTCGGCGTCGCCCTGTTCAACGGCCTGTTGTGGGGTTCGGTGGTCGGCGTCTTCGCCTGGCTGCTGTACGACAACCCGGCGCTGGGCGGGGTGATGGCGCTGGCGATGCTGCTGAATCTGCTGGTCGCCGCGCTGGCCGGCATCTTCATTCCGATGACGCTGGAACGCATGAAGCGCGACCCGGCCATCGGCTCGTCGGTGCTGCTCACCTTCACCACCGACAGCATGGGCTTCTTCATCTTCCTCGGGCTCGCCACCCTGCTGCTGCTATGAACCCGGCACCGGATAGCAAAGCACTGTATCTGCGCCTGCTCGGCTATGTGAAGCCGTACTGGCGCATGTTCGCGCTGTCGCTCGTCGCGCTGATCCTCACCGCCGCCACCGAGCCGATGCTGCCGGCGCTGTTCAAGCCGCTGCTGGACGAGGGTTTCGTCGCCAAGGACCGGGATTTCATCCGCTGGGTGCCGCTGCTGCTGCTGGCGCTGTTCGTCGTGCGCGGCGTCACCAGCTTCGTCAGCACCTACTGCATGGCATGGGTGGGCAGCCGTCTGGTGATGGATTTGCGCGCCGCCATGTTCGACAAGCTGATGACGCTGCCGACGCGCTATTTCGACCAGCACCCGAGCGGTCAGCTGATCGCGCACCTGGCGTTCAACGTCACCCAGGTCACGCAGTCGGCCACCAGTTCGCTCACCACGCTGGTGCGCGACACGGTAACGGTGCTGGGACTGCTCGGCTACCTGCTGTGGCTCAACTGGCAGTTGACGCTGATCGTGTTCGCGCTGGTACCGCTCACGCTGGGTGTGGTGCGCATCGCCAGCAAGCGGTTGCGCGGCCTGTCGCGCAAGGCGCAGCGGAATATCGGCGACCTGACCCAGGTGGTCGACGAGGCGGTGGGCGGCCATCGCGTGGTCAAGCTCTACGGCGGCGAGGATTACGAGCAGACGCGCTTCCGCCAGGCCGCCAATCTGGCACGGCTGTTCGAGATGAAACGCGTGGCCGCCAACGCGGTGTACGAGCCGGTGATCCAGTTCATCGCCGCGGTCGCACTGGCGATCATCGTCTACATCGCAGCCGGGCAGGCAAGCGAGAACGCCACCACGGTCGGCGGCTTCGTCGCCTTTTTCATGGCCATGCTGCTGCTGTTCGCGCCGCTGAAGCGGCTCACCGCGGTCAACGACCAGCTGCAGCGCGGGCTGGCGGCGGCGGAAACGATTTTTTCCATGCTCGACCAGGACGCCGAGCGCGACAGCGGCAGCCGCATCCTCAGCCGCACCGAAGGGCGGCTGGCTTTCCGCGACGTGACGCTGACCTACCCCGGCAAGACCGTTCCGGCGCTGGATGGCATCACCCTCGACATCGCCCCCGGCGAAACCGTGGCGCTGGTCGGCGCGTCGGGGTCGGGCAAGACCACGCTGGCCAATCTGGTGCCGCGTTTCTACGACCCCGATTCCGGAACGATCGAACTCGACGGCATCGACGTCCGCGACATCCGTCTGCAGAACCTGCGCAGCCACATCGCGCTGGTATCGCAGGAGGTGGTGCTGTTCAACGACACCCTGGGACACAACATCGCCTATGGCAGCAAGCGCGACGCCACTGCGGAAGAGATCCGCAGCGCCTGCATCGCCGCCCACGCCTGGGACTTCATCCAGGCGCTGCCCGACGGCCTCGACACGCTCATCGGCGAAAACGGCATGCGGCTCTCCGGCGGCCAGCGCCAGCGCATCGCCATCGCCCGCGCGATCCTGAAGAACGCGCCGCTGCTGATTCTGGACGAAGCGACCTCGGCCCTGGACAACGAATCCGAACGCCACGTGCAGGCCGCGCTGGAGACCTTGATGGAAAACCGCACCACGCTGGTCATCGCCCACCGCCTGTCGACCATCGAGCGCGCCGACCGCATCGTGGTGCTGGAAGGCGGGCGCATTCTCGAAGTCGGCAGCCACGCCGACCTGATCGCCAAAGGCGGCCGTTACGCGCAACTGCACGCACTGCAGTTTTCCGCATGAACGCGGCGGCCGGCTGGGTCAAACCCGCGCGCTCGCTGATCGCCGCCGCCGGCCGCGCCATCGGCGACTACCGCATGATCCGCGACGGCGACCGCATCCTGCTGGGGCTGTCGGGCGGCAAGGACTCGCTGTCGCTGCTGCACACGCTGCATCATCTGCAACAGAAGGCGCCGGTGAAATTCGAGCTGCTGGCCTGCACGGTCGATCCGCAATCAGACCAGTTCGACCCCTCGCCCCTCCAACCTTATCTGGCCGGACTCGGCGTGCCCTATTTTCTGGAATCGCAGCCGATTCTGGCCGAAGCGCAAAAGACGCTGACGAAAGACAGCGATTCCTATTGCGCATACTGTTCCAGAATGCGCCGCGGCATCCTCTACCGCGTCGCCCGCGAACAGCGCTGCAACGTCGTCGCGCTGGCGCAGCACCTCGACGATCTGGCCGAAACGCTGATGATGTCGATGCTGTTCGGCGGCAAGCTCAGGACCATGTCGCCGCATTATCTGAACGATGCCGGTGATTTGCGCATCGTCCGCCCCTTCGCCTACGCGCGCGAACGCCAGACCCGCGCCTTCGCCGCGGACGCCGGGCTGCCGGTGATCTTCGAGAACTGCCCGGCGTGTTTCGCCAAGCCGCAGCAGCGCTACGCAATGAAGCAGATGCTGGCGGAGCAGGAGAAAGTCCATCCGCGCATTTTCAACAGCCTGCTCACCGCGATGCGGCCGCTGATGGGCGAACCGCCCGCCTGAGGTTTCGCGTTCAGCGCTGCGGCTTGCAGCGCTTGCCCTCGTACTCGAAGCGGTGCAGCACGTAGGCCTTACCGTTCCAGCGTTCCACCGGAAAACAGAACCCCGGACCGCCGACCGAGATGTCGGGCCAGCCGCCGACGCCTTTCGTCCTGAGAAATTCAGGGATGCCGCTGCCGCCGCTCATCGTGCGCCACGTCCCGTCGGCCTGCCTGCTCAGCACCTGATAACCCGTTTCGGCATGGCCGTAGCAGAATGTGCCGCCTTCCGTCACCACCGCTTCAGGCCGGCCGTCGCCGTTCAGGTCACGCACGGTCTCGATCGACGCGCCGCGGGTGTTGGGATCGTCGGCGCACATGACCCACATGCCCTTGCGCTGCACTGCGCCGGCCGCCTTGAACACCGCCGTCTTGTCCGCCTCGCTCAGCGTCGCACCCGCACCTTCGGCCGCTGCCCACTGCATGGCCTGCACCAGACTCAGCGCGCCAAGACCTCCCAGCGCGACGATTGAAGTCATCTTCATCGCCGCCTCCTTTCCAGTGAAAACCTCACCATAGACGCCATTGCCCAGAGCGGCACTGGATTTTCCGGCCGCCGCCATTTACCCGTAGAATCAAGTCTTTGTTTTGCTTGAATTTTCCACACAGAGACCAAGGTTATGACGGCTTCTTTCATCCCCCCCAAACGCATTCTCATGGGGCCCGGCCCCTCCGACGTGCCGCAGCGCATCCTCGACGCGATGGCGCGTCCGACCATCGGCCACCTCGACCCCGCCTTCGTCGACCTGATGGAGCAGATCAAGTCGATGCTGCGCATGGCGTTCCAGACCGGGAACGCGCTGACCTTCCCGGTCTCGGCGCCCGGCTCGGCGGGGATGGAAATGTGCTTCGTCAACCTGGTGGAACCGGGCGACAAGGTGATCGTGTGCAGGAACGGCGTATTCGGCGGGCGCATGCTGGAAAACGTCAAGCGCAGCGGCGGCGTGCCGGTGATCGTCGACGACGCCTGGGGTGCGCCGGTCGACCCGCAGAAAGTGCGCGACGCTTTCAAGGCGAATCCCGACGCCAAAGTGCTGGCGTTTGTACATGCCGAAACCTCGACCGGCGCGCAGTCGGATGCCGCAACGCTCGCCAGGATCGCGCAGGAAGCAGGCGCCTTGACCATCATGGACTGCGTCACCAGCCTCGCCGGTACGCCGGTCCATCTCGACCAGTGGGGCATCGACGCGGCGTATTCCGGCAGCCAGAAGTGCCTGTCGTGCACGCCGGGGCTGTCGCCGGTGTCGTTCTCCGAGCGCGCCATCGCCCGCATCAAGGCGCGCACGACTGCGGTGCAGAGCTGGTTCCTCGATCTGAATCTGGTGCTCGGCTACTGGCAGTCCGCCGGCAAGCGCACCTACCACCACACCGCGCCGGTCAACCCGATGTACGGCCTGCACGAAGCGCTGGTGATGCTGGAGGAAGAAGGCCTGGAAAACGCCTGGGCGCGCCACCGCGCCATGCACGACCAGCTCAAGGCCGGGCTCGAAGGCATGGGCCTGCGCTACGTGGTCGAGGCCTCCGCGCGCCTGCCGCAACTCAACTCGATCTACGTGCCGGAAGGCGTCGACGAGGCTGCGGTGCGCACCCGCCTGCTGAATGAATTCAACCTGGAAATCGGCGCCGGCCTCGGCGACATGGCCGGCAAGATTTGGCGCATCGGCCTGATGGGCTATTCTGCCAAACAGGCGAACGTCGACACTTGCCTGAAGGCACTCAAGGCCTGTTTGCCCTGACCCCCGACAACCGCAAAGGCCGCCCATGAAAGCCTATTTGATCGATGCCAACCGGAAAACCGTCAGTCCGGTCGAACTGGCTGACGGACTGGCCGGCATTCGCCGGCTGATCGGCTACGACTCGGTCGACTCCGAAGAAATCGACGCCAACGGCGACCGCCTGTTCTTCGACGAGGGCTGCTTTCTGCGCGACCAGACCGGCAAGGGCCGCTTCAAGCTCGACAGCCTGGTGCCGGTCGCCGACAAGGCAGTGGTCGCGGGGTCCGGCGACGACGGCGCCACGCTCAAGGATGTGGCGGTCGACCTGGCTGCCTTGCAGCAGCGCATCGCCTGGCTGTAGGCCCTTCAGGCCTTGCAGGCCGCCTCCGGGAGAGCAGCGAGTCTCATATCTCGATTTGCGTGCCCAGTTCGATCACCCGGTTGGCCGGGATGCGGAAAAAGGTCATGGGGCTGGCGGCGTTGCGCGCCATGGTGGCAAAAAGATGCTCGCGCCAGAGCGGCATGCCGGCGCCGCGGGTAGGGATCAGGTTTTCCCGGCTGAAGAAGAAGGTGGTATCCATCAGCTCGAACTGCATGCCGCAAGCGCATTCCGACAAAGCCTGGGGAATATCGATGTCGTCCATGAACCCATAGCGGACGACGACGTGATAAAAGCCTTCGGCCAGTTTCGCCATCTCCAGCCGCCTGTCGGCGGCGACATACGGGACTTCGGCATAGCGCACATTCAGGATCACCACCCGCTCGTGCAGCACCTTGTTGTGCTTGAGGTTGTGCAGCAGGGCCGATGGCGCGCCCTGCGCGTCGGCGGTCATGAATACCGCGGTTCCCGGCACCCGGATCGGCGGATGCGCCAGCAGGACGTCCACGAAAGGCGCGAGCGGCTGCGCGGTCTCCTGCAGGCGCTGCTGCACGATCTCGCGGCCGCGCTTCCAGGTCACCAGTAGGGTGAAAACCAGCGTGGCCACGACCAGCGGGAACCAGCCGCCGTCCGGGATCTTGACTGCATTGGCGCTGAAAAAGGCGAGATCGATGGCGAGGAAAACCAGCATGCCGGCCAGCGTCGCGCCGAGGCCGAGCCCCCAACGCACGCGCATGACCGTGCCCACCAGGATGGTGTCGATGGCAAAGGTGCCGGTAACGGCAATGCCGTAGGCGGCGGCCAGGTTGCTCGAGCTCTGGAAGCCCACTACCAGCAGGGCGACGCCGATCATCAGGGTCCAGTTGACGAAGGGGATATAGATCTGGCCGGCCTCGGCGGCGGAGGTATGGCGGATGATCAGGCGCGGCGCATAGCCCATCTGGATGACCTGGCGGGTCACCGAGAAGGCGCCCGAGATGACGGCCTGGGAGGCGATCACGGTCGCCGCGGTGGCCAGACCGACCATGGGGTAGAGCGCCCATTCCGGCGCGAGCATGTAAAACGGATTGCGCACCGCCTCCGGGCTGGCGAGCAGCAGCGCGCCCTGTCCGAAGTAGTTGAGGACCAGGGCCGGCAGGACATAGGCGAACCAGACCAGCTGGATGGGGCGGCGGCCGAAGTGCCCCATATCGGCATACAAGGCCTCGGCGCCGGTAATCGCCAGCACCACCGCGCCGAGGATGAGGAAGCCGGCGACGCCGTGTGCGGCGAAGAAATGCAGGGCATACGCCGGCGAAAGGGCGGCGAGCACCTGCGGATTGCGCAGGATGCCCAGCAGCCCGAGCAGGCCCAGCACGGCGAACCAGAGCAGCATGACCGGGCCGAACAGTTTGCCGATGGCGGCCGTGCCGTGACGCTGGATGACGAACAGCCCGATCAGAATGCCCAGCGCCAGCGGCACGATGAAGGGATGCAGCGCCGGCGCGCCCATCTCCAGCCCCTCGACGGCGGACAGCACGGAAATGGCCGGGGTGATCAGGCTGTCGCCGAAGAACAGGGATGCCCCGAGGAAACCCAGCGACATCAGCACCCAGCGGATGCGCGAGCCTAGCGGAGCCTGCCCTTGAGCGAGCGCGAGCAGGGCCAGAATGCCCCCCTCTCCCTTGTTGTCGGCCCGCATCATGACGCTGACATATTTCAGCGAAACCACCAGCATGAGCGACCAGAACACCAGCGAGAGTATGCCCAGGACATTGCCCTCGGTGAGCGCCAGGTGATGCCCGCCGAAGACCTCCTTCATGGTGTAAAGCGGGCTGGTGCCGATATCGCCAAAGACGACGCCGAGCGCGCCGAGCGCGAGGGCACTGGATTTGCTGTTTGCCGGCTGGGGCGGGTTCATTGTTTTTCCGGCGGCAACGCCTCAGTCACACGCCGCAGCCCGGCAGCGCGCGTCGTGCGGAACAACGCTTGCGCAAGGCATCACAATCCCAGCCGCTGCCAGATAACGGTGCTCGGTCCCGCCTGGTTCATGGTATAGAAATGCAGGCCTGGCGCACCGCCGGCCAGCAGGCGGTCGCACAGGTCGGTCACCACGTCGAGGCCGAAGGCGCGGATCGACGCCAGGTCGTCGCCATAGCTTTCCAGCTTTTTGCGCAGCCAGCGCGGAATCTCGGCGCCGCAGGCATCCGAAAAGCGCGCCAACTGCACATAGTTGCCGATCGGCATGATGCCGGGAACGATGGGTATGCCGACGCCGAGCGCGCGCGCGTCTTCGACGAAGTTGAAGTAGGCGGCGGCGCTGAAGAAATACTGCGTGATGGCCGAGTTTGCGCCGGCGTCGACCTTGCGCTTGAAGTTGACCATATCCTCGGTATAGGAGCGCGCCTGAGGATGGACTTCGGGATAGGCGGCGACTTCAATCTCGAACCAGTCGCCGGTTTCCTTGCGGATGAAGGCCACCAGTTCGTTGGCGTAGTTGAATTCGCCGGCGTCCATGGTGCCGGAGGGCAGGTCGCCGCGCAGCGCGACCAGGTGGCGGATGCCCTGGCTTTTGTATTCGTTGAGGATGTCGCGGATACTCGCTTCGGTCGAGCCGATGCACGACAGATGCGGCGCGGCTTCGGAACCATCGGCCTGGATCTCGCGCACGGTTTCCAGGGTGCGGTCGCGGGTGGAGCCGCCGGCTCCGAAGGTGACGGAGAAGAACTTGGGATTGAGCTGCGCCAGCTGTTTGCGGGTAGCGCGCAGTTTCTCCACGCCTTCCGCCGTCTTCGGCGGAAAAAATTCAAAACTGAAAGTACGGGCGGTCATGGTTCAACCTTTTGCATTGGGGATGAGCGCGGACAGCGCCCAGGCGATCACGCCGTAGAGGATTGCGCCGACCAGCGCAGAGACGAAGCCCTGCACATGGAATCCCGGCAGCAGCCCGCTGGCCAGCCAGAACAGCAGGCCGTTCAGCACCAGATAGAAAATACCCAGCGTCAGCACCGTGATCGGCAGCGTGAGGAACGTCAGCACCGGCCGCACCAGCGTGTTGATGAAACCGAGCACCAGCGCGGCGGCGAGCGCCGTGCCGAAGCTCGACACCTGAATCGTGGGCAGCAGCCAGGTCACCGCCAGCAGGGCGACGGCATTCAGTATCCACAGCAACAGCAGACGCATGGCGCACTCCTCAGGCGAGTCGATCAATAGCGGTAATGCTCGGCCTTGTAGGGGCCGCTCTTGGGCACGCCGATGTAGGCGGCCTGCTGATCGGTCAGCTCGGTCAGCTGCGCGTTGAGCTTTTTCAACTGCAGGCGCGCGACCTTCTCGTCGAGATGCTTCGGCAGGGTGTAGACGCCGACCGGGTATTTGCCGGAATCGCGCTCCTGCCACAACTCGATCTGCGCGATGGTCTGGTTGGCGAAGCTGGAGCTCATCACATACGACGGATGGCCGGTGGCGCAGCCGAGGTTCACCAGGCGGCCCTTGGCCAGCAGAATGATGCGCTTGGCCGGATTACCGTTCTGGGCGGGGAAGATCACGTGATCGACCTGCGGCTTGATTTCTTCCCACTGGTATTTCTCGATGCCGGCAACGTCGATTTCGTTGTCGAAGTGGCCGATGTTGCAGACGATGGCCTGGTCCTTCATCTTCGCCATGTGGTCGTGGGTGATGACGTGGTAGTTGCCGGTCGCGGTGACGAAAATGTCGGCCTTGTCGGCGGCGTATTCCATCGTCACCACGCGGTAGCCTTCCATCGCCGCCTGCAGCGCGCAGATCGGGTCGACCTCGGTCACCCAAACCTGGGCGCTCAATGCGCGCAGCGCCTGCGCACTGCCCTTGCCAACGTCGCCGTAGCCGGCGACCAGCGCGACCTTGCCGGCCACCATCACGTCGGTGGCGCGCTTGATGCCGTCGACCAGCGATTCGCGGCAGCCGTACAGGTTGTCGAACTTGGACTTGGTCACCGAGTCGTTGACGTTGATCGCCGGAAACTTGAGTTCGCCGCGCGCGTGCATCTGGTACAGACGGTGCACGCCGGTGGTGGTCTCCTCGGTGACGCCCTTGACGGCCGCCAGACGGCTGGAATACCAGCCCGGCTGCGCCGCCACGCGCGCCTTGATCGCGGCGTACAGCACGCGCTCTTCCTCGCTGGTGGGCTTGGCCACCACCGAAATATCCTTTTCCGCACGCGCCCCCAGATGCAGCAGCAGGGTGGCGTCGCCGCCGTCGTCGAGGATCATGTTCGAATGGTTGCCGTCGGCCCATTCGAAAATGCGGTGGGTGTAATCCCAATAGTCTTCCAGCGATTCGCCCTTGACCGCGAACACCGGCACGCCGGACGCGGCGATCGCCGCAGCGGCGTGGTCCTGGGTCGAGAAAATGTTGCACGAGGCCCAGCGCACCTCGGCGCCGAGCGCGGTCAGCGTCTCGATCAGCACCGCGGTCTGGATGGTCATGTGCAGCGAACCGGTGATGCGCGCGCCCTTGAGCGGCTGCGCGGCGGCGAATTCCTCGCGGATCGCCATCAGGCCCGGCATTTCGGTTTCGGCGATGCGGATTTCCTTGCGGCCCCAGTCGGCGAGCGCGAGGTCGGCGACGACGAAATCGGTGAAGTTGGTGGAAGCGGATACTGCATTCATGGTGAAACTCCTTGAATGACAGCAGGTGCGTGCTCGTTTGCCCACAGCCCTGCTGCAAGTCAACGAGCGCGGTTGAAACGTCGCCTGCGCTGAGCCTGGCTATCGGTAACGATAGTCGCAGCGCTCCTCAGCGCAGGGGGGCGAAGCCTCGCCCGAAAGCGGGTGGATTATGCCATGTTTGGCTGCAGACCCGCAGCCGCGCCGGACGACAGGCCCGCCGCCGCCCTCAGCGCCGCCGCCTTGTCGGTCACCTCCCAAGTGAAATCCGGTTCGTCGCGGCCGAAATGGCCATAGCTTGCGGTGCGGGTGTAGATCGGACGCAGCAGATCAAGCATGTTGACGATGCCCCTGGGGCGCAGGTCGAAGTGGGCGTGGATCAGTTCGACGATTTTCGCTTCCGGGATCTTGCCGGTGCCGAAGGTGTCGACCATCAGCGAGGTGGGCCTCGCGACGCCGATGGCGTAGCTCACCTGCACCATGCACCTGTCGGCCAGCCCGGCGGCGACGATGTTCTTCGCCACGTAGCGGCCGGCGTAGGCGGCGGAACGGTCGACCTTGGACGGGTCCTTGCCGGAGAAGGCGCCGCCGCCGTGCGGCGCTGAACCGCCGTAGGTGTCGACGATGATCTTGCGTCCGGTCAGCCCGGCGTCGCCCATCGGGCCGCCGACGACGAAGCGCCCGGTGGGGTTGACCAGGTAGCGGGTGGCGGCGGTGAGCATCTCTTTCGGCAGCACCGGCTTGATGATTTCCTCGATCACCGCTTCGGACAGCTGGGCGTGCGAAACCTCGGGGTCATGCTGGGTCGACAGCACGACGGTATCGATGGAATGCGGCTTGCCGTCGACGTAGCGGATAGACACCTGCGACTTGGCGTCCGGACGCAGCCACGGCAGGCGGCCGTCCTTGCGCAGTTCGGACTGGCGCTGGGTGAGACGGTGCGCGAGGTAGATCGGCATCGGCATCAGCGCCGGCGTTTCGCTGCAGGCATAGCCGAACATCAGGCCCTGGTCGCCGGCGCCCTGGTCGAGATAATCGTCGTGCGCGCGATCCACCCCTTGCGCGATGTCGGGCGACTGCTTGCCGACGGTGACCAGCACCGAGCAGGTGTTGTAGTCGAAGCCGATCTCGGACGAGTCGTAGCCGATGCGCTTGATGGTCTGGCGCGCAATCTGGTTGTAGTCGATCACCGCCGAGGTGGTGATTTCGCCGGCGACGACGCACAGGCCGGTGGTCAGCAGCGTCTCGCAGGCGACGCGCGCGAGTTTGTCCTGGGTTAGAATCGCGTCGAGCACCGCATCCGACACCTGGTCCGCCATCTTGTCGGGGTGCCCTTCGGACACCGACTCAGACGTGAAAATGAAATCCTTTTGCATGACAGCTCCTGTAGTCCCGATTACCGACTGCGTAACCGGCTCGGGGGACCAACAGAGCGGCGACGCTTTAGCTGTATTTGTATCCCGCCCGCAAGTTGTCAAGATTAACGCGGCGGCTGCCGCATTGTGCCCCGCCGCGTCCCCTCGCGTCAATTCCTACAGGCGGACGCCGGCTTTCTACGCGCTGAAGCGCGTGAAAGATCGTATGCCCCACAAGGGGACTCCGATCCACTACGGGCTGAAGCCCGTGTGGAGTCGTATGCCCCACAAGGGGACTCCGACTTTCTACGCGCTGAAGCGCGTGAAAGATCGTATGCCCGCATGATGTTTCTGCTCAAGCTGGTGGCCCGCCTGCCGCTGCCGCTGCTGCATGGCGCCGGCATCGTGCTGGGCTGGCTGCTTTACTGGTCGCCCGGGCGCTATGCCGCACGCGTGCGCAACAACCTGTTCGACAGCGGGATCTGCGTCCCCGGGCTCGGCTGCCGGGCCTTGCTGCGCAAGAGCATCGGCGAGGCCGGCAAGGCCATGATCGAACTGCTACCGGTGTGGCTGCGTCCTTACCGCAAGGTGCTGAAGCTGGTCAGGCGTACCAGCGGCTGGGAGCACATCGACGCCGCGCGCGCGGACGGCAAAGGCATCATTCTGCTGTCGCCGCATATCGGCTGTTTCGAGATCATCAGCCTCTATTGCGCGGCGCGGCATCCCTTCACCGCCATGTACAAACCGCCTCGCCAGCCGATGCTCGACGCGCTGATGCTGGCCGGCCGCCAGCGCGGCCAGGCGACGCTGGTGCCGACCGATCTCTCCGGCGTGCGCGCGCAGCTGGCGGCCCTCAAGCGCCACGAAGCGATCGGCATTCTGCCCGACCAGGTGGCAACCGGCGGCGACGGCGTGTGGGCGCCTTTTTTTGGCCGTCCGGCCTATACGCCGACGCTGGCCGCCAGCCTGCAGCGCAAGACCGG